>VGYY01000018.1 GCA_016872815.1 Planctomycetota bacterium
CGCGGCGGCGGTGCGGACCGCCTGCACCCGCCACGGCGCGCCGGCCAGCCATTGCGCGGCGATCAGGGCGGCCGCGACATAGGCCGCGACATCGTGCTTGAACCACGCCGCCAGCCCGAGCAATGCCCCGCCGGCGAGCGGCGCCCCGGCCAGCAGCCGATTCGCGCCGAGCAGCAGCAGCAGCAGTGCGGCGTGCCAGCCGGTGAGCGTCGGTGCGGTGCGGAACTGCGACAGCGCGAAGAGCAGCGCGGCGGCGGCGGCGAGGCGGCGCTCGACGCCGGCGCGCTGCAGCAGCGCTGCGAACGCACCCGTCGCGGCCCCGAGCAGGGCGACCGCAGCGAAGGCGGCCACCAGCAAATGCTCGCCGAAACACGCGAACAGCGCGGCGAGCAGGCCGAACGAGCCGGGCGCGTACATCGTCCAGAAGCCGCTGCAGGGGGGCGCGCCGTCGCGCCACGCCAGCGCTCCGGCGATCGTCACGCCGTCGGGCAGGTCGAAGAAACAGCCCGGAAGCAGCAGTGCCGCGGCGAACAGGGCCACCCGCGTCGGCAGGCGGTCGCTCGCGGCGGTCGTGGCTGGCGCGTCCAGCGATCGCGCGGTGCGCACGGAGCGGGGCATGGCGTGGTGGCGGGGTCTCGGGGGAAGCGCGGGGCGCGGAAGTTACGCTTTGGCCGCGCTCCGGCGAGGGCGGTGGGCGGCGACTGCAGGCCGGCGGACGATCGCGCCGATCGGGGGAACTCCCGTCGCGCGTGCGGCCGCCGGACGGGCGCGAAGGGAGCTTCCTTGGACCTCGAATTCAGCGACGAGCAGCGCGGCTGGCACGATGCCGCCGTCGATTTCGCGCGCCACCATCTCTGCAACGACGTGATCGCCGCCGATCGCGATGAAGCGTTCGACCGGGCCGCGTGGAAGGCGGCCGCCGAGTTCGGCGTGCTCGCGATGCCGGTGCCGAAGGCGATGGGGGGGCTCGGCCTGCCGATCACCGACGTCATCGCGGTGATGGAAGGGCTCGGCTACGGGGCCAAGGACCAGGGGCTGCTGTTCTCGATCAACGCCCACCTCTGGACCAACACGATGCCGCTGGTGCAGTGGGGCACTCCGGACCAGCGGGAGCGCTGGTTGCCCGGCCTCCTGGACGGGAGCAAGGTCGGCGCCAACGGCGCCAGCGAACCCGACTCGGGTTCCGACGTCTTCGCCATGCGCACGCGCGCACGCCGCGACGGCGACCATTACGTGCTCGACGGCACCAAGATGTTCGTGACCAACGCGCCGGTCGCCGACGTGATCGTCGCCTACGCGACGATCGACCCGAAGCTCGGCGCGATGGGGGTGACCGGCTTCATCGTCGACGCCCACGCGAAAGGGGTCACGATCTCCAAGCGGATCGAGAAGCTGGGGCTGCGCACCTCGCCGATGGCGGAGGTGGTCTTCGACGGCGTGCGCGTCCCCGTCATCGACCGCCTCGGTCGCGAGGGGCGCGGCGTCGGCGTGTTCGAGTCGTCGATGGAGTGGGAGCGCGGCTGCATCCTCGCCAACTGCCTCGGCGTGATGCGCCGGCAGCTCGAGCGCTGCCTCGACCATGCACGCCAGCGCCGGCAGTTCGGTCAGTCGATCGGCAAGTTCCAGTCGGTCGCCAACAAGCTGGTCGACATGCGGCTGCGGCTCGACACCTGCCGGCCGCTGGTCTACCGGATCGGCCGGCTGAAGGAGGCGGGGCGCGACTGCACGGTGGAGGCGGCGCTGGCCAAGCTGCACGTCTCCGACTGCTACGTGAAGAATGGCCTCGACGCGATCCAGGTCTTCGGCGGCTACGGCTACATGAAGGAGTACGAGCTCGAGCGCGACCTGCGCGACGCGGTCGGCAGCACGCTCTACTCCGGCACCAGCGAGATCCAGCGCAATCTGGTGGCGCGCGGGCTCGGGCTTTGAGCCTGCCGTCGACCATGCCGTCGACCATGCCGTCGCCGGGGGCGCCGCCGTCCGATCCGCGACTCGCGCGCTGCCGCCGCGATCCGCGCGAGTTCGCGCTGCTGATCGGACAGCTCGCGCTGGCGTTGCTGGTCTTCTGGGTCTTCAGGCTCCACGAACTCTTCGGCGATGGCCTCTGGCGGGTGAACCTGCTCTCGGCGGCCGGTTTCGCGGTCCACTACTGGCTGCCGCTGCGCTTCAAGGAGCCGTGGTTCATCGCGCTCTCGCTGTCGGCGCTGCCCTGGCTGGCGGGGATCGCGGCCGGGGCGTGGCTGCTCGGGATCGGGCTTGTCTTCTTCGTCATCGGGCGCTCGGCGCTGGCGCAGCGCTGGCGCGTGGGGCTGACGCTGCTGGTGGTGGTGCCGTGCGTGATCGGCCGCGCCCGCGGCCTGCCCGGGTTCCCCGCCGAGCTCTGGCCGCTGGTCGGTTCGGTCTTCCTCTTCCGCCTGCCGATCTGGCTCTACGACCGGCGCCACATGCGGGCGCCGCCGCGCCTCGCCGACTTCCTCGCCTACTGCTTCATGCTGCCCAACTGGGGGCTCCTGCTGTTCCCGGTCGTCGACTTCCACACCCAGCGCAAGAGCTTCCTCGCCCGCGAGCAGGGGAAGGTGGCGCAGGAGGGGCTGCTGTCGATCGCGCGCGGCGTGCTCCACCTGGCGATCTACGTCCGCCTCTACAACTCCGATGCCGTCGCCCCCGACCCGTTCGAGATCACCGGGCCGCTCGCCCTGCTCGCCTGCATGGTGCGCGTCTATCTGCTCTACCTCCGCCTCTCCGGCACCTTCCACTTCGTGATCGGGCTGCTGCAGCTGTTCGGCTACGACCTGCCGCCGACGCACCGGGCCTGGCTCCTGTCGTCGTCGCTCACCGACTTCTGGCGGCGGATCAACATCTACTGGAAGGACTTCATGGTGAAGCTGGTCTGGTTCCCGTGCTATTTCCGCTGGCGCCGGTCGGGCGACCACCGCGCCCAGATCGCGGCCACGGCGCTGGTCTTCGTCGTCACCTGGTTCCTGCACGCGGCACAGACCTTCTTCCTCACCGGGACTTTCCTGCTGCGCGAGACCGACGTCGCCTTCTGGTCGATCCTCGGGCTGCTGGTGATGGGCAACCTCGCCCTCGAGCTCCGGCGCGGCAGCGCGGCGCCCCCGGTGGGCCTCCGGCGCGGCCTCGGGATCGCCGGGACCTTCACACTCCTGACCCTGCTCTGGTCGATGTGGAACTCGCAGTCGTTCGACGACTGGTTCGACCTGCTGACCTGGTGGAGGGTCGGCTGACCCCTGTGACGCCGTGCCGTCCGGCGCCGTGAGCCGGATGGTGGTTGCCCGTGCCCCGGAACCTCCGCAGAATCCTCGCCCCATGACCCCGACACCCGACGCGATCGAATACGAACTGCGCCGCTACCTGCTGGCCGAGTTCCTGCCGGGCGAGAGCCCGGCGAACCTGCGCGACGACACGCCGCTGCGCACCGGCGGGATCCTCGATTCGGTGGCGACGCTCAAGGTGGTCTCGTTCGTCGAGCAGAGCTTCGGCATCGAGGTCGAGGCGCACGAGGCGGGGGTCGAGCACTTCGACCGCATCGTCGACATCGCGGCGTTGGTGCGACGCAAGCGGGGGCGGTGACCCGGTGGCCGGCGCGGCGACCCACCTCGCCGAACTGCTCGAGGCGTCGGCGCGCGCGGCTCCGTCGCGGGTCGCGATCGTCGCGCCCGACGGGCGCACGCTGACCTACGGTGAACTCGACGGGCAGGCATCCGCCGTCGCCGGATTCCTCCGCGCGCACGGCGTCCGGCCGGGTGATCGCGTCGGCTTCTGCCTGCCGAAGGGGCTCGCCAGCGTCGTCGTGCTCTTCGGCGCGATGAAGGCGCGTGCGGGCTACGTGCCGGTCGACTGGCACGGCCCGGCGGCGCGCAACGCCACCATCCATCGCAACGCCGGCGTGGCGGCGCTCTTCGTCGGCGCGGCGCGGGCGGACGTGCTGCGCGAGTGGCCGGCCGGCACGCTGCCGCCGCTGGTGGTCGCGGTGCCCATGGCGGACACTGGCAGCGCGGCGGTCCCCGCCGCGACCCCGCCCGCGCCGTTCGCGGAGGCGACGCGGAGCTGGTCGGATGCGCTCGGTCATGCCGCCCTCGCCGAGTCGCCCGGGGCACGGCGGCGCGAAGACCTCGCCTACATCCTCTTCACCTCGGGCTCGACCGGCGTGCCGAAGGGGGTGACGCTCACCCACGGCAACGCGCTGGCGTTCGTCGACTGGTGCAGCGAGGTGTTCGAGCCGACCGCGGATGACCGCTTCTCGAGCCACGCCCCGTTCCACTTCGATCTGTCGATCTTCGATCTCTACGTCGCGCTGAAGCACGGCGCGACGCTCCATCTGGTGGGTGAGGAGCTCGGCAAGGAGCCGAAGGCGCTGGCGCGCTTCATCGCCGAGCGCCGGCTCACCTTCTGGTACTCGACGCCGTCGGTGCTGGCGCTGATGGCCGAGTTCGGCGCGCTGCCGACGCAGGACCTCGCCGCGCTGCGCCACGTGCTCTTCGCCGGCGAGGTCTTCCCGGTGCCGGGGCTGCGCCGGCTGACCGAACTGCTGCCCGCGCCGCGCTATTGGAACCTCTACGGGCCGACCGAGACCAACGTCTGCAACTTCGCCGAGATCCCGCTGCCGGTGCCGCCGGAGCGCAGCCGTCCCTATCCGATCGGTCCGCTCTGCTCGCACTGCGCGGGGCTCGTCCTCGACGAGCAACAGCGCGAGGTGGCGCGCGGGGATGAGGGGCTGCTCTGGATCGCGGGCGAGTCGCTGTTCCAAGGCTACTTCGGCCGCCCCGACCTCGATGCCAGCGTCTTCCTGCAGCGCGACGGACGGCGCTGGTACTGCACCGGCGACGTGGTGAAGTGGGTCGACGGCGAGGGGTTCCTCTACGTCGGCCGGCGCGACCGGATGGTGAAGCGGCGCGGCTACCGGATCGAGCTCGGCGAGGTGGAAGCCGGACTGGCCCGCGACCCGTCCCTGCGCGAGGCGGCGGTGGTGGCGGCGCCCGACGCGATCGCCGGCGTGCGCATCGATGCCCACGTCGCCGGCCGCGAAGGGCGCCCGTCCCTGATCGCGATGAAGCGGGCGTGCGCGGAGGTCCTGCCGCCCTACATGGCGCCTGATCGCTTCGTGATCCATGAGCGGCTGCCGCGGACGTCGACCGACAAGATCGACTACCAGCAGCTGAAGCGGATCTCGCTCGGGGAGTCCTCGCCGTGAGCAACCTGCGCCGGCCGGAGGTGGCGACATGCGCGGCCTTGCTCGCGCTGCTGGCGATCGAGCGCGCCCACCCGGCGAACGGTCTTGCGTTCGTCCCGAAGGCGCTGCAGCGCGAGGCGCGCGAGTGGGTCTACCACGGCACCAACACCGAGGACGAGCTCGGCCTGCTCGCCGGCTACTACGACGAATTGCTGAACGCCAGCCGCGACTCGACTCACGCCGACGCCGGGGCGCTGTGGCAGAAGGGGCTGAACCGCAGCAACCTCCACGAGTGGGACCGCTCGTTCCTGCTCTACCGCCCGCTGCCGCGGCTGGGCGATCCGACCGACCCCGCGGCGACGCACGTGACCAGCGCCGAGCGGCTCTTCGACCGCGACTACCCGCTGGAGCGCACGCCGGGCGTCCGCCGCATCGCCTGGGTCGGGGACTCGCTGTCGCGCGGGCTCGGCGCGCCCTTCGGCCAGGCGCTCGAGCCGCGCGTGGAACGCTGGCTGAACGCGACGCAGGCGGGCGACGGCACCAGCGGCTTCGAGGTGCTGAACCTCGCGGTCGAGGGGTACCGCACCACTCAGTTCGTGCGCGTCGTCGAGGAGGCGCTGGAGCGCTTCGCGCCCGACGCCGTGCTGCTCGGCCTCTCCGACCTCTCCGTCACCCGGATCTGGGGGCGCCATCTCGCCGCGCTGGTCCACGACGGCATCGACCTCGAATACCCGTTCCTGCGCGAGCTGGCGCAGCGCGCGCGGCTCGCGCCTGACGACGCGCCGACGGTGACCGACCAGAAGCTGGCGCCGTTCGCCGACGAACTGGTGGCGTGGGCGCTCGACACGATGTCCGCCCGCTGCCGCGAGCGTGGCGTCGCGCTGGTGGTGGCGCTGCTTCCGGCAGTCGGCGAGCCGCGCCGCCTCGACGGCCGCTTCCGTTCGGCGCGCCGGCTGCTGGCCGAGCGGGAGCTGCCGACGCTCGACCTCGTCGCGACCTTCGCCGACGTCCCCGACCTGCGCCCGTGGCGCGTCAGCGACATCGACCACCATCCGAACTCGGCCGGCTACGAGCGGCTGTTCGAACGGTTCGTCGCCGAGCTCCGCGGCACCCCCGCGGCGGCCGGCGCGCTGCTCGGCCGGACTGCGGTGCGTTGACGATGCCGGCGTCGCTCGCCCCGGCGCCGCCGCGGCCATCGCCGCTGCGCGGCCTGCTGCTGCTGCTGTGCGGCGAGGGGTTCCAGCGGGTGCTGTCGTTCTTCGCCATCGCCGGTCTCGCCGTGCGCCTCGACCGGCGGGACTACGCCGCGCTCGAGGTGACGCTGTCGACGCTGCTGTTCGCGACGCTCGTGGTCGAGCTCGGGTTGCCGCTGCTCGGGGCGCGCGAGGTGGCGCGCGATCCCGGCTGCGAGCGGCGACTGGCGGCGCCGATCCTGCGCCTCCAGTTCTGCGCCGCCGCGCTGCTGGTGGCGGCGGCGTGGCTCGGCCGCGCGAGCGGACTGCTCGCTCCGCGACTGGCGTCGTTGCTGGCGCCGTACGCCACCAGCCTGCTGCTGCTGCCGCTGCTGCTCCCGTGGGCGTTCCAGGGGCGCCAGGCGATGGAGTGGGTGGCGGCGCCCGGTGTGGTGCGGCAGGGAGTCTTCCTCCTGCTGACCGCGCTGCTGGTGCGCGACAGCGGCGACCTCGCCCGCCTGCCGTGGCTCGAGGTGGCGGCGGTGGCGGCGGCGGCAGGGCTCGCGCAATGGGCGTGGCGGCGCGCGTCGCCGCCCGGATTGCGGCTCGTTCCGGCGGAGGGCGAGTCCTCCGTCGGCGCCGGGGCGCTGCTGCGCGAGGCGGCGCCGATGGGCGCGTCGCAGCTGCTCTGGGTGCTGCGGATGTTCCTCGCGACGCTGGTGCTCTGGGCGCTGGTGGCTGCCGAGGAGGTCGCCGACTATGCCGCGGCGCACCGCGTGATGATGGTGCTGCAGGCGGTCCTCTCGCTCTATTTCGCCAACCTCTATCCGGCGCTGTCGCGCGCGGTGCTCGGCCCGCCGGCGCGGCTGCGCACGCTGCTGCTGCAGTCGGTGGCCATCGCCGGCAGCGGCGCGCTGCTCCTCGCGCTCGCGGCCGCGGTCAAGGCCGAGGGGATCCTGCTCCTGATCTACCGCGGCAACGATCTGTGCAATCCGGTGGCGGCCGAGTGCCTGCGCTGGCTGGTCCTGGTGCTGCCCCTGCTGGCGGTGCGCGGCCATGCGCGGATGACGCTGCTGGCGTTCGGCCGCGGCCGGCTCGAACTGCTGGTGTCGCTGGCGGGCACCGTCGTGCTGGCGGTGCTGATCCCGTGGTGGACGGCGGCGCGCGGCGTTCCCGGTGCGGCGCAGGCCCTGCTGGCGGCCGAGGCGGTCGGCCTCGCGCTGACGCTCCTAGCGCTGCTGGCGGCGTGGCGGAGCCGCGCGCCGGTGTCGCCCGGCGGCGCCGTGGCGGCCGCGCCGCCGGGAGTCCCGTGATGGAAGCGCGTCCCGAGCCGCTCCTGTTCGTCGTCGGCGCGCCGCGCAGCGGCACGACGCTGCTGCGCGCGATGCTGAACCGCCACTCGCGCATCGGCCTGTGCGACGAGACGTTCTTCTTCTATTGGGTCGCCAATCGCCAGCGCGTCTTCGGCGATCTCGCCGATCCGGCGCGACGGGCCCGCGCCGTCGATCGCTTCCTCGAGACGCGCCGGGTGATCCGGCTCGGGCTCGACCTGGCGGAGCTGCGGGCCGCGCTGCTGCGCGAGGCCACGAGCTATCCGCGCTTCTTCGCCGCGCTGCTGCGCTTCTGCGCCCGCGCGGCCGGCAAGACGATCGCCGGCGAGAAGACCCCGCAGCACGCGCTCGAGGCGCGGACGCTGCTCGACTGGTATCCCGAAGCGCGCCTGCTCCACCTGATCCGCGACCCGCGTGACGTGGTCGCCTCGCTGCGACGCATGCCGTGGGGGGCCGGCAGCCGGCTCGGCGACGCCTGCACCTGGCGCGACTGCGTGGCGGGGGCCGAGGCGTGCGCCGCCGACCCGCGCTTCCTGCGCCTGCGCTACGAGGACCTGATCGAAGCGCCGGAACAGGAGCTCAGGCGGATTTGCGCCGCGCTCGGCATCGCATTCGAATCGGTGATGCTCGAAGGGAGCGGTCGCAAGACCGATCGCTGGTGGTTCGACCGGGCGCAGGGGGCCATCGAGAAAGGGCGGGTCGAACGCTGGCGCAGCGAACTCACTGCCGACGACATCGCGGTGGTGGAGGCGGTGGCCGGCGAAGCGCTCGGCCGACACGGCTACGTTCCCGCCGCACCTCCCGCCACGCCGGCGCAGATGGCGCGCGCCCGCCGGGAAGCGCGGATGGCCGGGATGCGACGGAGAATCCGCCACCTCCCGGCCACCTTCTGGCGCCTGTTCCGGCCCGACCTGCTGGCGCGCGAGGAGCGCGCCGTCGACGGGCCGGCCGATCCGGTCGCCTGAGACGACCGCGATCGCCGCAGGACTTCAGCCCGAGATCCTCACGGCGACGAACCGGTCAGCGCGAACAGGTTCTCGTCGATCCGGATCACGCCCTTCTTGCCGCCGAGCGCCAGCTCGAGGTTGATCGAGCGGCGCGTCTGGAACACCTCGCAGTGGAGGATTCCCGGCCGGCCGGCCTCGCACGCCGTGGCGAAGCGGAGGTTGTCCGGGCAGTTCGCCGTCTCCTCCAGCAGCAGCTCGTTCTTGATCTGCTGGCGCTGCGCCTGCCGCTTCATGCCGTTGATCTGCGCCTCGGCCTGCGGACCGAACTGCTGGATCAGCGCGTCGAAGCGCGCCATGCCGGCCTCGATCGTCTTGTTCTGCGCTTCGGCGGTCTCGCGCTCGCGGTTGCGCATTACGGCGACCAGCTGCTCGCCCTCGATCATCACGTAGACGTTCATCGAGCAGTCGCTGCCGTCGATCTCGAAGTCGATCTTGCCCGCGATCCTCGGCCGGGTGCAGTCGGTGCCTTCGACCAGCGCGCGGCGGTACCACGTCGTCTTCGCCGGATTCCCGTTCAGCTCGATCTCGGCCGTCGTCACCGCCGCCGCGGAGAGCGGCGCGACCAGCCGCAGCGGACCCCACGCCAGCGTGCAGGTGCCGGTCTCGCCGGTCGCAGCGAAGTCGATCGACATCGCGGCGACGACCTCGACCGCATCGCCGCTGAAGGTCGCCGGGACGAGCTGGTTCGGCTCGTCGCCCAGCATCTGCGGCGCGTTGGCCTCGTTCTTCGGCTCGAAGACGACGAACGAGTACTGGTTCTCGCCGGTCGGCATCAGATTGAAGCCGTAGCGGCCGGGCTGGATCAGCTCCTCGCCGAAGAAGACCGGACCGCCCTTCACCACCAGGGTGGTGAGGCCCTCGGAGCCGAGCCGCCAGGCGCCGCCACCCTGCTGGGCGAGCTGCGCCAGCTGACCGAGCCGTTGATCGTTCCACGCCGGCTGGCCGTGCTCGACGATCACCGTGGTGGCGCCGAGCGTCGCCGTCGACGAATGGCGCGGGGCACCCTGAGCGGCGGGAGCCGCCGACTGGGCGTGCACGGCGGCGCCACCGACGAGACTCAGGACGAGGGTAAGGACGACCGGACGCGACATCTTGATGCTCCTTCTGGCTGGCCTTCGGGCAGGCGACGGACGCCGCGCACGGCGCACGATCGCACCTCCGCTCGCCGCGGTGTCTGGGGCGGCCGCTTCCGCGGCCACCGCGTCGAGGGTGCGGGAGACTACCGAATACGCAATCTGGTTCCCGTTGCGGTGCGCGCTCCGATCAGGGCAGGTCGATCTTCACGTTCAGGACCGGCTCTCCGGCGAGGACGAGCTCCGCGTCGATCGACCGCGGTCCGACGTGGCCGCGGATGCGGTAGCTGCCCGCGCCGAATCGCCCGAGGCGCAGCCGCCCCGGCTCGTAGGGCGCCCGGAGCGCCTCGGTCAGTTCCGAGAGCCCGAACAGGGTGAGCGGGATCGGACCGTCGGGGCCGTCGACGGCCAGCGACGCGTCGAGCAGATCGGCGAATGGCACGTCGCCAAGCTCGGCGAAGACCTCGGTGCCGCCCTTCAGCTCGAGCCGCGTCCGCGCCACCTCGCCGACCCGCGTCCGCACCCCGGGCGCCACCGCCGTGGCGTAGCCAGGGGCGCGGGCGACGACGTCCCACCGCCCCTCGGGGACACCGACGTACTCGAACTCGCCGTTCGCATCGCTGCTGGTGGCGCTCCACTCCTCGAGGTAGCGCAGCGACTCGGAGTCGCGCAGGAAGATCGTCCCCTGCGCCAGCGGCGCGCCGGTCGCATCGACCAGCGTCCCGGCGATGATCGCCGCTCGCGGCAGGCGCACGACACCGACGTCGAGCGTGCCCGCTTCCGGCACGGTGATCGCCAGCGACGTGACCGCGTGGTCGCGCGTCGCGCCGCCGAGGAGGTCCCCGCCACCGGCGACGAGGCGCGCCGCGCCCGCTCGGACGTGGGTCAACGTGAAGCGGCCGTGGGCGTCGCTGCGGATCGCCAGCGAGCGTCGCATCGCCTGCTCGAGGCCGCCGCTCGCGGTCTCCGCCGCGGCGCCGACGTAGAGCGCGATGCCCGGGAGCGGTGCACCGCTCGCGGCGTCCACCACGGTGCCGGTCACGGCCGCCGCGGCGACGCGCAGCGTCACCTCGGTCACCTCGCCATCGCGCAGTTCCACCGGCACCAGCGCGGCGTTCATGCCGCCGCCGGCGAGGTCGCCGACGTTCACCTGCACGAACGCGCGTCCGGCGGTGAGCTGCTCGAGGCGGAAGCGACCGTTCGCGTCGCTGCTGGCGATGGCGACGCCGCCGGCGCCGCTGCCGGCGGCCGCCTCGCTGCCGAAGACCTGCACCATCGCCTGCGCCACCGGCTGCCCGGCGGAGACGACCTCACCGCTCAGGATCGCGCGCCCTTTCGCGGCGCGGCCGAAGTCGACCTGCAGCGATTGACCCGCTGCGAGCTTGACCGTGTGCGTCTCGATCTGGCCTTGCAGTTCCTCGAACATCGTGTCGTTGCCGAGGCTCATCTCCGCCGGCATCCGGGTCAGCGCATAGGTGCCCGGCGCGAGGCCGGCGAACCGGTAGCGGCCGGCGTCGTCGCTGCGGGTCGACAGCATCGACATGCGTGCCATGTCCTGGCACATCAGGCTCGCGCCGGGCTGCGGGCTCCCGTCGCTGGCGAGCACGGCCCCGTGGATCTCGCCACCCAGCGACAACTCGAAGCGCAGCGGACCGACGCGTTCGCCGGCGGCCAGAGGAATGGCCGCCGCCTCGAGCGTGACGAAGCCGTCCTTGCGGATCAGCAGCCGGTGGCGCCCGGCGGCGAGTCCGCCGACGCGGAAGCTGCCGTCCTCGGCCGTGGTCGTGACGGTCTCGTCGAGCAGGTTGGCGAGCATCACGCGCATCGGATCGCGCGACTCTCCGGCCAGGCTGATCCCTGCGCCGGCCACCGGCGCCTGTCCCTCCGCCGCGACGACGACGCCCTCGATCACCGCTTCCGGGCCGAGCCTGGCGATGATCCCCTTGCGCGTCGCGCCATCCTCCAGCCGGAACCAGTCGCCGACGTGGCGGCCGTGGCCGGCGGCGACGATGGCGACCCGCAATTCCCCTGGAACGATGCCGGCGACACGGAAGCGCCCCTGCGGGTGGACGCAGCGCAGGCTCACGGCGCGTGAGCGCATCGTCGCCTCGAAATCGAACATTCCGCCGCCGTCGCCGCGCCGCTCGAGTTCCAACGTGAACTCGGTGACCGGCTTGCCGGTCAGCTCCGAGATGACGATCCCCTCGATCGCACCGCGCGTCGGCAGCACGATCTCCACCGGCGGTCCGCCCGGTTCCGCCGTCAGCTTGCGCTGCTCGTAGCCTTTCGCGCGCGCCGTGAGCTCGACGCCACCCTTCGGCAGGCCGTGCAGCACGAAGGTGCCGTCGGCCGCGCTGATCGCGCCGCGCCGGCCGGCGCCGCGGGCGCTCTTCATCACGTTGAGCAGCGACATCGGTTCGGCCGCGACCACGCGCGCGCCCTCGAGCGGCACGCCGTCGGATGCCAGCACGCGGCCATGGAGCGCGAGGCCGTGCGTCAGGCTCAGGGTGGCCTGCGCCGATTCTCCGGGAGTCGTCAGGGCGACGCTGGCGGATGCGGGCAGCCAGGGTTCGCGGTCGATGGTGACGTCGTAGCGCCCGGGCGCGAGGCCGTCGAAGCGGATGCGACCGCTGGCGTCGAGCTTCCGGTGTTTGCCCGCCAAACCGTCATCTTCGGCCGTGATCTCATCGAGCTTCACTTCGCCCTGACGCAGCTCGACCACGACGCCGGCCGCCGGCGCGCCGGCGGGATCGATCGCCACGACCTCGATCGTCCCGCCGACGATCAGGCGGCACTCGGCCTCGACGCTCTCGCCCACACGCGTGCGCAGCTTCAGCCGTGGCGACGGGGCGAACCCGGACGCCCGGGCGAAGACGTCGAGCTCGAGATCGGGCGGCACGCCGGCCAGTGCGAATTCGCCGCGCTCATCGGCCAGCGTCTCCCACGGCGGGCGCATCTCCATGCCGCCGGCGGCGAACACCATGAACGGATCGAAGCGCGTCGCCGCGATGACGCGGGCGCCCGCGGCCGGCGCACCGTCCGGCGCCACCACGCGGCCGCGCAACGCCGCGCCGTCGCGGAGCCGGAGTTCGAGGTCCTCGCGCATGGCGTCGCCGGCGAGGACGAGTTCGAGCGGGGCGTCGCACCACGCCAGCGCGGCGATCGCGTCGAGGTGGAAGCGACCGGGGCGCGGTGCGCGCAGCTCGAACCGTCCGGCGGTATCGGCAGTGGCCGTGCCAAGCGGTCCTCGCGGCGGCGACTCCGGCGGATCCTCCTCGGTGGGCGGGGTCGGCAGCGGCAGCTCGTCGCGGTCGCCGAGGTCGTGGGTCGATCCCGACACAGAGTCCGCGCCGGGACGCGGGCGGCGGATCGCGGAGCGATCGACCTTCCGCACCGCCAACGGCGGCTCACGGTCGTGCAGTCGGACCCGGGCGCCGGCGGCGGGCCGGCCATCCCCGAAACGGACGACGCCGCGCAGCACGGCACCGCCCGGCGCGTTCGTGCCAGCGATCGCCGTGGTGGCCGGCTCCTCGGAGCGCGCGGCGACCGGGGCGTCGGTCGACGCCGTCGCGCCCACGCCACCGCCTGCGGAATCGTGCGCCGACGGCAGTGCGCTCTGGGTCAGCGCGGGCCGGGCTGGATCGCGCAGCGTGGCCCAGAGAACCAGACCGCCGATCGCGGCGGCGACGACCCACAACCATGGAGCGCGGCGGTTCATCGAATGGCCCCCGTCTGGATGGGCTGCGATTGGTGCAAACACCGGGCCTTGGGCGCCGTCCCAATACCTTGCGGCGAATGGCCGCTTCCGCCAACGGTTGCGCCTGTGCCGATTCAACCCACGCGGGGCCTTCGAGAACCGCATTCGCCGCCGGGTGGGCCCCTTTACTCTGCCGCGCCTTGTGTCCGAAAGAGCGATCATGCCATGGGTCGGGATCTCCCGGCGGGGCGTCGCAACGCGAGACGAGGAGCGAGCATGGGAATGGTGTACGGATGGGTGGGCAGCCTGGTCGCCGTGGGCGCGGCGGCCGTCGCGGCGTCGACCATTTGCTCCGTGCCGGCGGTGCCGGCAGCGGCCGCGCTCGCCGCCACGCCGACCGTCGCGGTTCCCTCCGCGCCGGTCGAGGGCGGCCGCGTGATCCTGCTCGGCTTCGACGGCGCGTCGCACCACTTCGCCGAGCAGTTCATCGGCGAGGGGCGGATGCCCTGGGCGAAGAAGCTGATGGAGCAGGGCGCCTTCCTGCCGCTCGGTTCCGCCAACCCGGCCGAATCGCCGGTGGCGTGGGCATCGGTCAACACCGGGCAGAACCCGGGCAAGACCAACATCTTCGGCTTCATCCGCCGCACGTTCCGCTGGAACGACGAGACCGGCAACGGCAGCGTCATCCCGACCATCGGCTACAGCCGCGAGGCGGAACTCGCGTTCAAGGACGGCTTCACCATGCCGTCGCACCAGAACGACCTCGCGATGGCGAACTTCTGGGACCTGCTCGACGCGGCCGGGCTCGGTTCGCGGGTGCTCCAGGCGGCGTGCAACTATCCGGCGAAGGCCGGTCCGAACACGAAGCTGCTCGCCGGCCTGTCGGTGCCCGACGTGCGCGGCGGCCCCGGGACCTACCTGCTGTTCACCAACAGCGAGTGGGACTTCCCGCGCTCCACCGGCAACGGCGGCCAGGTGCTGAAGTTCAAGGTCACCTGCCCCAAGTGCAAGAACAAGAGCTTCAGCTTCACCAAGGGCTGCTCGAAGTGCGCCGACGGCAACAAGGTCGGCTACTTCGAGACCAAGCTCCCCGGCCCCGAGAACTTCGTCGAGGCGCAGAAGTGGGCGGCGAAGCTGAAGGAACTCGAGGCGAAGTGGAAAGCGGCGAATCCGGGCAGCCCTGAGCATCAGGCGCTGACCAAGGAGCTCAACACCGCGAAGAACGACAAGAAGAAGTGGGAGGGCGAGAAGGGGTACGCCTCGGTGCCGCTCGCCGGCTGGGTCGACAAGGCGGCGGGGACGATCAAGTTCGCGCTGGCCGGGCAGGAGGTGACGCTGAAGGAGGGCGAATGGGCGCCCTACATCCCGGTCACCTTCGAGATCGATGGCGCGTTCGCGCTGAAGGCGACGGCGCACCTGCACGTGTCGCAGTGCAACGCGACGGCGGAGGACGTGAAGTTCTACCTGCCGGCGATCACGGTCGCGACGGACGGAATGCCGCCCAACATGCCGGTCTGCTCGCCGCCCGAGTTCGGCGCCGAGCTGGTGAAGGACGTCGGCTACTTCGACACCATCGGCTGGTCGTGCCAGACCCACGCGCTGAAGGACGACGAGATCAACGATCTGTCGTTCATGTCGGCGATCTGGGACACGATCGTCTGGCGGCGGAAGATGCTCGAGGCGCAGCTCGCGAAGAAGGACTGGAAGACGCTGTTCCAGGTGTTCGGCGAGACCGACCGCGTCTGCCACATGATGTACCGCTTCTTCGACGAGAAGCACCCGCAGTGGAAGGCCGAGGACGCGGGCAAGAAGGTCCGCTTCGGTTCGCGCGAGATCCTCGCGAAGGACGCGATCCCGGCGATCTACGAGGAGCTGGACAAGACGATCGGGATCGTCATGCAGAAGATCGAGTCGGGCGAGCTCGCCGACTGCACGCTGATGATCTGCTCGGACCACGGTTTCAGCCCGTTCCGTGAGGAAGTCGAGCTGAACGCCTGGCTGATCGACCAGGGCTTCATGACGCTGCGCGCCGAGGCCGACGGCAAGCCGACCAAGGAGAAGTCGTTCCTGATGTACATCGACTGGGAGAAGACCAAGGCCTACTCGGTCGGCATCGGCACGATCTACCTCAACCTGAAGGGGCGCGAGCCGAAGGGCAGCGTCGATCCCGCGGACTACGACAAGGTCTGCGACGAGATGATCGCGAAGATGCTCGCCTACCGGAATCCGAACGCGGCCAGCAGCAACGACCCGCAGGTGTTCAAGGGGGCGTGGAAGCGCAGCGACTATCTCGCCGGCAAGTTCGCCACCGATCAGCGCGACGCCAAGGGGCGCTGCACCGAGGGCGCGGCCGACATCCAGGTCGGCTTCAACTTCGGCTACCGCGTCGGCTGGGGCACGGCGATGGGCGACCGCTCGAAGGACGCGATCGTCTTCCCGAACAAGAACCGCTGGTCGGGCGACCACACGTCGGTCCACCCGTGGCTGGTGCGCGGCATCTTCTTCAGCAACCGGAAGGTCGCCGCCGGCGCCGCACCGCACCTGCAGGACCTGGCGCCGACCATCCTCGCGCTGCACGGCGTGAAGGTGCCGGCCGACATGGACGGCCACCTGATCCCGCTGGTCGGGCTCGAGGCGAAGGCCAGCGCGCACGCCGGCGGCAAGGCGAATCGCGAGGCGCTGGTGAAGCCGGAGTGATCGGCGGACGGCGGTCGTGTCGCGCCGGCCACCCGCTCCAGCGGGCCGAACGAAGCTGAGATGAGCGCGGGCGGCGAGGCACCCCTCGCCGCCCGCGTCGTTGTCCAGCTTGCGATGTCCAGCCTGCGATTCAGCCGGCGGTTCAGCCGGCCTTCGAGTCACCCGGCGGAAGCTCTTCGCGCCGGTGCGGCGTCATTCGTCCTCTTCGTCATCCGAGGCGCTGAGGTAGCCGAGCGCCTGCAACTGGGCGAGCGCGCCGGCATCGCCGCTCTCGGTCAGCTTCGCCTGGCACATCTTCGCGACTTTCTTCAGCTGCTTCTTGGTCACCGGGTCGCTGCCGTACTTCGCGTCGGCGGCGGCGACCACCTCGACGGCCGCCGCGGCCTGGTCGTTGTTCGCGAGGTCGGTGGCCAGCGACACGAGCTTGCCGGCCGGCGGCACGTCCCCGCTCGCCGTCATCTGGGTCAGCGCCGTCTTGGTGGCCTCGGTGCCGTGGACGTGCGCCTCGGCGGCGATCCGGCGCAACCACGCCTCCTGCTTCTCCTCGCCGGTCGCCTTCGCGTCGGCCAGGGCGCCGTTGGCGCAGGCGAGGACGGTCTTCCAGTCACCCGCCTGCTCGGCAGTGTCGGCGTCGGCCAGCAGCGTCGCCGCCGGCTTGCCGGCGACGGCCGCGCCGCCCCCTCCAGCCGGAGCTGGCGACGGGTCGCCGCCGCAGGCGGCGAAGGCGAGCAGGGCGGCGAGGGCGAGCGATGAGCGCATCGAGGCGGGCTCCTGTCGGGAGGTCGTCCAATCCGGAGGGGCGGGAGCGTAACTCAAGCCGGCGCGATCGGATCGAGCGGGAGGCAGTTCGACGGCACCGCCCGGCGCAGGTCCATGACGGCGACGCGCGGACAGGCGTACCACGAAGGTCGGCGGCGGGCCGGCCGAGCCCGCCGCCTTGACGCCGGAAAAAGTCGGGGTAACAATTCAGAGCCTGCTTGGAGTGCGATCGGAGTGCAACTGGAGTGCATTCGGTCGGCTTTTCCCCTGCGGTGATACCCCGGCTGCCATGCGCGAGAGCAAGGTCACGGTCAAGATCCCGCGCCCGCTCTACCGCAAGATCCAGCTGGTGATCGACAACTCCGGCTTCTCTTCCCCGACCGACTTCATCGTCTTCGTGCTGCGCGACCTGGTCGGGGAGGCCGAGAAGAAGAGCGCCGCGGCGGCTGTTCCTGGCGAAGCCGGTGGCGCCGCTGCCGGCGGCGGCGCCGAGGACTTCGACGCGAACGACCTGGAAGCCGTGAAGCAGAAGCTGAAGAACCTCGGATACCTGTGACGCGCCGGCCGCCGCGGCGAGGGCCGCTGCCGGCGCGCGCGTACCAAGAGAGACCCTGAAGAGGAACACGATGATCGCACCGCATGGTGGACGCCTGGTGAATCGCGTCGTCGAGGTCGGCGAACGCGACCGCCTCCTCGGCCTCGCGCCGAAGCTGCCGAAGCTGATCCTGAACGCGCGCGAGATGGCCGACGTCGACATGATCGCGGTCGGCGCGATGAGCCCGCTCGAGGGCTTCATGGGCAAGGCGGACTACGACGCCGTGCTCGCGACGCGGCGGCTCAAGAACGGCCTGCCGTGGACGGTGCCGATCGTGCTGGCGGTCAAGCCGGGCGATGACGCGGCGAAGTACAAGGAAGGCAGCGACGTCGCGCTCGAGACGCAGGACGGCCAGCTCCTCGCGATCCTCCACGTCGACTCGAAGTGGAAGATGGACAAGGGCGACGAGGCGCGCAAAGTCCTGCGCACGGACGACAAGGCGCACCCCGGCGTCGGCTACCTCGACTCGATCGGCGACACCTATCTCGGTGGCCGGATGTCGGTCGTGAATCGCCTCAAGTACGAGAAGTACAACAACCGCCGCCTCGACCCGGTCGAGACGCGCGCGCTGTTCAAGCACAAGGGCTGGAAGACGGTCGCCGCCTTCCAGACGCGCAACCCGATCCACCGCGCGCACGAGTACCTGACCAAGGTCGCGCTCGAGGTGGTCGACGGGCTGATGCTCCACCCGCTGATGGGGGAGACGAAGAGCGACGACGTCCCGGCCGACGTCCGCATGCAGTGCTACGAGGCGCTCCTGGCCGGCTACTACCCGAAGGACCGGACCGCGCTGGCGGTCTACCCGCAGGCGATGCGCTACGGCGGCCCGAGCGAAGCGGTCCTCCACGCGATCTGCCGCAAGAACTATGGCGTGACCCACTTCCTGGTCGGCCGCGACCACGCCGGCGTCGGCAAGTACTACGGCAGCTACGACGCGCAGAAGATCTTCGACGAGTACACGCCGGCCGAGGTCGGCATCAACCTGCTCAAGTTCGAGAACTCGTTCTGGTGCAAGCGCACCGGCGGCATGGCCTCGACCAAGTCGAGCCCGGCGACGGCCGAGGAGCGCGTCGAGCTCTCCGGCACGCAGGTGCGCGAGATGTTGCGCGCCGGCACGATCCCGCCGGTCGAGTTCACCCGTCCCGAGATCGCCCAGATCCTCATCAACGCCATGAAGGGCAAGTGAAAGGAACGATGAACATGGAAGGATTCACGCTCTGGTTCACCGGTCTCTCGGGGTCGGGCAAGTCGACCCTCGCGGAGCGGATCAAGAACGAGCTGATCGAGCGCGGCATGAAGGTCGAGCTGCTCGACGGCGACGAGTTCCGCACGACCATCAGCAAGGGTCTCGGCTTCAGCAAGGAAGACCGCGACACCAACATCCGCCGCATCGGCTACGTCGCGAAGCTCCTCACGCGCAACGGCGTCGTGGCGATCACCGCCGCGATCTCGCCCTACCGCGAGACCCGCGATGAGCAGCGCCAGAAGATCGGGCGCTTCTTCGAGGTCTACACCGAGTGCGATCTCGACACGCTCGAGGCGCGCGACGTGAAGGGGCTCTACAAGAAGGCGCGCGCCGGCCAGATCAAGAACTTCACCGGCGTCGACGATCCCTACGAGCCGCCGACCAACCCCGAAGTGTTCCTCAACACCGCAAAGGAAGAGCAGGACTCCTGCTACGAGAAGATCCTCGCCGCGCTCGAGGCGCGCGGGATGATCCCGCGGCCGGCGGGCGACGGCGTCGACCAGGCGGCCGAGGCGGCCGCGCTGCGCTCGCTCAAGGCGAAGGGCTTCATCTGACGGCCGCGTCGCGGCGGGGGCGGGCGGCGCGGCCGCTCCCCGCTGCGAGCCGGCTCTGCGCGGAAAACCGCGCGGCCGGAGTGGATGGCGCGTCGCGAGCCGCGTCGAAGCGGCGCCCGCGGCGCGCCGCCGTGCAGCGAGGCCAGCGCGGCGAGGTCCGTCCGCGAAGCGAGTGGCGAGGCGCGCCCGGCGGCGCGCGACGGAGGCGGCGATGGCGCTCGGTGCATGGCTCGCGATGGCAGCATGCCGGCCCGGCGCGTACATCGGTCCCGGCAGCGTGTTCGAGAAACCGGCGTGGTACGAGGTCGTGGCGCGCAGCCTCGGCCTGTCGGTGGCGCATTTGGTGCTGCTCGGCGGTCTCTTCGCCGCACTCGGCCTGCCCGCGGTGATCGCCGTCGTCGCGTGCGGGGTCGAGTTTTCCCGGTCGGCGGGGAACGCGCGCGGCGCGCCGTCACGGCCATGCCTCGGTGACCGGCAGCCCCGGCCGGCCGCTCAAGCCCGGGGGCTATATCTGACGTTCAAGGACTGAACCCGCCCGACGGCGGCGCCTCCCGGCCCGGGGGCGCCGGGTTCGGTCGTTTCCAGCGGCCCTGCGCGGCCGCGGTGGTCGGCAGAGGATTCGATGGCACGTTCGCTGAAGCTCCGGTTGGTGCTCGCCACGCTGTTCGCCGTGGTCGGTTTCGGGCCGGCCACTGCCCATGGCTACATCGGACCGGGCGCGGGGATCGCCGCGGCCGGTGCCGTGTTCGTCGTCGCCTTCGCGCTGCTCGCGGCGTTCGCCGCGCTGCTGATCCTGCCGGTGCGGATGACCATCCGCTGGTTCAAGACCTCCGATCGGCGCGCCCGCCAGAAGGCGAAGCGCGTCGTCATCGTCGGCATGGACGGCATGGACCCCGAGCTGACCACGAAGTGGATGGCCGAGGGCAAGCTGCCGAACCTGAAGAAGCTGGCCGACGAGGGGATCTTTCGGCCGCTCTCGACCGCGACGCCGTCGATGTCGCCGGTCGCGTGGTCGAGCTTCATGACCGGCGTCGATCCCGGCAAGCACGGGATCTTCGACTTCATCACGCGCGACACCTGCACCTACATGCCGATGCTGTCGTCGGCCAAGATCGCCGAGAGCGAGACCACCTTCGGCTTCGGCGCGTTCAAGAAGACGTTCCACAAGTCCTTCTACCGCATGCTCCGGCGCAGCCAGCCGTTCTGGAAGATCCTCGGCGAGAACTGGGTGTCGAGCAGCATCCAGCGCGTGCCGATCACCTTCCCGCCGGAGAAGTTCAAGAACGGCGTCCTGCTCTCCGGGATGTGCGTGCCCGACCTCAAGGGATCGCAGGGCAGCTTCTCCTTCTTCACGACGAAGATGCAGGGCCGCCTGCAGGACGAGACCGCGGGGATGGGCGCCGAGAACGCCGGCGGCACCGAGACCGAGGTCAAGCTCGTCGGCGGCGTGATCGACGCCGCGATCGAGGGGCCGTCGATGGGCGGGAAGAAGCTCGCCTGCCCGTTCAAGCTGACGCTCGACGCCGACCGCAAGGGCGCCACGCTGGTCATCGGCAAGGAGAAGGTGGCGCTGCGGCTCGGCGAATACTCGCCGTGGCTCAAGATCGAGTATCCGGGCCTGCACGGCATCGCGCGCTTCTACCTGCAGCAGGCCGACCCCGAGGTCGAGCTCTACGTGACCCCGGTCCACATCGACCCGGCCAACCCGATCCTCCCGATCAGCGAGCCGCAGGTCTACTCGGCTTACCTCGCCAAGATCATCGGCCCGTTCGGCACGCTCGGCCTGGCAGAGGACACCTGGGCGCTGAACGAGCGGCGCATCGACGAAGCGGCGTTCCTGAAGCAGGCCTACCTCTACGCGGAGGAGCGCGAGGCGATGTTCTGGGATGCGGTGGCGAAGACCCGCTCGGGCTTCATCACCACGGTGTTCGACACCACCGATCGCATCCAGCACATGTTCTTCCGCTACCTCGACCCGAAGCACCCGGCCAACGTCGGCAAGGACACGGTCCGGCACAAGGACGCGGTGGAGGACGTCTACCGCTGGTGCGACCAGTTCGTCGGGCGCGCGCGGGCGAAAGTGGCGGACAAGGACACCGTGTTCGTGGTGATGTCGGACCACGGTTTCAAGCAGTTCCAGCGCGGCGTCAATCTCAATGCCTGGCTGCGCGATCGCGGCTGGCTGGTGCTGAAGGACGGCAAGCGGACCGGCGGCGATTGGTTCGAATCGGTCGACTGGAGCCGGACCAAGGCGTTCTCGATGGGCCTCACCGGCATCTTCATCAACCGCAAGGGGCGCGAGGTGAAGGGGATCGTCGAGGACGGCGACGAGCTCCACCGCCTGAAGAACGAGATCGCGGACGCGCTGCGCCAGCTGGTCGACAGCGGCCGCGGCGGCGTGCGCGCCGTGCGCGAGGTGTTCGACACCCAGGCGAACTTCGCCGGCCCCTACAGCTACGAGGCGCCCGACCTGCTGATCGGCTACGAGGCGGGCTACCGCCACTCGTGGGACTGCGCGGTCGGCTGCACCAGCGAGAACGTCTTCAGCGACAACACCAAGAGCTGGAGCGGCGACCATTGCATGGACCCGCGCATCGTGCCGGGCGTCTTCTTCTGCGACCGCAAGATCAACACCGAGACGCCGAACATCCTCGACCTCGCGCCGACGGTGCTCGACCTCTTCGGGATCCAGCCGCCGCCCTACATGCAGGGCGAGCGGCTGTTCGGCGAGCGCAAGCCGAAGGCTCCGGCCGGGCCGACCGCGAAGCCGGCGCCGCGCGTGCGCGAACCGATCACGGCGGCGCACTGAGATGGGCAGGGAGGACGCAGTGACTCTTCGCGACGGACGGACGACGCGGCGGCTGGCGACGCTCGGCGTGGTCGGCGTCGCGCTTTGCGTGGCGCCCGCGTGCGGGGGCCCGGTGGATCCGACCGGCGGGCGCAAGCTGGTGGTCGTCGGCATCGACGGCATGGACCCGAACCTGCTGCGCGAGTACATGGACGCCGGCCTGATGCCGAACTTCAAGGCGCTGGCCGATCAGGGCACTTTCGTGCCGCTCGGGACCAGCAACCCGCCGCAGTCGCCGGTGGCGTGGTCGAACTTCATCACCGGCATGGACCCGGGCGGCCACGGCGTCTTCGATTTCCTCCACCGCGACCCGGCGACCTACATGCCGATCAGTTCCGCCGGCGCGATGGAGGAGCGCGTGCCGTTCTGGGACCTGCTCGGCGATGCCGGCGTGAAGTGCGAGGTGTGGCGGATCCCGGCCGCCTACCCGATCCAGCCGAGCGACGAACTGGTCCTGTCCGACATGGGCACGCCCGATCTGCAGGGCGGCATCGACGGCATGTACGCCTACTACACGAGCGACGTGCCGGAGACCTTCGACAAGATCAAGGTCGGCGTGTGGGAGAAGGTGAGGGTCCTGAAGGGCAAGGTCGAGACCCGCCTGTTCGGACCGCCGGACGAATACCTCGAACCGGAGAAGAACGAGCGGATCCCGCCGTTCTCGAAGCGGCCGTTCACGATCTACATCGACCCGACCGAGCCGGTCATCGAGATCGCGATCGAGGATGGCGGCCACTGCCTGCTCGAGGAAGGGCAATGGAGCGACTGGCTCGAGTGCTCCTTCGACATCGGCACCTTCCTGCCGGGCTACAGCGAGTCGATGGGCGGGATGGTGAAGTTCTATCTGCAGCAGGTGCGACCGGAGCTGCGCCTCTACTGCTCGCCGGTCAACATCGACCCGCGCTCGCCGGCCATGCAGATCTCGAGCCCCGACGACAGCGCCGTGACCGACCTGGCCGACGCGATCGGCCCGTTCTACACGCAAGGTCTCGCCGAGGAGACCAAGGCGCTGCAGGAGGGTGCGATCACCGACGCCGAGTTCCTGTCGAACTGCGACGACATCCACGCCGAACGGATGCGCATGCTCGACTACGTGGTCGAGCGCTTCGACCGCGGGCTCCTCTTCTTCTACTTCTCCACCATCGACCTGCGCAGCCACATGATGTGGCGCCACACGCTCGCCGGGCACCCGGCGCGCGACGAGAAGATCGCAGCGGAGTACGCCAAGTCGATCGAGCAGTCCTACGTCACGATGGACGGAGCGCTCGGTCACCTGCGCGGGAAGATCGGGCGCGAGACCGAGCTGATCGTGATCTCCGACCACGGCTTTTCGCCGTTCCTGCGCAAGGTCAACCTGAACAACTGGCTGCTGCAGGAGGGCTACCTCGGACTGACCGCGGAAGCAGCGAAGGACCCGTCGAAGGTCTACTCGCTGCTGGTGAGCGAAGGACCGGACGGCGGCAAGGTCTCCGGCGGCATCGACCGCGGCGCGACGCGCGCCTACGCCGTGGGGTTCAACGGCGTCTACCTCAACCTGGCGGGACGCGAGGCGGAAGGCATCGTTCCCGCCGCTCAGCGCACGGCACTGCTCGAGGAGATCCGCGGCAAGCTGCTCGCGCTGACCGACCCCGCCACCGGGAAGAAGGTGGTGAAGCGCGTCGACCTCGCCGAGGAGACGTACCACGGCGCCCAGGTGGCGAACGCTCCCGACCTGGTGATCGGCTACGACGGCGGCTTCGGCGCGTCCGACACCGCCGCGCTGGGGCAGGTGCAACCGAAGGACAAGGTGGTCGAAGACAACCGCGACAAGTGGAGCGGCAACCACCTGATGGCGCCCGAGGTGGTGCCGGGAGTGTTCCTCTCCAGCCGCAAGCTGGCGGCACCGGAACCTGACCTCTGCGACGTGACGGCCACGCTGCTGCGTTTCTTCGACCAGCCGGTGCCGGCCTCCATGCAGGGAAAGAGCCTCTACTGACCCGCGGCGAAGGACCCGATCGACAACCGACCGCGGCGCCGAGAGGCGCCGCCACTTCCGACGGAGCGACCCATGTTCGGCGGCGGAAACAAGATCAAGCTCGAGAAGGACGTGTTCGAGAAGCTGAAGAAGTTCGCCGAGGCGGCGGGCTACAGCTCGCTCGACGAGTTCGTGAACCACATCCTCGAGCGCGAACTGCAGGCGATGGACACCGGCGGCAGCGAGGACCCCGAGGCGATGCGCGAGAAGCTGCGCGGCCTCGGCTACATCTCCTGAGCCGCAGCACGGCGCAGCGAGCGAAGCGGCGACGCGATGGCCCGACCCGGTCGGCCGGCGGGGGCCATTCGTCGCCGGTCATGGTCCGGTGCCCCGCGGGGGCAGGTGCAGAGAGCGAGGCGTGATGGACGCGGTCAATTCGGCGATGGCGGGGTTCTTCGATCTGCTCTGGGCGCCGTTCTCGGCGCTGCCGGAGTGGGTCGGCCTCCTCGTCCTCGGTGCGCTCTTCGGCGTGCTCGCCCTGCTGGCGATGAAGTGGACCACCAATGCCAAGCGGGTCGCGGTCTTCAAGGACCGCTGCATGGGCAACATCATCGCCATCCTGCTGTTCCGCGACAGCCTGGCGGTGGTCTTCAGCTCGCTCGGCAAGACGCTCGGGTGGCTCTGCGGATACGTCGGCGAGCAGTTCAAGCCGATGTTCCTGATGCTGATCCCGTTCGTCCTGCTGTTCGCGCAGATGCAGATGCGGCTTGGAATCCGGCCGCTCGACGTCGGCGCGGTGGTGGAGGTGCGCGCGGAACTCGACGTCGCCAAGGCGGACGGCGCCGACGTCGCGGTCGAGCTGCCGCCGGGTCTCGAGTTGCGCTCGCGGATCGTCCACCAGCCGGCGCGGGGGCACGTGGCGTTCAACGTCGCCGCGAAGGAGCCCGGGCTCCACGTGGTGAAGTTCACGAGCGGCGGCGAGACCGTGACCAAGTCGGTCCACGTCGGCCCGGCCGACGGCACGCCGATGGTCGCGCCGGTGCGCTCGAACGACTTCTTCGACCAGCTGCTCTACCCCGGCGAGGACTCGTTCGGCGGCGCGTCGCGCTTCGAGCGCATCGCGGTCAGCTCCTATCCGGTGCGGCCGCTGCCGTGCTTCGGGTTCGACCTGAGCTTCGGCAGCGAGGCGGGGTTGATCCTGGTCTTCGTGCTGCTGACGATCGCCGCCGCGTTCGGCCTGAAGGGCGTCTTCGGCGTCACCCTGTGACCGCCGGCGGATCGTGATGACGGCACCGCTGCTCGGCTGCGACCCGCGCCTCGACCTCGCGGTCGCGCTGGCGCTGCGCGCCCATGGCGGACAATGGCGGAAGGGCCAGGAGGGCGTGCCCTACGTCGTCCACCCGCTCCACGTCGGCGTGCTGCTGGCACGCCACGGCCAGGAGGTCGACGTCGTCGCCGCCGGCGTGCTGCACGACGTGGTCGAGGACAGCGAAGTCACCCTGCCGGAGATCGTCGCCCGGCTCGGACCGCGCGTCGGCGCCCTGGTGGCCGAGGTGAGCGAGGAGAAGGCGCACTCCTGGGAACGGCGCAAGCAGCACACCATCGACGCGATCCGCGGCATGAGCGACGGCGCGCGCGCCATCACCGCCGCCGACAAGTTGCACAACCTCGCCGACCTCGGCCAACTGCTCGCGGCGCGCGGCGCCGAGCCGGTCTGGAAGCTGTTCAAGCGCGGGCGCGGTCCGACGCTCGACTACTACCGGCGCGTCCACGCCGAACTCGCACGCTGGTTCCCGCATCCGCTGACTGACGCGCTCGGACAGGCGCTCGCGGCCGTCGACGCACGCGGCTGAGCGGCCGCTCCGCCGCACGCGCGGCCCGCTCCGGTCCCGGGCGGGCCGGGGTCGCCCCGAAACGACATGGCCTCGCGCTGCGAAGCGCGAGGCCATCCACCGCGATCGAGGAATGCGGCCGCAGGCTCCCCGGTGACGGGGGCCGCCGTCGCTCAGCCGCCGGCGAGTCCCGCGTCCCAGTTCGGGCCGTGGGTGACCTGATCCTTCTTGTTGCGCTTCGTCTCTTCGGTGAACGGGCCGGCGGCGTTCAGCGCCGTGAACTCCGCTTCGGCGCGGTCGGCCGACGTGATCGCCTGCGGCGGGCAGACCGGCTCGCACGCGCTGCAGTCGATGCAGGTGTTCGGATCGATGATCAGCAGATCCTCGGTCTCGAAGAAGCACTCAACGGGGCAGACCTCGACGCAGTCCCCGTACTTGCACTTCACGCACGGCTTGCCGACGACGTAGGCCACGGACGGTTCTCCTAGCGGTCTGGGTGGGCGCGCCCGCTGCGGGCGCGGCCGCGGTGAAAGGTCGGCGGATGATACTGGCGGTCCACAGCGACTCCAGTGTTCAGGCGGCTGCGATCGGGCGCGAATCCGGACCAGATCCCTTCAGTTTTCCGGCAGCGGACTGAGATCCGATCTCAACTTCGATCGCGCGCCGCGCCACTCACCAGACGTCGCTGTCGCCGATGGTGTAGTAGCACTGCGCCAGCGCCTGTTCTTCGGTGAGGCCCGGCACGAACCGGTTCATGCACATCACGTAGAGGCCCGGTTCGGTGCGGAAGCCGGCGGCGCGCGCGTGGGCGAAGGTGGGATGCCGCTCCGGCAGCCAGCCCTCGATGCGGGCGTGGCCGGTGGCGCGCGCGTGGCGGGTGG
>VGYY01000019.1 GCA_016872815.1 Planctomycetota bacterium
CGCGCCGGCGCTCCTCGAGCTGGCCGACCTCCGCGACGAGACCGGGCCGGCGGGCGATGCGCGCGGGATGTGCCAGGCGGCGCGGCGTGCCGCCGGCCGGCAGCAGTTGCGCCGTCACGAACGCGGCCCCGAAGAAGCTCCGCGGGACCTCGATCGGCATCGGCGGCAGCGGTGCCGCGGCGTCGAGCCGCACGTCGTCGACGCGCGCCAGCGTGCTGATGCGCTGCAGCTCGCCACCGGCGCCGAAGAGGGCACCGCGCGCCAGCCAGATCTCGACGGCGCACGGCTCCGCGGGGAGCTGCCGGTCCTCCAGGGCCGCCGGCAACCAGTCGAAGCGGAGCGTCGTCGTGGTCGCGTCATCGAGCAGCGAGGCATCGAGCCGCGGCAGGAGCCGCCACGCCGCCGCGCTCCACCCGTCGGCCGGCGCGCCTTCGAGGCGCTGCGCCGCGGCCGTCAGCGCGGCGAGTTCGCCGGAGCGGTCGCCGGCGGCCGCGCAGCGGTCGGCGCTGGCGATGGCGGCTTCGACGAAGTCGAGGTCGCCGTCGACGAGCGGGCGCACCGGGAACACCCGTCGCGCCTCGACCTTCATCGCCAGCAACTGTCGCTCGCGGGCGAAGGGATCGGCGGCGCCCGATTGCGCCGCGCCGACCAGTGCGGCCGCCAGCAGCGCGGGGAGCAGCGGCAGCGCCATCAACTGGAGCTTTCCGCCAGCGTGCGCAGCAGGAACGGCAGCGAATGGTCGTAGCGCCAGCTGGTGCCGCGATGGCCGTCGTCGAACTCCTCGTAGTGGAGCGGAACGGCGAACTCGCGGCAGGCGCGCGCGAAGCGTCGCGCGCCGAAGTGGAGGTGGTATTCGTCGCGGTCGCCGCAATCGACCCACAGCGCCGCCAGCGCGCGCAGCGCCGGCGCTTCCGCGGCGACGCGCCGCACCGGATCGAACGCGAGCCAGCGCGCGAACGTCGGCGCATCGATCTCGCAGGTGACCGGGTCGAACGGCAGCGCGAGCCCCTCCGCGCGCGTCGCGTCGGGTGAGTAAGCGGCGGCCATCGCCAGGATGCTGACGGCGGCGAACTCCTCGGCGCTGCGGCGCCGGCGCGAGAAGAAGTGGTGGAGGAACGCGCTGACGCCGCCGGCGCGCCGGACCGCGTCGGCGCAGGCCGGGAAATCGCGCGGGTAGCACAGGTCGAAGCCGAGGTCGCCCGAGTGGCAGGCGACCGCCCCGAAGACGCCGGGCCGCAGCAGCGCGAGGTGGAGCGCGCCGAATCCGCCGCTCGACTTGCCGGCGATGGCGTGGCCGGTCGGACCGGCGATGGTGCGGTAGCGGCTGTCCACCAGCGGCAGGAGTTCGTCGAGGAGATGGCTCGCGTACGGGCCGAGCGTCGGCGAGTCGACGTACTGCGCGCCGCCGAGCCGGGTGCAGCAGTCCGGCAGCACGACGATCGCCGGCGGACAGCCGTGCGCGTAGAGGCGAGCGAGACGCTGGTCGATCGCCTCCTCGAAGCAGGCGCGCGCCAGCAGCGTGGCGCCGAACCCCGCGAAGCCGGCCAGCAGGAAGACGACCGGGTAGCGGCGGTCGGTCGCGTGGTAGCCGGGCGGCAGCACCACGAGGAGTTCGCGCTCGAACGGGTCGCCCTGGCGATTGCCGCAGAGGAGGCGACTCTCGACGCGCAGCGACTCGATGCGGAGGGGATTCGCGGCGGGGTGGTGCATCGGGCGGACGATACCGGCAGTGCGGGAGTGCCCCTCTGCCGCGCGACCATCCAACCAGTCGTATGCGGAATATTCCTGCAGCACGAGCGGTTGTGGCCCCTCGCTCTCCGGAGTACCATCCGCGCCGTCGGTCGGAATTGGCGGTGCGTGCCCGCAGTTGCTGCGTCATCCCCCCGTGGCGCAAGCGATGGCGGGCGAACCTCACGCAGTGGAGGGGGCGTCATGATCGAGGCCGAGTCATCGGACCGCGGGACCGCGTCGCTCGGACATGTGCTCGCGGCAGAGCCGCATGCGCTCGGACGGGGTTTGCGTCTGCTCGAAACCGACTTCCGGCTCACGCCGGAGCTCGTCGTCGACGCGTGGATGCAGGAACCGTCGGGGCGCCCGGTCGTCGTCCTCGGGGAGGGGAACGGCGGCGCTGCGGTCGCGCTTGGCCGCGCGTGGTGCGTCATCGCCGAGGTGCGGCGGATGCGGAACCTGCTGGAGCGGTTGTTCCGGCAGGAGGGGACGCGGTTCGACGTCGATCCACGCGTGATCGTCATCGCGGCGCGATTCCCCGACGCCCTGCTCGGCGTGCGCGATCGACTGGCGGCATGCGCCATCGATCTCGTCGAAGCCGTCGTCGTGGAGTTCGACGCTTCGCCCCGCCTGGTGCTGGTCCCGGCCGGAGGCGCGCTCCTGCGCGAGGCGCCTCCGGCTCCGGACTTGCCGGTGGCAGTGCCAGTGACGGCGCCCGTGGCCGTCCCCGCTGCAGCGCCGGTGGCAGCGCCGCCGGTGCTGCCCGTGGCGTCGCGCGCGAACGGCAACGGCAATGGCCACGGCAATGGCCACGGCAATGGCAACGGTGGTCACGTCCCCGCCGGTGCGGCGCGTCCGGTCCCGCGCGCGGTCGGCGTCGCGGCGCTGCTCGACGAGCTGAAACGCAAGGTCGTGCACCTGAATGATCACGTCGCGGAGGAGGTGGACGGCACCACCACGCGCTTCCGCTTCCATGGCGAATTGCTGGCGGCCGTCACCGCGAGCGACGCCGGCTTGCGCGTCGCGATCGGCGACGACGGCGAGGCCGAGCGCGTCGTCGGTGAGCGGACGGCATTGAACAGCGTGCTCGACGACGTGGTGCGGCGCTACTTCGCGCTGGCCCGGCTCGTGAAGCCGGCGGGTCGCGCGACCGGTGGTGCCGCGTCGGCAGGGGCGGCGCGCGGTTGATCGCTGCGTCCGCGCTATGACGGGCGCATGGACCTGCCGCCCGTTCCCGCCGATCTCGATGCGCGTCTGCGCACCTTCCTGGCCGAGGATCTCGGCGCCGGCGACGTCACGGCGCGCTGCTTCGTGCCGCGCGATGCGCGCTCCGGTGCCGCGCTGACCGCCAAGGCTGCCGGCGTCGTCGCTGGAGCCGACCTGGCGCTGCCGATCGTCCGGCTGCTCGATCCGACGGCCACCGGCAGCGCTGTCGCCGTCGACGGCACCGTGGTCGCGCCGGGCCAGGTGGTCGCGCGGCTCGCGGCCGCGACGCCGGCGCTGCTCGCCGCCGAGCGGACCCTGCTCAACCTGGTGCAGCACCTGTCGGGCATCGCCACCCACACGGCGCGCTTCGTCGCGGCGGTGGCCGGCACCGGCGCCCGCATCCTCGACACGCGCAAGACGCTGCCCGGGCTGCGCTGGTTCGCCAAGCGGGCAGTGGTGGCGGGCGGGGGCATGAACCATCGCCACGGCCTGTACGACCAGGTCCTGATCAAGAGCAACCACCTCGCCTTCACGCGGCCGTGGCCGCTCGGGCAGCGGCCGCTCGAAGCGGCGATCGCCGCGGCGCGGCGGCAGGTGCCGGCGGGAATGAAGGTGGAGGTCGAGGTGTTCGATGGCGACGAGGCGGTGCGCGCGGCGGCGGCCGGCGCGGACTACGTGTTGCTCGACAACTTCACGCCGGAACAGGTGGCCGTGGCGGTCGGGCGCGTGCGGGCTCGGTTCCGGCCCGAGCAGGTGGCGCTCGAGGCGTCGGGCGGCATCGACCTCGGCAACGTCCGCGCCTTCGCGCTGGCGGGCGTCGAACGGATCTCGATCGGGGCGCTGACCCACTCCGCTCCCGCGCTCGACCTGTCGCTGCGATTCGACGGCGCCGACGCGTGAGCGCGGCCGTTCGCCCACCAGGCGACCGGAGGCGGGGCGGCGCGCGCCTTGTCGCTCCTGCGCGCAGGACCTAACGTCCGCCGCGTGGACCCGACCCCGCCACCGTTGCTCGCGATCGAATACCGGATCGGCCCCGATGCCGACGCCGTGCGCCTGGTGCGGGGGCAGGTGCGGGCGCTGCTGCAGGATCACGGCTTCGCCCCCAGCAAGGTCGAGGCGGTGCTGCTCGGCCTCGACGAGGTGGTCATGAACGCCTGCTGGCACGGCGAAGCGGCGCGCCAGGTGGAACCGGTCGAGATGGTGGTGCAGGTCCACGCCGACCGGTTGGTCCTCGAGGTGCGCGATCGCGGCGCGTTCGTCGCCCGCGACGGCCACGCGAAGGAGGCCGCGACGCTTCCGGACGACGACGCCGAGTCGGGCCGCGGTTTGTTCCTGATCCACGCCACCATGGACGAGGCGAGCTTCTCGCCACGCGAGGGGGGTGGGACCGTTGTCCGGCTCGTCAAGCGGCGCTGACTCGGCCGGCGCCCGCGCCTGGCGCATCACCGCGGCCGTGCTGGCCGTCGCGCACGGCGGCTGGATCTGGTGGCTCTCGTCCCAGACCTTCGCCGGCCCCGGTGGCAAGTTCTGGAGCTTCCTCTCGAATTCGGTCCATTTCGCGTTGTTCGGCGCACTCGCCCTGCTGCTGCTCGAGGTCGCGCGCAAGGGCCGCGGCTGGAGCCGCGACGCGCTGCTCGGGGTGCTCGTGCTGGTGGCGACCTACGGCATCGTCGACGAATGGCACCAGAACGACGTCGCCGGCCGTACGCCCGACCCGTTCGATGTCTGCGTCGACCTGCTCGGCGGCGTGGCCGCGGTGAGCCTCTGGTGGGGGGTGCGCGGCCCGGGCCGACTGCTGCCGGCACTGGGCCGCGCCACCGCGGTGGCGTTGGTGGCGCTGGCGTTCAACGCCTGGCGGACGTGGGGGCCGCAGCTGTCGTGACTCGGCAGTTCGCCGGAGGATCGGGGGCGCGCCGCGCAGATCGCTTCGTCGCGCCGCCCCCGCCACTTCCCCCGGAGTTGCAGTCGCCAGCTCGCCTCGCCCTGCACGCAGCGCGCCTCCGACTTCTTTCGCGCACTTCAGAGTCGGGACACTAGGCTGAACCGCTCGCCGTCGCACGATCGCGGCGGCCGGGGAGGCAGCGGACGATGGCGGGCAGCGGGAGTGGCGCCGGCGGTGCGGACGAGGGCGACGGGGCGCTCTGGCGCAGCCCGCTCTCCTCGCGCTACACCAGCCGCGAGATGCAGCAGCTCTTCTCCGATCGCTCGCGCGCGCGCCAGTGGCGGGAGATCTGGATCGCGCTGGCGCGGACGCAGCGGGAACTCGGCCTCGACCTGCCGGAGCGGGAGATCGACGCACTCGAGCGGCGCATCGACGAGATCGACCTCGCGCGCGCGGCGGCGCTGGAGAAGGAGCTGCGCCACGACGTGATGGCGCACCTCCACGCGTTCGCCGAACTGCATCCGCCGGCGAAGCCGTTCCTCCACCTCGGTGCCACCTCCTGCACGGTGACCGACAACGCCGACCTCGTGCTGATGAAGCGCGGGCTCGGGCTGCTGCGCGACGCGCTGCTGCAGGTGATCGAGCAGCTCGCCGCCTTCGCGGCGCGGACGCGGGCGATCGCGACGCTCGGCTACACCCATTTCCAGCCGGCGCAGCCGACCACCGTCGGCAAGCGCGCCTGCCTCTGGCTGCAGGACCTGCTGCTCGACCTCGCCGAGCTCGACCGGCTGATCGACGAGCTGCCGGCGCGCGGACTCAAGGGCACGACCGGCACCCAGGCGTCGTTCCTGACGTTGTTCAGGGGCGATGCGGCGAAGGTCAAGGAGCTCGATGCGCGTTTCTGCGCGCGGCTCGGTTTCGCGCGGCGCTTTGCCGTGACCGGCCAGACCTACCCGCGCAAGCTCGACTTCCGCATCCTCGCCGTCCTCTCCGGCCTGGCGCAGTCGTGCGCCAAGACCGGGAACGACCTGCGGTTGCTGGCGCACGAGCAGGAAGTGGAGGAGCCGTTCGAGGACAAGCAGATCGGCTCGTCCGCGATGGCCTACAAGCGCAACCCGATGCGCGCGGAGCGGATGGTGTCGCTGGCGCGCTACCTGATGCACCTGCCGGTCAACGCAGCCGAGACCGCGGGGCAGCAGTGGCTCGAGCGGACGCTGGATGACTCCGCCAACCGGCGCATCGTGCTGGCCGAGGCGTTCCTCGCCGCCGACGCGCTCCTGCGCATCCACCACTCGATCTTCAAGGGGATCCTCGTCCACGAGCCGCGCATCCGCGCCCACCTCGAGCGGGAGCTGCCCTACATGCTGACCGAAGAGGTGCTGATGCGCGCCGTCCAGGCCGGCGGCGACCGCCAGGAATTGCACGAGCGGATCCGCGTGCATGCGCGCGCCGCGGTCGAGCGGCAGAAGGCGGGAGCCGGCGACAACGATCTGTTCGCGCGACTGGCGGCCGATCCGGCCTTCGCGACGGTGCGGGACGACCTGCCGCGGCTCCTGCAGGGGGCCGGCCTGACCGGACGCGCCGTCGCGCAGGTCGACGAGTTCCTCGCCGAGGAGGTGCGTCCGGCGCTGGCCAAGGCGCGCAGCGGGGGAGTGCGGCGCGGTCTCGAGGACCTGAAGGTCTGACGCGAGCGCAGCTGCCGGAACGAGCGCGGCGCCGATCGCCCCGCAGGGTGCCCGGCGCCGCCAATTGGAAGTTTCCCGCGGATGCCCGACCGATCCGGGTGACTCCCGGACCGTTCGGGCGAAGGACTCAACGGTCGCCGCACTCCTCGGCGCACGCCGTGTCGGCTTCACAGCACTCGAGCAACTCGATCACCTCGATGTCGCACTCGGTCGCGCACTCGGTCGCGCACTCGGTCGCGCACTCGGTTGCGCACTCGGTCGCGCACTCGGTCGCGCACTCGGTCGCGCACTCGGTCGCGCCCTCGAATGCGAAAGTGGCGCCCCCCCGTTCGGCGACGAACACGCCATCGCCGTCGAGGACGATCGCCGTCACTTCGCAGTCACCGCCGCCCGCACTGCAGCAGGAGTTGCAGTCCGACTTGATGGCAGGGCACGTGCCGCCGCCAGCGCCGTGAAACCGGATCGCGGGGACGCCCGGCGAGGTTTCGAATCGACGAACGCGCATGCCGGGCACGCCGTGGCCGCCGTGGCCATGGAGGCCGTGCATGCCATGAAACCGAACGCCCGGCGTCCACTGCCCGCCGGGGTGCGACGCGTTCCCACCGTGGTCAACCTTCGGCCTGACCACGATCACCTGCCGCTCGACCTCCGGCGGCGCCGTCGAGAACTCGTAGGACGCCTTCGGCGCGGCCGTCTTGCTCTTCGCCTTGCCCGACCGCTTTGCCTTCGAAGTCGCCTTCGAAGTCGCCTTCGAGGTCGCCTTCACGGACTGCTTTTGCGCCGGGCAGCCGTCACACTTGCCGCAGCACGATTCGCCGCCGGCGTTCGCCGCCTGGCCCGGAACGACCTGGATGTTTCTGAACACCTCCGGCGCGAGCGCCTTCACCGCGATGCGCTTCTTCTTGCCGTTGCCCCTGCCGAACTCGGCCGGGAGTTCTTCCGTGGTGATCCACGCCGACGGTTCGCCGACGACCACTGCGCCAGACGTGCACGTGCCGTCGCCGCTGCCCGCGTCACAGGTCGCGCTGCTGACGGTGCCATCGGCATCCACCTTCAGCGTGAGCGTGAGGCCGGCACCCTCAACGTTGATGCAGCCTTCGGCTTCGGACGTCTCGTTCCCGAAGCCCGTGTTCATCACCTCCGGCTCATGCAGTTGGAGCCCGACGCCGCCCTCCGGCCACGACAACAATCGCCGCTGCAGCGTCGTGCCGTCCTGGATGACGATGGTGCCCGCATCCGCCGACTGCAGCGGGATTCCCGACATGGTGCCGGCGGCTGGGTCGATCGACGCGAAGGCGAGCGGAAGGAGGGCCATTTCGGGCGTCGGCTCGGGCTCACGGCCGCCGCCGCCGCCGCCGAGCGCCGCGCGGATGGCTTCGAGCTGCTGCTGCTGCTTCTCGCAGCGGGCGCGCAGTTCCTCGACCTGTCGGCGCAACGCGTCGATCTCGGCGCGCGCGTCGTTGATCTCGGCGTTGCCGCCGGCCGGGGGCGCCGGCGTGGCCGCGATCCGCACTCGGCGTGGCGCCGGCGGCGGGAGCTTCGCGGGCGGGGCCGGCGGCGCTTCCATTTCCATGCCAGCTGCGCCCATGCCATCAAGGCCGGCCATCGCGCCCGTTCGCGCTCCGAGCGTGACCTTGAGCTTCTTCTCCTCGCCGCCGCGGTTCAGCACGAGGCGCACCTTGTCGCCGGCCGCATGGCTGCCGATCACCTCGACCAACGCATCGACCGAGTCGATCTCGGTGCCGTCGACGCGGACGATCACGTCACCTTTCTGCAGACCGAAAATCCCCGCCGGCGATCCCTCGACGACGCTGAGCACGCTGGCACCGCCCGCGTCCGAACCGGTCAGCTGCACACCGAGCCAGCCGCCGCTCCCGCCGGCCATGGCGCCCGCGCCGCCGCCTTGCGCCTCGGTCACATCGACGAGGTCGGCGCCTTGCGCCTCGGTCACATCGACGAGGTCGGCGCCTTGCGCCTCGGTCACATCGACGAGGTCGGCGACGCCCTCTCTCGTCAGATCTGCCGCTGCGGCAGCCTCGGGTGCGCTGGCGAGCCGGGCGCTGGTCCGACGCTTCTCGCTGTCGCGCAGGAAGGTGATCTTCACCTTCGCGCCGGCGCCGAAGCTGGCGATGGCGTCACGCAGCTCTTCCTCGGAAGCGGTGGTTCGATCGCCGATCGCGACGATCACGTCGCCGGCCTTGAGTCCGGCCTTGGCCGCCGGGGTGTCGGCGACGATCTCGGCCAGGCGCACGCCACCGCCGTCGGCCGGGCCCTCGACGTAGACGCCGAGGTAACCCGCCTCGGCGACCGCGGCGCTGGCCATCGCGGCCCACTCGCCGCCGGGGGACGGGGCCGTCTGGCTCCGCGCCGGCGCGAGGCCACAGGTCATGGCTGCGGCGAGCATGGCCGCCTTCAAGGAAGTGGTCACGAGGTGCTGCATGCAGTTCCCTCTCTACGAGCGAGCCGCAACAGTGCGGGCTCGCGACTGGGTGGGGTCCGATCGTCCCGGAGTGACCCGCTTGTACCGGTGGGTGCCGGGGGCTGTTAGAAAATTGTGTTCCCGCGGCCTTGCCGGTTGCCAGCGTGACTGCCGCCGGGGGCGATCGCCGCGCGACCAAGGGGTTGCGGCCGTGGCGCACGACCGGCGCGAGGAGCAGGCATGCGGCGGCTGGCGTTGGCGGTGGAGGGAGACGGGGCGCGCTTCCCGCCATTGGCGACCGTCGCGCAGTGGCTCGAGGCGCTCGAACTGCGCGCCTACGTGCCAGGAGGGGCGGCGACACCACCGGCAGCGGAGGCGTTCCGTCGTGACCTCCTTGGCTTCACTGCCGCGGCCGTGCGCCATCCCTGCCACGCCCTTGAACGCTCCGCGCCGCCGCCGGCGCTGGGGGAGCCGGTGCCGGCGGCACGTGCGACGGCGGTCGGCGAACTGCAGGCGACGCGTCGGTTCGCGGCGACGCTGAAGGCGCCGTTCGTCATCGTCGAGCTGACGCCACCGCTCCACGGTGCGCCGATCGATGCACGCGCGAACGCGTCGATCGATGCGCTGCTCGACCGCACTTGCCGTTCGCTGCATGCCGTGCTGGCCGATGACCTCGGGATCGAGGTCGCGCTGACGTTGCCGCGCGAGCGGTGCGAATGGCTGACGCCGACGTTCGTCGAGCACATCGTCGCGGACTTCGGCTCGCGGCGGCGCATCGCCTGGTGGCACGACAGCGGACGCGCCGGCGCCCAGGCGGCGCAGGGCGGACCGCCGGCCGGCGCCTGGCTCGATCGACTGGCCGATCGCTGCGTCGGTCTCTACGCCACCGACTGCGTCGGCGCGCACTCCGGCCTGCCGGCGGGCGCGGGCGAAGCCGATCTGAAGACGGTCCTCGAGGCGCTGCCGCGAGCGGCCTGGGTGGTGGTGCGGGCCGAGCCGTTTCCCGGCCCCGGTCCGCTGCTGCCGGCGGTGCGCCTGCTGCGCGGCGAGCGAGGCTGAGCGGTGGCACGGCGCCGCTCCGCCGCGCTGCACGCTCCCCTGGCGCTGGTCATCGCCGGCAGCGATCCGAGTGGGGGGGCCGGTCTCGAACTCGACCTCAAGGTGCAGGCGCTCTTCGGCGTCCACGCCGCCGCGATCGCGAGTTGCCACACGACGCAGACGGCGGAGGGGGTGGTGGCGGTGGTTCCGTCCGACGGGCGGCGGGCCGAGCGGCAGTTCGCCTTGCTGCGCGCCGCGACGCCGTGGCGGGCGCTGCAGGTGGGCATGGTGCACGATCGCGCCTGGATCGACCGCGTGGCGCGCTGGGCGCAGCAGGATCGGTCCGTCCCGCTGGTGCTCGACCCGGTGGTGGCGCCGACGCGCGGGCCGCGGACGCTCGCGCCGGCGCTGGTCGAACACTACCGCCGCCGACTGCTGCCGCTGGCGACGCTGCTGACGCCGAATGCCGATGAGGCCGCGCTCCTGCTCGGCTGGTCGCGCGGCCGGGTGCAGCGCGAGGTCGATGCGGCGCTGGCCGCGCTGCTCGCACTCGGGCCGCAGGCGGTGCTGCTCAAGGGCGGCCACTTCGCCGGCGAGGTCGACGTGGTCGATCGGCTGCGCGGCGCGTTCGCGCCGGTCGATTTCCGCAAACCGCGACGGCGCGGTCGCGCGCCGCGCGGGACCGGTTGCGCGCTGGCGGCCGCGATCACTTCCCTGCTCGCGCGCGGCGTCGCGTTGACCCCGGCGGTGGCGGCGGCGGAGGCGTGGATCGATGCGGCGCGAGCCGCCGCACGGACCGTCGGGAAAGGTCGTCCGTACCTCGCTCTCGTGCCCCCTCGCGCGGTTTGACATCGCTCGCGGGTCGCTCTATGTTCCCCGCCCTCTTGCGGGTGTAGCTCAGTGGTAGAGCACCACGTTGCCAACGTGGTTGTCGTGAGTTCAATCCTCATCACCCGCTCCATCTGACCCGCGATCCCGCGGTCGATCCGGCTGGCGACGCGCTCGCCGCCATGCGCCATGGCACCGGCCCGCGCCGTGCTGCGCCGACTGGCCCCGGACTTGCCATCATCGGTGCGGTCGGGCACATGGTCGTAGAAGCGATCGTGGCGGCGAACGTGATCGCGCCAGGCGCCGGCCGACCTCCGGTGCACCGAATCGGAACCCCCCTGCGGAGCTGCTCCATGTGGACGAACGCCGTCTCCGCGTGCCTGCTTGGCACGCTCGCGCCGAACCTGCGAGGCGACGCCGACGACGCCGCGGCGGTCGCGCCGGCTGCCGCCAAGGTCGTCACCTTGAGCCTTGCCGGGTTCGGCGGCGAGGACCCGGTGCCGACCGGGCTCTTCGCCGATGGTTCGCGCAACTTCCTCGCAGAACTCGACCGCATCCGCGCGATGGCCGCCGACGCCAGCGTGGGGGTGGTGCGGCTCGAACCGGCGAACGGCCTCGACTCGGCGCGTTCGCAGGACGTGGTGAAGGAACTGAAGGCGCTCAAGGCAGCCGGCAAGAAGCTGGTCTGCTGGGCCGAGACGCTCGACCAGGATGCGCTCGGCTTCGCCTCGCTGTGCGACCTCGTGATGGTGCCGCCACCCGGCGAACTGATGCTGCAGGCGCCATCGGCCGAGGTGATGTACCTGAGGGACCTGCTGGCCAAGGTCGGCGTGCGCTACGACGTCCTCCATGTCGGCGAATTCAAGACGGCCTACGAGGACATGGCGCTCTCGGCGATGAGCCAGGCGCAGCGCGTCGAACTGACCGAGCTGCTGAAGCATCGCTACGAGAGCGCGGTGGCCACCATCGCCGCCCACCGCGGGATCGATCGCGCGAACGTCGAGCGCGGCTTCGAGGCGCTGATGCTGGCGCCGAAGCAGGCGCTGGAGCTCGGGCTGATCGACGCGGTCGGCTACGAGGACGAGTTCGACGCGCGGGTGGCGCAGCTCGCCGGCGGGACGCCGGAGATCGTCACCGACTGGGGCGAGACCGATGCAGCCGCCGAGCTGAAGGCGAAGCTCGACAGCCCGTTCGCCCTCTTCTCGCTGCTCAAGGAGGTGCTGGAACCGCAGGAAGAGAAGCTCCCCGACGGCGCCCGCATCGCCGTCGTCTACGCGACCGGCGCGATCATGAGCGGCAAGAGCAGCATCGGTTTCGGCGGCCAGACCATGGGTGCCGACACCATCGTCGAGGCTCTCGATGCCGCGCGCGACGATGAGAGCGTGAAGGCGGTCGTGCTGCGGATCAACAGCCCGGGCGGCAGCGCGCTCGCGTCCGACCTGATCTGGCGGGCGGTGCAGCGCTGCCGGGAGACGAAGCCGGTGATCGCGTCGATGGGTGGCGTCGCCGCCTCCGGCGGTTACTGGATCGCGATGGGGTGCGACCGCATCCTCGCCCAGCCCGGCACCATCACCGGATCGATCGGCGTGGTCGCCGCGGTGCCCAACCTGTCGGGCGCGTTCCGGCAGTTCGGCGTGAACGTCGAGGTGGTGGGCTACGGTCCGCACGCGGAGGAGCTGTCGACCCTGCGCGACGGGCTGCCGCCGCTGCTGCGCGGCAAGTTCGAGCGCTCGATGAACGATCTCTACGGCGAGTTCGTCGCCAAGGCGGCGGCCGGCCGCAAGCTCGATCCGACGCGGCTCGAGGAGCACGCGCGCGGCCGCGTCTGGACCGGCGCGGCGGCGAAGGAGATCGGCCTGATCGACGGCTTCGGCGGCCTGCGCGAGGCGATCACCTACGCCTGCTTCACGGCGAAGCTCGATCCGGCGGAGACGCCGGTCCGCGAGCTGCCGGAGGCGCCCGACTTCCTCGAGGCGCTGCAGGAGCAGCTCGACGGGCTGGTCTCGCTGCGCACCTCGCTGGCGCGGGTGGCCGCAGCACTCGGCGCCGCGGAACTGGCGGCGGCGGTCGCGCCGCTGCTCGAGACGGCGGAGGGCACGCCGCGGACGCGCATGCTGGCGACGCTGCCCTACGTGCTGATCGAGCGCTGATCGGTCGCTGATCGGTTGCGTGCCGAGCCGGCGGCCACGCCGGGCGGCAGGATCTGGCGCCCGGGATCACTGCTCCCCGTCGCGGGAGGGTTCCCGGGCGCCGTCGCGTCCGGCCCGCTCGTCGTCGCCGCTGTCGGTGTAGCCGGTGGCGCTCATGTAGCTCTTCATCGCGCTGTCGTCGCCGGCGCCGACGTCCTCGCGCGTCACCTCCACCTGCTCGTCCCAGCTCTTGATGCGCTCGATCTCGTGCGCGGCGCGGAACTCCTCGGTGAACGCCGCCTCGATCGGCTGGCCCGCCATGTCGGCCCCGATCGGGAAACCGTGCAGGTGGAGCAGCGTCGGCGTCACGTCCGCCAGATGCGCCGGCGCGAGGCGCGCGCCGCGGCGGATCGCCGGGCCGCGCCAGAGCATGATCCCGTCGGTCGAGTGATTGCCGGTGCGGTCCTCGACGTCGACCAGATCGTCGAAGCGGCGCCGCCCGCTCGGCGTGTGCAGCGGCGTGTCACGGTCGAGAGCGGAGTCGCTGTTCACCGCGACCTCGATCTGCCCGTCATCGCGCGCGGTGACGATGAACGGTCGCGGACCGCCGATCGCCTCGCAGCGCGTCAGCCAGTCGACGATGCGCGCTCCCGCATCGGCGGCGGCGGCGACGCCGGGAACCGGACGGAAGTAGCCGCGCGTCGCCACCGACGACCAGAAGACCTCCTTCTCGGTGAGGCCGAGCTCGGCGGCGATGCGGCTCATCTTCGGCCGCAGCTCGCGCTGGTGGCTCTCGCCGCCTTCGCCGATCGAGGTGAAGCCGTGGTCGGAGACCACCGCCACCGTGGTCTGCGCGCCGAGCAGCGGCAGGATCTCGCCGAGCAGCGCGTCGCAGGCGCGGTAGTAGTCGGTCAGGAGCTCGCGGAACGGCGTGGCGCGCGCGTGGTCTATCCCGAAGTCGTCGGGGAAGTGGAACTGCCAGAACTTGTGCGCGAGGTTGTCGGTGCCGTAGCAGATGAAGCAGCTGAAGTCGGGCTGGTGGCGCCGGTAGAGCTCGAGGTAGACGTCGCCGTTCAGCAGCAGTTGCAGCGTGCGCTTGGCGGCGTACTGCTTCTCCCAGCTCGGGTCGCCGATGGCGGTGCGTGCCTGCACCAGCGCCGCCAGCGCGGTCTTGCAGCGCAGCCCGTGCTCGAGGTAGCCGCAGCCCCAGTCGCGCAGCCGGGCGAGCAGGCGACCCCATTCGCCGCGCTGGCGCCACTGGTCGAACTCGCCGGTCTGGAACGCGATCTCGAGTTCCTTGATGAAACGCAGCCCCGCCGGCCGTGTCTCCGGCCCGCGCGCCATCCACGCCGGAACCACGAACGGGTCGTAGGGATCGGGCGGCCATGTCACCAGCCACTGGAACAGGCCGACCGACCACCCCTGCGCCTGCAGGATCTCCCACACGCGGCGCGTCTTCAGGTCCTGATTCTGCGTGCAGAAGAAGTCGACCACGCCGTGGTCGGCGGGCGGCTTGCCCGTGGCGATCGTGGTCCAGACCCGCGGCGACGCCGACTCGACCTCGGACTGGAGGATCCCGCTCGCGCCCTCCTCGCGGATGCGGCGCAACGCAGGCAGCTGGTCGGCCGCCATCAGCTTGTCGAGCAGCGTCCAGGTGCCGGCATCGAGGCCGTAGACGAAGATGCGCGGCCGGTCGCCGACCGGCGCAGAGGCGGGCGGGCGCCGCCACGCCGGCACGCTGGCGCCGCCGAGCAGGAGCGCAAGGGCCAGCAGTGCGCCGGTGCGACGCGACCAGAGCGGCAGCAGCGTCACGCCGCCGAGGAGCGCGGCGCCGATCGCCGCGCCCGCCGCCAGCGCCGCGACCCAGACTCCGGTCGCCTCGGAGTCGACCCGCAGCGCAATGAAGCAGCCGCCGATCGCCGCGCCGAGCGGAAGCGTGGCCACCGCAGCAGCGATGCGCTCCGGCAGCAGCGCGCCGAGCGCCAGCGCGAGCGCCAGCGGCAGTGCCACCAGCGCCAGCGTCAGGCCGAGCAGTTCGCCAACGCCGCCACTGAAGAAGGTCGGCCAGCGCAGCGCGGCCGCCCCGAGGGCGACGGCGGCGAACGGCAGGCTGGACGCCAAGGCACGGCGGGCGGCGAGGAGGGCCGTCATCTTCCGAGGTCCGGGGGAGGAGAGGGCGACGAGCTTCCGGGTGCGGATGGCAACGTTCAAGCCGGGGGGGGCTCGAGCATCATCGGTCGTACCGGTCGCCGAAGTTGTCCACGGTTTTCCAGCGCCGGGTGGCGCTTGCTTGTCGCTGCCGCGCAGCGCTCCTATGTTCCCGCCCCGTTCATTGGCAGCGCAGCCCGCCGACATGTCGAGCGGCGCGGCGCGCTGCGCGAGCGGCCCGCCGCTCGCCTCCCGCCGTGGATCGCTCCGATGCTCCTCCCTTCGGGGGTGCGCGCGATGGGCCTGGCTGTCAGCGGCCGCGCCGTTGCGTCGTCGGATGGCGAGGACTCCGCGGCCGAGGCCGAGCCTCCAGAACGTCCGCGGGCCCCGGTTGGTTCTCGTCGCGCGCAGAGCCCGGACGACTCGTCCGGGGTCGCTGGAGCCACACACGCGCGATGGCGCGGAGTTCCGCGGTGAGCGATGCAGGCGGTCTCGGTGGCGGCGCGGGCGGATTGGCGGCGACCCGGGCGCGCGCACGGCAGGGCCGCGCCCACTACTTCCCTGACGCGACCGACGCGGAGTGGAACGACTGGAAGTGGCAGTTCCGCCATCGCGTCACCGACCTCGAGCAACTGGTCCGGTTGATCCCGATCCCGGAGGGGGAGCGCGCGCTGCGGCGCGAGGTGCTGCGCGACTTCCGCATGGGGATCCCGCCGTACTACCTGGCGCTGATCGACGCCGACGATCCGGACGATCCGATCCTGCGGCAGGCGGTGCCGCTGACCGAGGAGTACGCGTGGCGCGACGTCGGCGACGAGGATCCGCTCGGCGAGGAGAAGTTCTCGCCGGTGCCGGGGATCACGCACCGCTATCCCGATCGCGTGCTGATGGTCATCAGCAACTCATGCGTGGTCTACTGCCGCTACTGCACGCGCAAGCGGATCATGTACGAGGACGCCGTGCCGGACCTCGAGATCGACCGCATGGTCGACTACATCGCCCGCACGAAGACGGTGCGCGACGTGGTCGTGTCAGGCGGCGATCCGCTCACCTGCTCGACCGCCAAGCTCGACTCGATCCTCGGCAAGCTGCGCGCGATCCCGCACCTCGAGATCATCCGCATCGGCACCCGCGTGCCGGTGTCGCTGCCGCAGCGCATCGACGCCGAGTTGTGCGCGATGCTGCAGAAGCACCACCCGCTCTGGGTGAACGTCCACTTCAACCATCCGCGCGAGTGCACGCCGGAGGCAGCGCGCGCCTGCGACCTCCTCTCCCGCGCCGGGATCCCGCTCAACAACCAGGCGGTGCTGCTGAAAGGCGTGAACGACGACGTCGCCACCATGAAGGCGCTGATGCACGGCCTGATGAAGATGCGCGTGCGCCCCTACTACCTCTACCACTGCGATCCGGTGCGCGGCAGCGAGCACATGCGGACCACGGTGGCGAAGGGGCTCGAGATCATGGAGGGGCTGCGCGGCCACACCTCGGGCCTCGCGATCCCGCAGTACGTGATCGACGCGCCGGGCGGCGGCGGCAAGGTGCCGATCAACCCGAACTACCTGCTCCACTACGAGCCGGCGCAGCACCGCTTGATCGTGCGCAATTACCAGGGGCGCATCTTCGAGTACCACGAGCAGGTGCCGGAGAGCGAGCTCCTGCGGCGCAAGCTCGCCACCGAGTCGACCGTGCAGCCGCAGCCGCCGGTCGTCGGCAAGAGTCGGTGGGCGCATCGCGGCCGCACGCGCCGCGACGCGACCTGAGCGGCGTCGCCGCCGGCTTGCTCGGACTGCCGCCGTGGACATCGGTCTCGCCTTCGACCTGAAGAGCGACTTCGTCGCGCCCGCCGGCGCGCCGGACGACCTCCTCGAGGAGTACGACTCGGAGCGCACCATCGCCGCGATCGAGGCGGCGCTTTCGCGGCGCGGCCATCGCGTCCGGCGGATGGGCGGCGGGAAGCGGTTCCTCGCCGAACTCCTGGCGGCGCCGCCGGAACTCGTCTTCAACGTCGCGGAGGGGCGCGGCAGCCGGTCGCGCGAGGCGCACATTCCGGCCGTGTGCGAGATGGTCGGCGTTCCGTGCACCCACAGCGATCCGGCGACGCTGGCGCTCGCGCTCGACAAGGCGCTCTGCAAGCGGGTCGCGGCGGCGGCCGGCGTGGCAGTCGCGCGCGACCGCGTGGTGCGATCGGTCGCGGAGCTCGCGGGCCTCGAACTGCGGTTCCCCTGCATCGCCAAGCCGCTCCACGAGGGCTCGAGCATCGGCGTGCGCGCGTCGAGCCGCAGCGACGACGCGACAGCGCTCGCGCGCGAGGTGGGTCGGATCGTCGGCGACTACGCGCAGCCCGCGCTGGTCGAGGAGTTCCTGACTGGTCCGGAGTTCACGGTCGGCGTGCTCGGCCACGGCGCGCAGGCGCGGGTGCTGGCGGTGATGGAGATCCGGCCGAAAGACGATCGCACCGCCGACTTCGTCTATTCGGTCGAGCTGAAGCGCGTCTGGCCCGATCACGTCGAATACCACGTGCCGCCGCGCCGGCCGCCGGAGCTGCTGGCCGCGGTCGAGCGGGTCGCGCTCGGCGCCTACCGCGCACTCGAGTGCCGCGACATCGGTCGCGTCGACGTGCGCCTCGACGCCGCCGGCGTCGCCCACTTCATCGAGCTGAATCCGCTGCCCGGCATCAGCCCCGGCTGGAGCGACCTCTGCATCCTGGCGGAGAAGAGCGGCGTCGACCATGACGCGCTGATCGGCGCCATCCTCGACCAGGCGCTCGCGCGCATCGGGCGGCGCTGATGCGCGTCGTCGTGCTCCACAATGCGGAGGCGGCGCCGGCGCACGGCGAGGCGCGCGATGCGTTGGCGGTGGTGGCGGTGCAGGCGTGCGCGCGCGCGGTGAGCGAGGCGCTGCGGCGCGGCGGTCACGAGGCGCTGCCGCTGCCGGCGCCCGAGGAGCCGGCCGCGTTGCTAGCGGCGCTGCGCGCGGCGCGGCCCGACACGATCTTCAACCTGGTCGAGTCGTACCGCGGCGAAGCGGCGCTCGAGCCGGCCGTGAATGGGCTGCTCGAACTCAGCGGCATCCCTTACACCGGGAGTCGGTCGTTGGCGTGCGCCTTGGCGCTGCGCAAACCGATCGCGAAGGCGCTCTTGGCGGCGGCGGGGGTGCCGGTGGCGGCGGGTCGTGCGCTCTCGTTCGCCGACGCCTCGCGCGACGGCGGCGCGCGGCTCCTCGCGGAGCTCGCCGAGCGCGTCGCGTTCCCGTGGATCGTCAAGCCGGCGGCCGAGGACGCGAGCCACGGCATCGACGCCGGCAGCGTGGTCGACGACGTGGCGGCGGCGTGCGCGCGAGCGAAGCTCGTGGCCCAGCGCTTCGCGCAAGGCGTCCTCGTCGAGCGCTTCATCGCCGGTCGGGAACTGAATGTCGCGCTGCTCGGCCCGCACGACGCTCCGCAGGTGCTGCCGCTGCGCGCGATTGACTTCTCCCACTTCCCGAAGGGGCGCCCGGCGCTCGTGACCTACGCCTCGAAGTGGGTCGAGGGGAGCCCCGACTGGAACGGCACCAACGTCGTCGACGCCGATCTCCCCCCGGCGGCCGCGGAGCGGGTGGCGGAGACCGCGCGGCGGGCATGGACGGCCCTTCACCTCTCCGGGTACGGTCGCGTCGACCTGCGCCTCGACGACGACGGCACGCCCGTGGTCCTCGAAGCGAATCCCAACCCTGACCTCTCGCCTGACGCCGGCTTTGCGCTGGCGTGGGCGCGCACCGGCTCCACCTATGACCAACTCATCCTGCGAATCGTCGACCTGGCTTACGCCGGTCCGGCTGCGTGACCTGCGCGCCAGTGACCGCCCGGAACTCGAGCGGATCCTGCGCGCGACCGCGGCCTTCCCTGACCACGAGGTCGCCGTCGCGCTCGAGCTCATCGACCACGCCCTGGCGGCGGCGCGCGGCGCGGCGCGGCGGGCGGACGACTACTGCTTCGCCGTCGCCGAGCACGACGGCGGCAGCGACGTGCCGGGACGCGTGGTCGGCTACGCGTGCTGGGGCCGGAACCCGATGAGCGATGGCGTCTTCGATCTCTACTGGATCGCGGTCGATCCTGCGGCGCAGGGTGGCGGCGCCGGGCGCGTCTTGATGGCGGAGGCCGAGTCGAAGGCGCGCGCCGCCGGCGGCCGGATGGTCCTGGTCGAGACGGGTGGCCAGCCCTCCTTCGCGCCGACGCGCCGCTTCTACGAGCGGATCGGGTACGTCGAGGTCGCGCGGCTGCCCGACTTCTTCCGCGTCGGCGATGACAAGGTGATCTACGGCCGCCGCTTCGACGGCGCGACGCTGGCGCAGGCGGCTGCGACGTTCGCCGCTGCGGCGCACTGATCGGAGCGCACGGCGCAAGGCGTGCCGTGCGCGCAGGGGGACCCGCATTGGCGAACAGTGCGCGCGACGACGAGGCGAAACGCGACCCGCGCTCGCCGGCGAAGGGCGCCGCGCCGCCCGGCACGCTGCCGGTCGTGAACCTTGCGACCGCCACCTTCGACTGCGTCTACCCGACCTGCGGCGGGCTCTGCTGCATGAATGGCCGTCCCGCGGTCGAAGCGCACGAACAGCAGCGGATCGCGGCGAATCTGCCGAAGTTCGTGCCGCACCTGCTGCCCGCCGCGCGCGCCCTGATCGATCGGTCGGGCTTCCTCTCGAACGAGGAGAAGGAGGGGCTGCCGACGCTCAAGGTGAGCAAGGGATGGTGCGTCTTCTTCCGCGACGGCTGCGTGCTCCACCAGGTCGGCGCGACCGAGGGCGACCGCTTCAAGTACAAGCCGTGGCGCTGCGTCGCGTTCCCGCTCGGGCGCGACAAGAAGAGCGGCGAGTGGCACGTGCGCCAGCACGGCCAGCGCGGCGAGGCGTGGGACCTCTTCTGCCTCAACCCGAAGGAGAGCACGAAGAGCGCGGCGACGACGCTCGCTGACGAGGTCGATTTCGTCGCGCGGGCCGAGCGCGACGGACGCATCCCGCCGCTCTCGGGGCGCAAGCACGGCGATGGCGCGCGCAAGGAGCCGGCGCGCGGGCCGGACGGCGCGCCGCTGCGCAAGCGGCGCGACTGACGCGCGCGCATGGACTATCGCGAGACGCCGCCGCCTGCTGACCTCGCGCCGTGGGTGCGCCGGACCTCGCGCCTGGCGCTCGCGCCGTCGAGCGGGTGGTGCCTGACGGGCGTATGGAGCTGATCGTCCATCTCGGCGATCGTTTCGCGCAGTGTTCGGAGGCGGCGGGACGGCCGCTCGCCGGCACGGCGCGCGCGCCGCCACGGGCGCTGCTGGCGGGTCAGCTCACGGCGCCGATCTTCCTCCTGCCCGGAGCGGCGATCGATCTCTTCGCGATCCGGTTCGAGCCGTGGGGCGCGGCCGCGTTGCTGCGCCTCGACGCCGCCGAACTGCGCGATGCGATCGTGCCGCTCGATGCGGTCGTCGGAGCGGAGGCGGACCGCCTGGTCGCGGCGCTCTGCAGCGCGCGCGACGCCGCGGAACGAGTCGCTGCCGCCGCCGCGTGGTGTCGGCGTCTCGCGGCGACGGCGTGGCGCGCACCGGCGGCGTGGGTCGCGTTGGTGCGCGAAGCGCAGCGAACCCCGTCAGGCGTGACGGTCGCGCGCATGGCCGAGCGGATCGGCGGCTCGGCCCGCCAACTCGAGCGCGACTTCGCGCGCCGCGCCCGCGGCAGCGAGGGCAACGACGAGGCTCTTCATTCCGATCTCCTGCGACGGCGTGCGCAACGACTTGGCTGCGTCAGCGACACGACGCCGTTCACTCGACGCGGGTGAACTCGAAGCGGTAGAGGCAGACGGCGTGGTGCTCGAACGGGACGCTGATGGTCGCCGCGACCTCGGTCGCCTTCTCCTTCGGTGTGAAGACGAAGTTCCAGACGGAGAGGTCGCGCTTGCCGTCGGCCGGCGCGTCCTCGCGCCATTCGAGCTTCCAGGAACCGCCCTCGGCACGACCGCGGAACGTCGACGTGGTGTCCCCGGCCTTCTGCTCGACCGCAGTGCCGTCCAGCGGCAGGCGCACCGTGAACCGCTTCCCGCCCTTCGTCTGCTCCAGCACGACGACGTCCTTCTCGAGCGCGATCGAGTAGTCGGGACCGTATTTGGGTCGCTTCTCGTGCGTGCCGTTCGGCGTTATGTCGCCGGCCTAGAACCACTTCCCGACCAGCGCTTCGAGACCGGCCGCCTTGCTGGCAATGACGGGGGCCGTGGCGGGGCCGGCAGTGGCGTGGCGCGCGATCGGAGCGGCGCCTCCTCCCGCGGCGAACGTCGCGACGGCGACAGCGAACCAGAGCTTCATCACGTTCTCCCATGGCCGGTCGGGGTCGGCCGGTCCACGAAACGGGGTGGCAACCTAGCGCCACGACACGGCCCTGGATGGAACGAACGCGACAGCGCGGCCGCCGTCGAGCGCACCGCCAGCACTGACGTCGGGCGGCCCACGCCGTGACGTATTCGCACCGTGGACGCGCGCGGCACGTCGTGGAGTGATGCATGTTCCGAGCCACCGAAGGCCTCCCGCGCGGAGCCCGCAGTTGTTGGCGAGAAGCGAATCCGTATAAGTTCGGTACTGATTCATGTCCGGGAGGGCGATCGCGCCGTCCAGGTGGCATGCGGCAGCGCCGGAGCTCCCGTCGGATGAAGATCCTCCTCCTCTACCCGAGCCTCGATGCTCCGGCCGGGAGCAACCACGGCATCGCGTCGCTGGCCGGCGTCGTCAAGTCGCGCGGCCACGAGATGGACCTCTGGCACGTCTGCGAGAAGCTCGAGACGCCGCCGACCATGGCGGAGCTGGTCGAGTACGTGCGCACCACCAGGCCGGGGATCGTCGGCTTCTCGGCGCTGTCGATGCAGTACGACTGGTGCTGCGAGGCGAGCCGCGCGATCCGCGCCGCCTTCCCGACGCTGCCGCAGATCATCGGCGGCGTCCATTGCACCATGGTCCCCGACGAGGTGCACGACTCGAAGCTCTGGGACTACGTCTGCATCGGCGAAGGCGACTACGCGCTGACCAACGTCATGGACGCGCTCGCGAAAGGGGGCGACCCGACCGAGGTCGCCGGCATCCGCAGCTGGGTGGGCGGCGAGAAGAAGGTGAAGCCGGTCGCGCCGTTCCCGGCGCTCGACACCCTGCCCGCGCTCGACTACGAAGTGTTCGACATGCCGAAGGTGCTCGAGTCGACGAAGGGGTGGATGGGGATCCTCACCTCGCGCGGCTGCCCCTACAAGTGCACCTACTGCTTCAACCTCGAGATCGTCGACCAGTACGTCGCCGACGGCGCCGCCAAGGGGCCGAAGGAGTTCCTGCGCAGCTTCCCGATCGCGCGCCAGATCGACGAACTGAAGGAGCTCCGGCGGCGCTACCCGCAGATCAAGACCTTCATCTTCGACGACGACCTGTTCACGCTGAACAAGCCCTACGTGCAGAAGTTCTGCAAGGCGTACCGCGAGGCCGGCGTCGGCCTGCCGTTCGTGGTGAACGGCCATGTCAACTGCTTCGACGATGCCTCCGCCCGCGCGCTCAAGGAGGCGGGCTGCATGATCGTCAAGTTCGGGCTCGAGTCGGGCAACGACCGGATCCGGCGCGACGTCCTGCACCGCTACATGACCAACCAGCAGATCGAGGACAGCTTCGCCAACGCGCACAAGCACGACCTGCACACCTCGGCCTTCATCATGTTCGGCCTGCCGCACGAGGGGCGCGCCGAGATCCTCGACACGCTCGAGCTGTGCGCGAAGGTGAAGCTCGGCCGCTTCCGCTGGGCGATCTTCTTCCCGTTCAAGGGCACCGTCGGCTACGAGATCGCCAAGCCCTTGATCGACGAGTCGAAGATGAAGGGGCTCGGCAACTACTTCGACGGCAGCTGCCTCAACTTCAGCCCCGAGCACGACCTCTTCCTCGAGAAGCTCGGGAAGCTGTGCAGCTGGTGGGTGAACGCCCGGACCGACTGGCCGTGCGCGCCGATCTACCAGGAGCTGGTGCGCGAGGTCGAGGCGATGGATCGCGCCACGTGGGATCGGCGCAAGGCCGGCCTGCTGCGCCACGAGCGCGAGCTCTCCGACGAGCTGATGGCGAAGGACCTCACCCACTACACCATCCGCTACAGCAACGTGATGGGCGTGCGCTCCGACTTCATCAAGTGGGAGCAGCGGCAGCTGGCGGAGGCGCAGGCGGCCGGCCGTCCCGGCATCGAGGCGGTGACCTACACGCTCGACCAGTCGTGACGCGGGCGGGCCGCGCGGGCCGGCTCGCGCGCGGCACCCCGTGCCGGCGCCGCGACTCGTCGCACGCCGGAGGCCGGCCTCAGCGCGCGAGGACGGACTCGCCGGGTTCGGGGGCGAAGGGTGCGGGCGGCCGCAGCCGCCCCTTGGCGTCGCGGCAGCGCGCGTCGATGAAGCGCAGCGGGCGTGAAGCGACCGGCGCCAGCTGCGACCAGACCGCGAGGTGAAGGTGGGGCGCCCAGGTGACGCCGGTCATGCCGACCGCGCCGAGCCTCTGGCCGCGCACGACTCGATCGCCCGCGACCGCGGTGATCGAGCCGTGGCGCAGGTGGGCGAGCAGCAGGAAGGCGTCCGGCGCGAGCTCGAGCACGACATGGTTGCCGAGCGACGCCCGCGCGACGTCCGCTGCGAGCAATGGCGCGCGGTCGCCGGCTCGCGCCGCGTGGTCGCGCTGGTCGGCGACGACCCGCACGACCCGCCCGCCGGCCGGCGCGAACACCTCGGCGCCCAGCGTGAAGAACGCCTCGGCGCGGTCGTCCTGCTCGCTTCGCGCGAGCCGGCCGGCCTCGACCTGCATGAGGTCGAGAGACCACGCGCCGGCGATGCCGAAGTGCGACTCGTCGCCGAAGTGTCCCTGCATCACGCGCCATTCGCCGCGGACCGGCGGTGCCAGGTCGAACGGGCGCCGCCGCTCCGCCTGCGCCGGCGTCGCGCCGGCTGCGGGCCCGAACCACTCGAGCGCGGCGCGGCGGTACCAGCCGCGCGCCGGTTCCGGCTCGGGCACGATCGGCCAGAGCGCCGCCATCCGCTCGAACAGGAAGGCCGGTCCGCCGGGAGCTCGCGCCTCGGGCGAGCGCGAGAACAGGTCGATCGCCCGCGCTTCGTCGCCGCTGCCGAGCGCGGCGAGCGCGTGAAAATGGTCGCGCCAGCCGGGTTCCCACTCGGGCGCCCGCGCCCGTGCGTGAGTGAACGCCGTGTCGGCGGCACCGAATTCGTGCTGCAACAGGAGCGCGCGGCCGCGCTGGTACCACGGCGAAGCCCACGTGGGCGCGAGGCGGAGAGCGGCGTCCGCCTGCGGCAGCGCGGCGGCCGCGTCGCAAAGCCCGACCAGCGCATGCGCCAGCAGGCAGCGTAAGAGCGCGTCGTCGGGAGCGGCCGCGACGAGCGGCTCGAGGCCCTGGCGCGCCTCCTCGTGGCGCCCCTCCGCCAGCAGCGCCTCGAAACGGGCGAGCGGACGTTCGTCGGTGGCGGCCGGCGCCAGCAGGGCGGCCGGGACGAGGAGCGCGGCGGGGAGGAGCGGCGCGAGGTGGCGCATCGGACCGAGTCTACGCCGCGCGCTACGCTGCGGCGCATCCTTCCGTGATGCGAGGCGAACTGCATGGCGCGCGAGTTGATCGACCGGGAGCTGCTCGCGGCGCAGTCGGGCGCCGCGCGCGCGGAACATGAGCATGACCTCGCGGCCTTGTCGCGGCAGCTCGCGCGGCGCGGCCACGATGTCGAGGCGCTGCTGGCGCGGGCGCGCGACTTCGCCGTGGCGATCCCGTCATGGGGGGTGGGGACCGGCGGCACCCGCTTCGGCCGCTTCCCGCAGCTGGGCGAGCCACGCGACCTCATGGAGAAGCTCGAGGATTGCGCGGTGGTGCAGCAGTTGGCGCGGGTCACGCCGCGCGTCTCGCTGCACGTCCCGTGGGACCGTCCGCGCGATCCATCGGCGGTGCGGCGCGACGCCGCGGACCTCGGCCTCGCGTTCGACGCGATGAACTCGAACACCTTCGAGGACCACACGCCGGGCCAGCGGTCGTACAAGTTCGGCAGCCTGACCCATGTCGACGCCGCGGTGCGCGAGCAGGCGGTGGCGCTGAACCTCGAGTGCATCGAGATCGGCCGCGCGCTGGGCGCCGACGCGCTGACCGTCTGGATCGGCGACGGCGGGAACTTCCCCGGCCAGATCCATCTGCGCCGCGCGTTCGACCGTTACGTCGACAGCCTGCGCCAGATCGCCGCTGCGCTCCCGACCGGCTGGCGCCTGTTCCTCGAGCACAAGCTGTGCGAGCCGGCCTTCTACTCGACGGTGAACCAGGACTGGGGGAGCAGTTACGCCGCTGCGAGCGCCGTCGGCCCGTGCTGCAGCTGCCTGGTCGACCTCGGCCACCACGCGCCGAACGTCAACATCGAGCTGATCGTCGCCCGGCTGATCCAGCTCGGCAAGCTCGGCGGCTTCCACTTCAACGACAGCAAGTACGGCGATGACGACCTCGATTCCGGCTCGATCCGGCCCTACCAGCTGTTCCTGATCTTCCACGAACTGGTCAGCGCCGAGCGGGAGCGGGTCGCCGGCTTCGGGCCGGCGTACCTCCTCGACCAGTCGCACAACGTGACCGATCCGATCGAGTCGCTGCTGCTGAGCGCGGTCGAAGTGCAGCGCGCGTGGATCAAGGCGTGGCTGGTCGATGATGCGCGCCTCGCGGACTGCCAGCAGCGGTGCGACGCGCTCGGCGCCACCCAGGTGCTGAAGGAGGCGTATGAAACCGACGTCCGGCCGCTGCTGGCCGAGGCGCGGCTGCGCGCCGGCGGCGCGTTCGAGCCACTCGCCGCCTATCGTGCCTCGGGGTGGCGTCGGCGCTGCGCCGAGCGGCGACCGGCAGCGCGCCGCGGCACGACGGGCGGGATCGTCGGCTGAACGGAACCGATCGCGGCGAGGGGACGGAGGAACGACCATGCGGATGACCTGGAACGTGGTGCAAGCCGCCGGTCTGCTCGGATGGCTCGCGTCGTCGGGGCCGGCGCAGGAGGCGCCGCCGACGCCGCCGGCCGAGCGCACGGCCGCGGCACCGGCCGCGCCCGATCCGCAGCTGGTCGCCCTGCTGGCGAAGACGTTGGCGGCGAAGAGCTACGCCTTCAGCTACGTGAGCGAGAGCTCCGGCGGCGAAGCGGCCGGCGGTGGTGGTGGTGGTGGTGGTGGTGGTGGTGGCGGCCGCGAGCGCGGCGCCCGCGACGGTGAAGCGGCGGGTCGGACGGTCAAGTGCGAGGGCGCCTGGCAGCAGGGGTCGCCGGTGCGCCTCAAGCAGGGCGGCCTGCAGGGGTATCGCATCGAT
>VGYY01000020.1 GCA_016872815.1 Planctomycetota bacterium
CCGCCGGCGACGTTGAGCGCTGCCTCGCCTCGAGGCGTGCGGAGGCGTGCGCCGGTGCGTCCCGCCGGCGCCGACGCGGCCGCCACCGGCCGCCGCCGCGAGCGTTACAAGTCACTGCCAGAACTTCGGTTGCGACGGTCGGCAGGTGGCCGACTGGTGCCCGGTTCCGGATCGTGCCGACGGCACGACCTTTGTCCTCCGTAGCCGTGAACCCTGAGACGGTTGGTGTCCGGCCTCGCGATCGGGTCGATCAGGCAAGCCCGTTTCCTTTGCGGCATCGAGGAGGAGCGATCGGAGCGGGGTTCCTTCTTGCATCCCCCCGCGATCGGCGGGCGCGCGCCCCGTGCGCCTGCCGATCGACGAAGCCAAGCAGGGCACCGGCGCGGACGCTCGCCGGTGCCCTGCGTTCGTCCTGGCGCGCAGAGAACCGGCCGGTCTCCCGCCGCGCACTTTGCAACCGTTGCGCCGCGCTCCGCCTCCGACCGCACCCGCGCTGGTGTGAACGGAGACTGCAGGGAGCGCGGTAGCCCGCCGACGGTTCGCCCCATGCCGTCGTTTCGCTGCGCCTGCTGCCGCCCACAGGAGAAGGAGCCTTCGATGCGCATCGCTCCATGCTGCCGGCCATTCGCGCTGGCAACGCTGCTGGCTTCGCCAGCACCGGCCGCCGGCGACTCGCTGGCCGATCGCGTGCCCGGGGACACGCTCCTCTACCTGTCGATCGACGCCAAGCGCATGGTCGACGGCACTCTCGGCCTCGATCTCGTGTCGCTGCTCGAGGAGGCGCAGATGCGCGACTTCCTCGCGCCGCTGGCGGGCCGGTTTCCGCTCGAACTCTCGACCGCCGGCCTGCGCGAGGCGCTTCGCTCGCTGCCGCGCGCCGAACTCCTCGACGGCCGTCTCGAAGTCGCGCTGCGCGGCTTCGAGTTGCGGGTGGGCGACACCTCGGTCGCCATCGCGCCGTCGCAGCCGATCGATGCGCGGATGCTGAATCGGATGGGAGCCTTCGTCGACGCCATGGCATCCGGCGGCGGCGGGTCGGTCGAAGTCATCCCGGACGTCGTCATGGCGCTCGACCTCGGGAGCGGCGGTGAAGCGCTGCATCGCCGCGTGGTCCAGGCGCTGCAGGGCTCCGGCGCGCCGGTCATCGCGACCGACGGGACCGTCGGCGGACGCGCGGCGACGCGGCTCGAGCTCTCGCCCGGCGGCGGGGCGCCGCAGGTCGCGCTGCATGTCGCGCACGACCAGCAGCGCTGCTTCCTTGGCGGCGCGAAGAGCCTCGAGCGGCTGCTCGCCGGGCCGCAGGGCGGTTCGCTGGCGCAGGACGCCGCATTCCAGCGCTGCGTCGGCCAGGTCACCAGCGCGACGCCGTCGCTGTTCGCCTACTTCAACGTCGCCCACGTGGCGCGGATCTTCGAGCGGTTCGTGCCGCCGATCGTCAAGGAGGAGTTCGATCTGCTCGGCGTGAGCTCGATCGAGTCGATCGGGCTGGCGTCGAGCTTCGTCGCCGGCGGCGTCCGTGATTCGATCGCGCTCTCGTGGGCGCAGAAGCCGACCGGGTTCCTGTCGCTGCTCGACTGTGTCGACGGCGGCTTCGATTACCTGGCCGCGGCCCCCGCCGACACCGGCTTCTATCTCGGCCTGCGGGTCGCCCCCGAGGCACTGGTCGACCGGCTGGTGCAGGTGAGCGAGCAGATCGCGCCCGGTTCGGCCAGGGGCCTCGAAGTCGCGTTCGCCGAGTTCGAGCGCGCCTCCGGGATGGACCTGCGCGAGTCGCTGCTGCCGGCCTTCGGCGACGAGATCGGCGTCTGGCTGACGCCGCCGGGCGCCGGGGCGATGCTCCCGGGCGGCATGGCGGTGCTCGAGATCGGCGACCGCGACCAGTTCGCGCGCTTGCTCGGAATGGTGCGCGAGCGCGCTGCCGGCGAAGGGGTGACGCTGGGCGAGGCGCGCGGCCTGCCGCCCGGCTGCGAGGGCTTCACGCTGACGTTGCCGGACGCGCCGTTCCAGCCGGCCTTCGCGTTGACGCAGGACGCGCTCTGCATCGCGCCCAACGTGCTGGCGCTCAAGGCGTCGCTCAAGGCGATGGCGGCGGCCGAGGGTCCGGGTGCGCTGGCCAATGCGCGCCTGGCGCAGGTGCTCACCGGCCTGACCGGGCAGCCGGCGCCGGCCGGCCTCTCCCTGCTCGCCTTCGTCGACCTCGAGCAGCTGGTGCGGATCGGCTGGCAGTTCGCGCCGATGGCGGCGCAGCCGATGCAGGAGAGCGGACTCGACCCGGCGCTGCTGCCGGAGGGAGAGACGGTCGCCAGCCACTTCAGCGGCCTCGGCATCGCCGGCCGTTCCGATGCGCGCGGGTTGATGCTGTCGCTGTTCACTCCGACCGGCATCCTGCCCCTCGCCGCCGCCGGCGCCTTGCTGGCGCCGCATGCGATCGAGACCTCGCTGCCGGCGCCGGTCGCGGCCGCGCAACCGGCCGCCGCAGGCGGCGCGAAGACGCGTCCGCTCGCGGTGCTGTTCGCCAATCTCGAGCGCGCGACCGGCGCCACGATCGACTACCCCGACGCGCTCGCCGATCGGCCGGTGAGCTACGTCGCCCGCAGCGGCGAGCTCGAGGTGGTGCTGGCCGAGCTCGCGCAGCTCGTCGGATTCCGCTATTCGATCGCACAGGTCGATGGTGAGCCGCTGGTGACCATCACGCAGGGTTGATGCGACTCCCTCGGGCGGTCGTCGCCTCCGCTCCGTCGATCCGCCCGGATCGACGGAGCGGAAGTTTTTTCGTCCGACTGGCAGCGCCGCAGGCAGTCGATATCGAGACCACGGGGCGCGCCTGCGATCGCAGGAGCCCGCAACGGAGACGCTGCGTGGCGCTCGAACACCGACTGCTGATCTACGTCTTCCGCCAGCGCGTCGGCGGGCTCGAGTACCTCGTCGAGCGACGCTGGCCGGCGCAGGAATACAGCTGGTCGCCGATCCCGGCGGAGGTCGGCTACTGCGAGTCGATCGAGTCGGCGACCCGGCGCAGCATGGCCGACCCGTGGCACGCGCCGCCGCCCGAACGTCTCGTCGACCTGCGCGTCTGCGGTCACCTCACGGTGGGAGATCTCGACCTGATCGACTGGGGCATCGGCTACCGCGTCAGGTCGTCATGGGAACCGCGTGCCGCCGAACTCGGCGTACGCGCCGAACTCGTCTGGCAGCCGCTCCCGATCGTCATGGGACTCCTCGAGGACGAGGCGGCGCGGCGGGCGCTGTTCCGGCTGCACGTCGCCGCGGCCGAGTAGTCGCGCCGGCAGCAGTCGGTGGCGGCGCCGCTCGCCGCCCGATCGCCCGGCTCCCCGCCCGCCCGCGCGGGAGTTGGCGCACCCCCGCGGATACCGGAAGATCGCGCCGGCCAGTCGGTCGAATCGCCTGCTGGCGGTGGCGCTGGCGGTGGCGACGGTGCGGAGCTTCCTCGAGGAGCGGCGGATGGCGCGATGGATGTCCGAACCGCCGCGGCGAACCGCGCGAGGCGGCCGTCGCCGCGAGGGCGGGATCGTGCTGATCCTGGCCATCTTCGTCATCACGCTGCTGCTGGTGATCGTCCCGCAGTTCGCCTTCTCGGCCTACGTCGAGCGCAACCTCGCGCTGAATGACGTCACCGACCTGCAGATGGAGCAGGTGGCGCACGCCGCCATCCTGCGCGCGCAAGCCGGGTTGCTGATCGACCTCGAGGAGGACAAGAGCAGCGAAGAGGGGGGCGACGATCCGTTCGGGGGGGGCGGCGGAGCGACTGGCGGCGCCGGCGGCGCTGGCGGTGCTGGCGGCGCTGGCGGTACTCCCGACGGCGGGGCGGCTCCCGATGGCGCCGGTGGCTCGGCGAGCCACACCGATTCGCTCGATGAGCCGTGGGCCGAGGGCACGCTCGACTTCCCGCTCGGCGAACTGGCCGAGCTGAAGACCCGCATCTACATCACCGACGAGGACGCGAAGCTGAACCTGCTGCTCCTCGCCGCCGAGGAGCGCGAGTACCGCGACCTGTGGCGCCAGCGCTTCGAGCGCTGCCTCGACCTGATGCGCGACGGCCTGCCGGAGGACCTCTCGGTGAGCGAGGCCGCCGAGCTGTGCGACAAGATCGAACGCTGGATGAAGGGCGACCGCACCGGCGATCTGGCCACCGCGCCCAAGCTGCAGACCGGTGATTGGCAGGGGCTGTCGGGCGAGTCGACGCACGCGCCGCTGTCGCTGGCGGAGCTCGCGCTGACCGGCGGCATCGCGCCGCGCCTCCTGAGCGGCTTCCTCCATGGCGAACCCGACGACGAACCTGAGGACCAGAAGTGGGTGCCCGGCCTGGCGCAGACGGTCACGCCGTGGTCCAACCTCGAATGGAAGGACCTGGTCGCGCAGGAGGAGAAGCCGGAGGCTTCGGGCGGACCGAAGAAGGATCGACCGGAAGCGGCTGGCGTCAACAACGGCCGGATCAACGTCAACACCGCGCCGATCTGGGTGTTGAAGAGCCTCTTTCCCGAATCGGAGATCCCGTACGAGGCGTGGGACGAGTACGGACGGTTCCGCCGCGAACAGCTCGACGAGATCAAGCAGAAGCGCGAGGCGGCGCGGAGCGGCGAGCGCAAGGTCGGCGACACCGACGAGGAGCGCGACAAGACCGCGGCCAAGTACCCGTTCAAGACCATCGACGACCTGCGCAAGGTCGAGGGCTTCACCGCCGACTCGAGCTCGATCACGCCGCAGGAGTGGGACAAGCTGGCGATGCTGCTCGCCGTCGAGAGCAACGTGTTCACGATCACGGTCGTGGTCGCGACGCTGCGGCCGCCGGTGCGCTACTACGTCGCGCGCGCGGTGGTCTGGCGGCGCGCGCAGGGCGGCGGCGATCCGCGCTGCCTGCCGGTGGTCAACTTCGAGCGCATCCCGGTCTCGGCGATCGACCTGCGCGACTTCAATCGCGAGCTCGAGGAGGAGCTGCGGTACGACGATTGAGCGCGCGGCGCGCGGGCGGGACGCCCTTCGTGCGCACGGGGCGGCGGCCGGGGCGGCGAATGGACAGTCCCGGGGAGCGCCGGTAAGGTCCCCCGGTTCTACCGGACCCGTTCATGCGCATCCCCGTCATCGCCGGCAACTGGAAGATGAACCTCGACCGCGCCGCGGCCATCGCCTTGGCGCGTGCGGTCCGGGACGGCGTCGCGATGCGGCCGGCTGGCGCGCCCCCGGTCGAGGTCGGGGTGACACCGGCCTACCCCTACCTCGAGGCGGTGCGCGGGCTGCTCCGCGGCGGTCCGATCTGGGTCGGCGGTCAGGATCTCTCCCCCGAGAAGAATGGCGCGTTCACCGGTGAGGTCTCGGCGGCGATGCTGGCCGACATCGGTTGCAGCCACGTGCTCGTCGGCCACTCCGAACGACGGCAGATGGGGGAGAGCGCCGAGTTGTGCGGACGCAAGGTGGCGGCGGCGCTGGCCGGCGCCCTGATCCCCGTGCTGTGCGTCGGCGAGACGCTGGCGCAGCGGGATGCGGGGAAGACCGCCGCCGTCGTCCTCGAGCAATTCGAGAGCGGCGTGCGCGGCGTCGCTGCGGCCGACGTCTCGCGCCTGCTCGTCGCCTACGAACCGGTGTGGGCGATCGGCACCGGCCGCAACGCCACCGCGGCGCAGGCGGGAGAAGTGCACGCGCTGCTGCGCGACTGCGCCGCGCGGAACTGGTCGCGCGCGGCCGCCGATTCGCTGCGGATCCTCTACGGCGGATCGGTCAAGCCCGAGAATGCCGCAGAACTGCTCGCCGTTCCCGACATCGACGGGGCGCTGGTCGGCGGCGCTGCGCTGACCGCGCCCTCTTTCCTGAAGATCATTGACGCCTGCCCGAACCGGGCACGCTGAAGAGGTACCCCTCCATGCTCCTGTCGTCGTTCGCGCTCCTCTCGTTCTCCGGATTCATCTACGGCGTGCTCTGGTTCCTGCTGATCGTCGTGATGGTGGTCATGATCGGCGTCATCCTGCTGCAGGAAGGCAAGGGAGGCGGGCTCGCCGAGGCGTTCGGCGGCGCCGGTGCCGAGACGTTCGGCGTCAAGGCGCATGGCATCAACAAGTTCACCGCCGTCCTCGGCGTCGTGTTCCTCGTCCTGTGCGTGATCCTGACCAAGTTCGACCACCAACCCGCCAGCGAGAACCTGATCCCCGGCTTCACGCCCGCGGCGGAATCGCCCGATCCGAACAGCCCCGACGCGATGCTGCGGGCGCTCGGCGTCCCGCCCGCGGGAGGTTCGGCGCCGGCCGGCGGCGCCCCTCCGGGATCCAGCGGCGCGCCAGCGGGTGGCGGTGGCGCGACCGACGGCCCGGGCCGCGAGTGAGCCGATGGACGGGCAGGAAGTCCGCCGACTGCTGGAAGAGACCCAGGCGCTGCTGAACGGTCACTTCCTGCTCAGTTCCGGCAAGCACAGCGACAAGTACTTCCAGTGCGCGCGCGTGCTGGCGTCACCGGCGCGCGCCTCGCTGCTCGGTGCCGGCATCGGCAGCCGCTGGAGCGACAGTTCGATCGACGCGGTCATCGGTCCCGCGATCGGCGGCATCGTCATCGCGCACGAGGTCGCCCGCTATCTCGGCACGCCGAGCTACTACACCGAGCGCGAGAACGGGAAGATGACCCTGCGGCGCGGCTTCACCCTGGAGCCCGGCAGCAAGGTGATCGTGGTCGAGGACGTGGTGACCACGGGCGGCTCGGCACTCGAGGTGGTCGAGCTGTTCCAGGGGCTCGGAATGGACGTCGTCGGCGTCAGCTCGATCGTCTGGCGATCGCCGGAGCCGAACGCCGCCTCGCCGTTCGGCGCACGGCCGTTCCGGCCGCTGCTGGTGATGCCGACCGAGGCGTGGGACGTCGCCGATTGCCCGCAGTGCAAGCTCGGTCGACCGTTCCACAAGCCCGGCAGTCGCACCCACGCGGCTGGCGCGGCCGGGGCGTGAGCCGATGCCGGCGAGCATGACCGGCTTCGGCCGCGCGGGCAGTCGCGGCCGGGGTGCGCGCCTGCTTTGCGAGGTCCGGTCGGTCAACCATCGCTTCCTGGCCACGAAGATCCGCCTGCCGAGCGCGCTCCAACAGCTCGAGGGCGCCGTCGAGCAGCAGGTGAAGGAGCGCCTCGCCCGCGGCTCGGTGGAGGTCGCCGTCTTCTGGCGTGATGCCGGCGCGCGGCTGGCTGCGACCCTGGATGAGAAGATCGCCGAGCACTACGTCGCGCAGCTGCGCGCTTTCATGAAGAAGAAGAAGCTCGGCGGCGACATCGAGGTGACCGCCTTGCTCGGCCTGCCGGGCGTCCTCGCGCCGGCCGATCCCGATGCGCTCGCCGCCGACTTCCGCCCCGAACTGGCGAAGGTGGTCGACGCCGCGCTCGCCGCGCTGGTCGAGATGCGTCAGCGCGAGGGTGAACGGCTCGCCGTCGCGCTGCGACGCGAAGTGCAGTCGATCTGCAGCGCGGCGCTGGCGATCCGGGGCGGCGTTCCGGCGATGGTGCGCGGCTATCAGCAGAAACTCGGCGAGCGGCTGGCGACGTTGCTCGAAGGGCAGGGCGTCGCGCCCGATCCCGCGCTGCTGGCGCGCGAGGTGGCGCTGTTCGCCGACAAGGCCGACGTCACCGAGGAACTCGACCGGCTTGCCAGCCACGAGGTCGAGTTCGACAAGCTCCTGCGCCGGAAGGGGCCGATCGGGCGCGAACTCGAGTTCCTCGTCCAGGAGATCGGTCGCGAGATCCAGACGGTCGGCAGCAAGGTGCAGGACGCGGCGCTGCTGGCCCGCGTGCGTGAGGCGAAGGCCAGCGTCGAGAAATTGCGCGAGCAGGTCGCCAACCTCGAATGAGCGGAAACAGCACGACACCGGGTGGTGCCCCCGTTCCGCGGCCGTTCCGCGGCGGCTTGGTCGTGTTGTCCGGACCGTCCGGGTCGGGCAAGACCTCGATCTGCTCGGCGCTGCTCGAGGACCCGCGCGTCGACCTGTCGATCAGCGCCACGACCCGCCGGCCGCGGGGCGGTGAACAGCACGGCCGGGAGTACTGGTTCCACGACCGCGCCGAGTTCGACCGCATGGTCGCCGCCGACGAATTCGTCGAATGGGCGGAGGTCTACGGCAATTGCTACGGGACGCTGCGCCGCCCCCTCGAGGCCGCCGCCCAGCGGACGGATCGCCTGATGGTCCTCGACATCGACGTCCAGGGCGCGGCGCAGTTGCGCCAGCGGTCGATCCGGCACGTCTCGATCTTCATCGCGCCGCCCAGCTCCGAGGTGCTCGAGCAACGCCTGACCGCGCGCAAGACCGATGCGCCCAAGGTGATCGCCGAGCGGTTGCGCTGGGCGCGCATCGAGCTCGAGCAGGCCCGGCTCTACGACCACGTGCTGGTCAACGACGACCTCGCGCGGACCATCGCGGAGGCGCGCGCGCTGCTCGGACTCTGACCGGCGCCGCGCTACACTCCCGCCCGGTTGGGCGGCCCTGGGGAGGGGGACGGTGTGTCTCCGCTCCGACGCTTTCCTCCCGGACCGGGAGGGAAGGCAGGGCCGTTCGCTGCGAGATCCTCCGTGGCGAGCGAGCGGACGAAAGAACTCACGGCGTTCGCGTGGTTCGGTGCCGGGGCGTTCCTCCTGGCGGCACTGGCCACGTACTCCGAGGATGTGCTGCCGGCAGCGGACGCGGCGCGCTGGCACAACGTCTGCGGGCCGGTCGGCTTCGTGCTCGCGCGCGCGCTGTTCGCTCCGGTCGGCTATGCCGCCTGGCTGATCCCGATCGCGTTGATCGGCGAGGGGGCGCGACGGTTCGGGCGGCTCGAGTCGCGCCCGGTGCACGTGCGCTTGCTGGCCATCGCCCTGTTCATGCCGGTGCTGGCGGCGGTGCTGCATGACCTGCTCGGCGGCTTCAGCACGCGAATCCCCGATCCGGGTGGCGAGTTCGGCATCTGGCTGTCGGCGTTGCTCACGCACGACGGCGGACTCGGCTCGCTCGGCGGCCGCATCACGCTGACGCTGCTGCTGCTGGTCACCTTCGCGCTCTGGGCGGATCTGCTCTACACGCGCTCGGCGGCGAATGCGCTCCAGTGGGTCGAGCAACGCGGCGGGGTGCTCGGGCTCCTGCGCGGCGGTCGCGGCGCCGCCGTGGCGCCGGCGCCGGGTGGCGGCGGTCGCGGCGCGACCGCGTTCGCTCCCGCCGCTGCGATCGCTGCCGACGAGGCGGCGGGCGTGGCCGCGGACGCGGAAGTGGGCGATCGGGTGGCGGCGCCTGCGGGCGACGACTCGCTCGAGTCGAACGAGGAACTCGATGCCGAGCTCGACCGCGCGCTGGCGGAGTCGGCGCGCGCGGCGTCGGGTCGCAAGCCGCGCAAGCAATCGAAACGGCTGGTCTCCGCGGTCGACGCCGTGATGGAGAGCGACGCCGTGCTCGCCGAGACGCCGGTCGAGGAGTCGATCGACGAGGAGCTCCGCGAGCGACCGGTGAGCGCGCCGCCTGCCGCCGCGCCTGCGCTGTTCGCTGCAGCGAAGCCGGCGCCGGTCGCGGCGCCGATCGTGCCGAGCGCCCCGCCGCAGCCACCGTCGCCGCCGCCGTCACTGACGCCGGTCGCGCTGCCGCTGCGACCGACGGCGGCGCCCGAAGCGGACGTGGACGAGGAGGAGGACGACGCGCACCTCGCAGCCAGTGCAGCGTCGGCGGATCGCGGCCGGTCGCCGCCGCCGGGGCGCAAGTCGCCGCCGCCGATGACGCATGCGATCCTGCAGACGCCGGAAGCGCAGGAGCCGACGCGTCCCTACACCTTTCCGTCGTTCCAGCTGCTCGATCCGCCCGAGCGCGAGAGCGGCGGCGACTTCATGAAGTTCACCGAGGAAGCGGCGCGCAAGCTCACCACCGCGCTGCACTCGTTCAAGGTCGAGGCGCGCGTGGTCGGCGTCCAGCGCGGACCGTCGATCACCATGCTCGAGGTGGAGCTCGCGCCCGGCACCAAGCTCACCCGGTTGCGCGCGCTGGAAGACGATCTCGCCATGGCGCTCGCCGCGCAGAGCGTCCGCATCGTCGCGCCGATCCCCAACAAGTCGACCGCCGGCATCGAGATCCCGAACGACGCCCGCGCCGTCGTGCGGATGTCCGAGCTCCTGCAGTGGAGCGGCTTCCATCCGCAGAAGTACGCGATCCCGATCTGCCTCGGCAAGGACTCGAGCGGCGCGCCGCGCATCGAGGATCTGGCGAAGATGCCGCACCTGCTGGTGGCCGGCTCGACCGGCTCGGGCAAGTCGGTCTGCCTGAACACGCTGATCATGTCGATCCTGTTCACGCGCACGCCGGAGCAGGTGAAGCTGATCCTGATCGACCCGAAGATGGTCGAGCTCTCGTCGTTCCAGAACGTGCCCCACCTGATGTGCCCGGTCGTGACCGACATGAAGCGGGCGGCAGGCATCCTCGAATGGGGCGTCGAGAAGATGGAGGAGCGCTACGCGCTGCTGCACAAGGTGGGCGTGCGCAACATCTACGCCTACAACAAGCTCGGTGAGGAGGAGATCCGCAAGCGCCTCGGCGACGAGCTCGCCCCCGACTTCGAGAGCACGCTGCCGTTCATCGTGATCGTGATGGACGAGCTCGCCGACCTGATGCTGCAGCACGGCAAGGACGTCGAGCAGTCGATCACCCGCCTGGCGCAGAAGTCGCGCGCGGTCGGCATCCACGTGATCCTCGCCACCCAGCGACCGTCGACCAACGTGATCACGGGCCTGATCAAGGCCAACCTGCCGACGCGCATCGCGTTCCGCGTCACCAGCAAGATCGACTCGCGCGTGATCCTCGACCACAACGGCGCCGACAAGCTGCTCGGCCAGGGCGACATGCTCTACGTCCCGCCCGGCAGCGCCGACCTGTCGCGCGTGCAGGGCTGCTTCGTCACCGACCAGGAGATCCGCAGCGTCGTCGACTTCCTCGCCGAACAGGGGCCGCCGAAGTACTCGCGCGAGCTGGTGCAGAAGCGGAACGCCTCCGACAAGGATCCGAGCGAGCTCGACGACCTGTTCGACGAGGCGGCGAAGTTCGTGGTCGAGACGCAGCGCGGCTCGGCGTCGCTGCTGCAGCGGCGCTTCTCGATCGGCTACACGCGCGCGTCGCGGCTGATCGACCTGATGGCCAACGACGGACTGCTCGGGGAGTTCAAGGGAAGCCAGGCGCGCGAGGTGCTCTGCACCAGCCTCGAAGAGCTCGAGCAGAGGCGCGCGGAGCAGCTCAAGGCACGCGGCGCGAAGGCCCCCGGACGGTCGGCGAGCGGGGCGGATGGAGGCGCAGCGGACGCAGCGGACGCAGCGGCGATCGACGCGGCGGACGACGGCGGCTTCGAGGACGATGTTGAAGCCGATCGGGTGGACGATCCGGAACTGGACGGCGAGAGGGAGGGGACGCGATGACGCTCGGTTCGACGATGGCGGGGCTGCTCGGTGGCTGGACCACCGGCTGCGTGGTGCTGCTCGGGTTCCTCTGGTTGTTCCTCGCGTTGCTTGGCATCCGCAATTCGCGCTTCCCGTGGCGCATCGCCGGTGGCGCGACCTTCGTCGTCGGCTCAGCGCTGTGGCTCGGGATGCACCCGGCGCACGCCAGCGCCTGGGAGGTCGATGCGGGCTATGTCGGCTTCGCCGCGCGCACGGCCTTGCTCAGCCCGGACGGCTCCGAGCTGTTGAAGAACCTGGTCGGCGCCCTGCTCGCCGCCTGTTCGGTGATCGGGTTGCTGGTGGCGATCGACTGGTTGCCGCTGCTGCCGCTGGCGCCACTGCTGGCGAAGGTCGAGAACCACCTCTCGCGGGTGGAGGCCGATCGGATCAGGAGCCGCGCCGAGATGGCGGCACGCCAGGCCGCGGCGCGGGCGCAGCCCGCTGCGACGTCGCTGCTCCAGGCGACGGCGACGTTGCCGCCGCCGGCCGCGCCGCGCGTCGCGCCGCGTGTCGAACCGAGCGAACCACCGCTCACGGTTGCCGATGCGGCAGCGGTGGTGGCAGCCGCTTCGGGGCTGGTGGAGACGTCGGCACCGCCGGCGGCGCCGTCGGCGGTGCCGGCGAATGAGCCGGTCGCGTCGGGGACGGTCGCTGCGGACGAACCGACCGCGGCAGCGGACAGCGCGGTCGCAGCCGACGAGGCCGCCGCGCCGACCCAATGGGAGCGGTTCCGACCGCGAAAGAGCGTCGCTGAATTCCCCGGGCAGTTCCCGGTGGACAACGGCGAAGACGCGACGCATAACACCTCGCTCTCGATGGGCGCAAGCCGCGCGGAAGTGGCGCCCGCGATCGACGCTCCAGAGACCTCGACCGCGGACGAGGTTGCGGAGACGCCAGTGGCGAGCAAGGACTCGGCACTGGTGCCGGCCACCGATTCCAAGGACTCCCACGTGCTCGACGACGATCCTGATGCCGATGCGCTCGACCTCACCTCGGCCGCCGCCGGGACGGCGCTGCTCGCCGCCGATGCCCAGTCGGCCGACGTGATCGCGGACGGTGCCGCGGCCGCCACGGCTGCGGTTGCGCCGGCCGACGAGACGCTCGCGCCGCGACGCAAGAAGAAGGAAGAGGAAGAGGAGGAGCCCCCGGCCGAGCCCGAGGAGGAACCCGACGAGGAAGGCGACGACGAAGACGCCGACGACGACTTCGAAGAGGGGGACGACGAAGTCGAGGAAGAGGACGACGCCGAGGAAGAGGAAGAGGCCGAGGAAGAGGACGAAGACTGGGACGACGAGGAAGAGGAAGACGACGAGGAAGAGGAGGAGGAGGACGACGAGGACTGGGACGACGACAAGGAGGAGAAGGACGACGACGACGACGAGGACGACTGGGACGGCGACGAGGACGAGAGTTCGTCGGCGCAGCCGCCCGCACAGTCGCAGTCCGTCGCGGTCGAGCCGGACCCCGTGGCCGCACCGTCGGCGGTCGATGCGTCGACCACGCTCGAGCCGCTGACGCCGACCGCGCTGGTCGAGTCGGCGCCCTGCGTCGAGGCGGCGCCTGCGGATGCGCCGACGAGCGAGCCGGTCGCGGTGCCGCTCATGGCATCGCCCGTCGCGCCGCTCGCCGCGAGCGCGCCGGAAGCGGCTGCCACCGCGCCGCGTCCCCTGCCGAAGTCGCTCTTCGCCGGCCTCCCCGACGACGAGCGGGAATTGCTGGCGCGCGCCACCGAACTGATCCTGACCCTCGAGAGCGTCTCGTTGTCGAAGCTGCAGCGAGAGTTGTCGATCACCTACTACTCGGCGGCGCGCGTGTTCGAGCGCCTCGACAAGGAAGGGTTCATCACGCCGTACAGCGGCAGCCTCGCGCGGACGGTGAAAGTGACGCGCGCTGAATGGGAAGCACGGCTGCGGGCGTGAGCGCCCGTCGGCCGAACTGCTCAACGTGACGCTGGCGAACAAGATCACGACGGGGCGGCTCGCCGTCGCGGTAGTCCTTTTCGTGCTGCTCGATCTGCTCGGCCGCGAACCGCTGCCGGGCTGGCCGATGGCGGCGGCCTGCTGCGCGCTCTTCATCCTGGTGACGGCGACCGACGCGCTCGACGGCTACTACGCGCGGAAGCTCGGCCAGGTGAGCGACTTCGGTCGCATCGCCGATCCCGCCGCCGACAAGGTCGTGATCTGCGGGAGTTTCGTCTTCCTGTCGGCGACCCCGTGGGGCCGCGACCTGGTGCCGCCATGGATCGTCGTCGCGGTGCTCTGCCGCGAGTTCATCGTCACCGCCCTGCGCGGCTACGTGGAACGCAAGGGGCACGCATTCGGGGCCGATCCCGCCGGCAAGCTGAAGATGGTGATCCAGTGCATGGCGGTGCCCGCCGTGCTTGGGGTGCGCATCCTCGATGATGGCTTCGACGGGAGGCAGGCCGCGGCCGTCGCGGTGATGCGCTGGGTGGCGATCGTCCTGGTCTGGGCCACGCTGCTGATCACGGTGTGGAGCGGCTTCGGCTATGTCCGCAAGTCCGCCATCCATCTGAGGGAGGGGTTGTGACGCAGAGACCGGCGGGAGCGGGGGGTGGCGCGCGTCCGCCGGCCACGGCGGGCGACCGGATCCGGGCGGCGCTGGTGTCCTGTTTCGGGCTCGGCTACGCGCCGGTCGCCTCCGGCACCTTCGGCACGCTCGGCGGTGTCGCGCTGGTGTGGCTGCTCGCGCAGGTGGCGGTGCCGCGCTTCGGCTGGCACTTCGGTGTCGCCGCCGTCGTGTGCGCCGCCCTCGTCCTGCTGCTCGGCATCGCGCTCGGCGGCTGGGCCGAGCGCTACTACGGCTTCAAGGACCCGAAGCCGTTCGTGCTCGACGAGGTGCTCGGATATCTCATCGCGGTCTTCCGCTGGGGCGAAGGGGTCCCCGGAACCAAGGAACTGGTGCTGGCGTTCTTCGCCTTCCGCCTGTTCGATGTCGTGAAGCCGCCGCCGGCGCGCCGGCTCGAGTTCCTGCCGAAGGGCGTCGGCATCATGCTGGACGACCTGGTCGCCGGCCTGTACGCGCTGGCACTGGTGTGGGTCGTTCGCGATTACCTCGAGTGGCCGTGACGACCGCGCCGCCACCGCGGCGCCGCCCGGTTCCGTTCGCCCCGTGAGGAAGTCGTCGATGAAGCGCGCGAAGAAGAAGAATGCGGCTGCTCGCGGCGCGGCGGACGACTCGGGGTTCGACCTGAAGCCCGGCGGGCGCGCGCGCGCCTCCGGCATGGGCGTGGCGATGCAGTTCTCGCTGGTGATGGCCGCCACCCTCGCGGTGGCGCTGCTCATCTTCGGGCTGATCCTGCAGCGCATCCTCTCCGGCAGCCTCTCCGACGAGATCGACGCCACCGGCGTGCAGGCGGTCCGCGCCATCGCCGTGGTCGACGCCAACTGCTGGGAGCCGTACCACGAGACCGCGCTCGAGGGGCGCGGGCCGGAGGCGCGCAGCGCCGGCGGTCTCGGCAACGTCGTCCTGCGGGCTGAACAGAAGGCGCAGTACGAGAAACGCCACGCGCTGAACCGGGAGCGGCTCGACCGGTTGGTGGCAGCCAGCGGCAGCAAGCTGCTCGACGTCGTGATCCTCGACCCGACGATGAAACAGGTCATCAACGGCGCTGCGATCAGCTTCGAGCCCGGTGCCGCGCGCAGCTTCGCCGAGGTCTCGATCCAGGAGGGGATGTTCGTCTCGAAGTCGGGCACGGCCCAGCAGACGAAGACGCCGGCGCGCATCTACGCCGCCGACGTGAAGGATCAGGAGGGGAAGGTCGCGGCGCGGGCGCTCGTCGCGTTGTCGGCGGAGAAGATCGACGAGAGCCTCGGGCGAATGCTCGGCAGCATGCTGCTGCTCGTGCTGGTGTTCGTCGGGCTCGGCGTGCTGGTGAGCTGGTGGCTGGCGCAGCGGATCACGCGGCCGATCCTGCAGCTGTCCGAGGACATCGAGACCGTCGCCTCCGGCGACCTCGAGCACCGCACGCACGCCCACAGCAGCGACGAGGTGGGCGTGCTCGCGCGCACGTTCGACCGGATGACGCAGCGCCTGCATGAGATGCAGGGCGTGCGCCAGCAGCAGGCGGCGCAGTCCCATCAGCTCGAGGTGGCGCGCGAGGTGCAGGCGGCGCTGCTGCCGGAGCGGCTCCCGCCGATCCCCGGGTTCGAGTGTCATGCGGCGGCGCGTCCGGCGGCGAAGATCGCCGGCGACTTCTACGACGTCTCCGACATGGCCGGTGGCGCGAAGCTGGTCGCGGTCGTCTCGGCTTCCGGCAGCGGGGTGCCCGGCGCGCTGCTGGTCACCATGGCGCGCACGGCGCTCAAGTCGCTGGCGCCGGGCGAGAGTTCGCCGGCGGAACTGCTGCGGCGGATCAACCGCCTGCTCGCTCCCGATCTGCGGCGCGGCATGTACGTCTCTGCCCTGCTGGTCCGGGTCGAGCCGGGCGGCGAACGGCTGGTGATGGCGAACGCCGGCCACGTCCCGCTGCTGCTGTGCCGGCCGAATGCGCCGCAGGCGGAGCCGGTCCACGGCGACGGCATCGCGCTCGGCTTCGACAAGGGGCCGATCTTCGACCGCACGATCAAGGACCGTGAGCTCACCCTGCCGTCCGGCGGGCGCGCGCTCCTCTGCACCCGCGGACTGTTCGCGATGAAGGACGCCGACGGTCGCGAGCTCGGCGAGGCCGGGGCGCAGGAGCTCCTCGCCCGCGAGGCCGGCCGCGGTGGCGCCGACTACGTCGCCGCCACGCTCGCGGCGATCGAGGCGTTCCGCCGCGGCACCGAGGCGGTCGACGACGTCACCTTCCTCGCGTTGCGCCGGACCGGGAGCGCCGCGTGACCGTCGCCGAGTTCCAGCGGCTGATCGAAGCGACCTTCGGCGCGAAGGATCGCGGCCGCGGCCTCGAAGGCACCTTCATGTGGTTCACCGAGGAGGTGGGCGAGCTGTCGCGCGCGCTGCGTCGCGGCGTCCGCGGCCGGCCGCTCGAGGAGGAGTTCGCCGACGTCCTGGCGTGGCTGTCGACGCTGGCGAGCATCGCCGGGGTCGATCTCGAGGCGGCGGCGCGGGCGAAGTACGCGGCGGGCTGCCCACGCTGCCGCGCGATCCCGTGCCGCTGCCCGGAGCCGGTCCGATCCGGCGCCGCGGCCCTCTCGCCCTAGCATCGTTCGTCGTCACCACCGTGCGGAACGACCGTCTCCGCGCGGGAGCCGCCAATGAACTTCCTCTTCCCCGACCCGCCGCCTGCGCCGGCGCGCGCCGCCGATCCTGCCGAGCGCTTCGCCCGGGTGGCGGTGGCGCTGCCGGTCGATCGGGCGCTGCACTATCGGATCCCGCCGGCGCTGGCCGCCGACGTGCGAGTCGGCGCCCGCGTGCGCGTGCGCGTCGCCGGCCGGCAGGTCGGCGGCACCGTGATCGCGATCGACGCGGTGGCGGAGGTGGCGCGGGTGCTCGACCTCGAGGCGGTCCTGCCGGCGGATGCGCGCGTCGAGCCGGAGCTGATCGGCCTCTGTCGCTGGGTCGCCGATCGCTACGGCGCCTCGCTCGGCGAGACGCTCGAGAGCGCGCTGCCGCCGGTGGTGCGCAGCGGGCGGGGCGTGCGGCAGATCGCCGTGGTCCGGCTGGCGCCGCCGTTCGCGGATCCGGCGCGCGCGCGCCTCGAAGCGACCGCGCTGCTCGCTCGCCACGAGAAGCAGGCGCGGCTGCTCCGGCTGCTGGCGGAGGCCGACGGCGCGGTGAAGGAGATCGACCTGCTGCGGCGCGCGCAGGTCGGGCCGTCGCCCCTGCAGAGCCTGGTGAAGCGCGGCTGCGCGACGCGGGAACGGGTCGAGGACCCGGGCGATCCCGCCTTCCTCGCCGCGCCGGTCGCGCGCGCCGAGCCGCCGCGCCCGACGCCGGAGCAGGTCGCCGCGGTCCGCGCGATCGAACTGGCGCTCGACGCGCGGTCCCACCGCGGTTTCCTGCTCCTCGGCGTGACCGGCAGCGGCAAGACCGAGGTCTACCTGCGCGCCCTGGCGGCGGCGCTCGCACGCGGTCGGCGCGGCATCGTGCTGGTGCCGGAGATCGCGCTGACGCCGCAGACGGTGGCCCGTTTCCGCGCCCGCTTCGAGCGCGTGGCGCTGCTCCACTCGGCGCTGGCGGAGAAGGACCGCCTGCGCGAATGGCGGCGCATCGCGGCCGGCGACGTCGACGTGGTCATCGGCGCGCGTTCGGCCATCTTCGCCCCGATCCCCGACCTCGGGCTGATCCTCATCGACGAGGAGCACGAGCCGAGCTTCAAGCAGCAGAATCCGCCGCGCTACCACGCGCGCGAAGTCGCGCTGGAGCGCGCGCGCCGAGCCGGTGCCGTGGTCGTGCTCGGCTCGGCGACGCCGGCGCTCGAGAGCTGGGTCGCCGCGCGCGACGGGCGCCTCACGCTGCTGCGGCTGCCGCATCGCGTCGGCGGCGGCGAGCTGCCGGCGACGACGATCCTCGACCTGTCGCACCTGCCGTTCACGAAGCACCCGAGCCTGTTGACCGACCGGTTGCGCGCGGCCATCGGCGAAGTGCTGCGCCGGCGCGAGCAGGCGATCCTCTTCCTGAATCGCCGCGGCTTCGCCCGCATCGCGCTCTGCCCGGGCTGCAAGGAGGCGGCGCAGTGCCCCCAATGCGACGTGGCGCTGGTGCTGCACCAGCGGGCCGAACGGCTGATCTGCCATCTCTGCGGCCGGGAACAGGCGCCGTCGGCGCAGTGCGGCAAGTGCGGCCAGCCCGGCGTGCGGTTCCTCGGCTTCGGCACCGAGCGCGTCGAGTCCGAGCTGCGGCGCGAGTATCCGCGCGCCCGGATCGCGCGGATGGACAGCGACACCACCGCGGCGCAGGGCGCGCATGAGCGCATCCTCGGTGCCTTCGCGCGCGGCGAGCACGACCTGCTGGTCGGCACGCAGATGATCGCCAAGGGGCTCGATTTCCCGCGCGTCACGCTGGTGGGAATCGTCTCGGCCGACACCTCGCTGTCGCTGCCCGACTGGCGGGCGAGCGAGCGCACCTTCCAGCTGGTGGCGCAGGTCGCCGGTCGCGCCGGTCGCGCGGCGCGCGGCGGGCGGGTGCTGGTGCAGACGCTCCACCCGCACCACCCGGCCATCACCTGCGCCGTCCGTCACGACTACGAGGCGTTCGTCGCGTCCGAGCTGCCGCTGCGCCAGGAAACGGCGTACCCGCCGTTCAGCGAGGTGGTGCGCATCCTCGTCTCGCACCCCGATCTCGCGCGGACCAGGGCGGCGGCGACGAAGGCGCGCGACAAGCTCGCGCCGATGGCCGGCGAGCACGGCGTCGCGCTGCTCGGCCCGGCACCCTGTCCGATCGAGCGGGTGCGCGGGCGTTGGCGCTGGCAACTGCTGCTCAAGTGCCCGCAGTCGACCGAGCTGACGCGCGTCGTCGCCTGGGCGCGCGAACGCGTCGCGCAGGGCGCGCCGGTGCGCATCACGCTCGACGTCGATCCGGGTTCGATGCTCTGACGTCGGCCGCGCTCAGCCGATGAACTTCCACATCAGCCAGAGCAGACCGCCGACGCCGACCACGCTGCCAAGCACCACGGCGAGGAGGCCCTTGCCCACCGTGCCGCTCCAGCCCTCCGCCAGCGCGCCGCTCAGCCGGGCGACGTCGCGGTCGATCTGCTCGAGCGCCTTGCGCTCGACACCGTCGCGGCCGTTCAGGACACGGTGAAGCTCGGTCTGCATCGCCGCCAGCTTCGGCAGGTGCGAGCGCGCCTCCTCGATCCGCTTCGCGGTGATCAGCGCCTCGAGCGAGGTGACCAGCTGGCGGAACTTCTGGCGCGAATCGGAGAGCGCCTCACCGAGGAAGTTGGTCCCGGCGGGCTGGTGCGAAGTGGCGGGCATGGCAGACGGGGTTCCGGAAGGAGGGAGGGCGCGGGATTGAATCACGCGCCCATGCGACGACTCAAGACCGGCACTCTTCCCTTCCGGTTCAGGAAGGAACTTCGGGGAGCGACGACCGGCGCCGCTGCCTCCCGCGGGGGGGGGCGGCAAGGGCGCCCGCCAGGTCGCCCCGGCCCGGAGCGCCCCGTCTGCCGGCGGGTCGGGAGCGGAGGCGCCGCGACCGACGCGGGGGGCGTTGCTGGTCACGCGGCGCTCGTCGCCGGGACCCGCCGCGACGGCGATGCCTGACCGACTGCGCCACCCGGCTACCGGCGCGACCGCGTCGGCGGCGGCGTGAACAGATCCTCGAGCGCGGCCGCCTGTTCGGCGGTCGGCTCCGGCAGCGGGACCATCTCCTGCATGCCGCCGCGCGCGGTGAAGCCGATCAGCGCCAGGCGCTCCTTGATCGCCGGCAGTTCGGAGCCGTCGATGTGGCGCGCGAAGAACTCGTCGAGGTCGGCCTGGGCGACGCCGGCGACCAGTTGCGCGAGCTCGTCCTCGGCGTAACCGCGACCGCGATCCGCGAAGGCGGCCATCAGGAATCGGAGCAGGTCGGCGATCCCCCGTTCGCCGCCGGAGGCGGCCCGCATCTCGAGGTCGAGCGCGAAGACGGTGAAGCTGCCGGCGGGGTAGTGGCGCGCCGAGAACTGCATCAGGTCGCCGATCTCGTCCCAGTCGGGCGCGGCGCGCGCGATCGCGGTCCAGCCCTCCTCGCCGATCTGCGGTCGCAGCATGCGCGCCTCGCGGCCCTGCTGCGACAACCCGGCGAAGAACTGCGCGCGCGTCTGCAGCCCGGCGCTGACCAGCAGGTGGCGGCAGAAGTACTCGGTGATGCCCTCGTTGGCCCAGATCGTGCCGGTGCGCAGCGGCGCCGTGAAGTCGGGCCGCACCAGCGCATCGACCTTGATCCGCTCGGCGCACCAGGCGTGGAAGTACTCGTGCGCCAGCAGGTGGTCGTATTCCGGCATCCCGAGCATGACGTCGCCGGTCACGATCAACGTCGAGTCGGCGTGCTCGAGGCCGGCGCCGCCGAACTCGCCCGGAGTGGCGGCGAGGAGGTAGTGGTAGCGCGGATAGGGCAGGCGCTGCATCCACGCCACGGCCGCCTCGGCCAGCCGGCGGCAGCGCTGCGCGATCTCGTCGACGCGGCCCGGCGCCGCGCCATGCAGCGTGACGGCGTGGGGGATGCCGGCGACCTCGAACGTGGCGGTCTCCTGCGTCGGCGAGAAGAGCGCGGGGGAGTCCTCGAGGCGCCACCACGACGGCGCGGCGAAGCTGCCGGGCGCCCGCTCGTCGAGGGCGCAGGCCGCCTTCCAGCCGGGCGGCAGTTCGTAGCGCACCTCGCAAGGCCAGTCGATCTGGTCCCGCACGAAGCAGAGCAGCGAGTTGGGCGAGACGTAGGCGTAGTCCGCCGCGATCCGGTTGCCTTCGACCGAGAGGATCATCCGCTCGTTCAGGTCGCGCTGCGCACAGGGTGTCGCGACGTAGTCGAGCGCGAGTCGACCCGCCGGCGCATCGGCGATGACGACACGGCAGGGGCCGTCGCGCTCGAGCGCCAGTTCGTTGCCGGCGGCGTCGCGCGCGACGATCGACTCGACGCTGGCACCGTAGTCGGCGAGGTGGTAGGCGCCAGGCGTCCAGCGCTGGAACCACGCCTCGAACGGGCCGCCCCCATGGTCGAAGGTCGCGGTCACGCGCCAGCGCGTCGCCGCGCGATCGAGGACGACGACGTAACGCCCGCCCATCGGGTCGCCGCGCGGGTCGCTCGGCGCCGCGGCGGCCGCCGCCGGGAGGAGCGTGGCGCAGCAGGCCAGGAGACGCAGCAGCCGGCCGTGCCGGCCTGAGCGAGGCGCCGACGACATCAGCGGCGCTCGCCGTCGCGCAGCACGTTCTTCAGCGCCAGCAGGGACGCCGTGGAGCAGCTCTTGCCGATCTCATGGTCGTCGAGGAACGAGCCGTCGATCTCCGGCAGCGTCATCAGCTTCCCGAGCAGCCAGCGCGCGTGCGGCGGGCGGCCCGCCTCCGGCAGCAGTCCGATCGCCACCGAGGCGTGATAGACGTCATGGAAGAAGAAGAACCCGCCGAGTTCGCCGTCGGTGTGGAAGTCGCAGTTCGCGACCTTGGCGAAGCGGTCGAAGTGCTGCTGGTAGGTCGCCAGCGCATGGGCGAGCCGGCGCGGGTCGCTGCGTCCGCCGGCATGGAGTTCGCCTTCACACAACGGCATGCGGCCGGAGGAGTCCTTGGCGTGGTCAGCGTGCGGCGAGGGCGCCCCATGGGCGGAGGCGCCGCCGTAGGTGAAGGTGCCGTCGGCGAAACGGGCGGCGGCGAGTCCGTCGAGGCCGCGAGCGAACGCCGGCTCCGGAATCGCGACGCCGGCGGCGCGCGCGCGGCGCAGCGCGTCGAGCACCACGGCGGTGGCGAAGGCGTTGTCGTATTCGTGCGCCCACTGGCCGCTCATCCGCTGGCTGGCGGTGAGCGCGACGACCAGCGGTTCCATGCGGGCGCACAGCGCGGAGCGCTGGTCGGCATCCTCGGTCTGCGCCAGCGCGCGGTCGAGATAGAGCAGGCGGTAGGCGTGCGCGTAGCACTCCTCGTTCGCGCCGGCGTTGAGGCGACCGCCGCCCGGGCCGAACAGGTAGCCCTCGGCGCGAGCGACCGCGGCGTCGATGCCGACCGGGTCGAAGTCGCGCCACTCGAGGAGCGCGGTGGCAGCCAACGCGGTGATCGCCATCCATGCATTGGCGGTGATCGTCGGCGAGCCCCAGTAGGCGTAGCGGCAGTCGCTCCACGAACCGTCGCCGCGCTGCGTCGAGAGCAACCACGCCACCGCGCGCTCGGCGGCGTCCTCCGCGTCGGCGGGCGTGCGCCGCCAGCGGGTGTCGTGCGGCAGCCCCTCCGCCGGCAGCCAGCACTCGCCGATCCGCTCGAAGGCATGGCGCGCTGCGCCGGCCGCGGTCTGGTCCGGCGTCGGCACGAGGTTCGCCGCCGCGCGCCACGCGAAGGGGCTGTCCGGCTCCGTCTCGGCCAGCGCGCGCCAGGCCGCCAACGCCGCGTCATCGCGGCCCGCCTGCCACTGCGCCAGCGCGGCGTGGTACGCGGTGCGCGTCCGTTCGAGCCGGGCCGCATCGGGGGTGGCGAAGGCGTCGGCGGCCGGCGGCCGCGCCTCGGCTGACGGCAACTCCGGCCGCAGGGCCAGCACCCGGCGGCAGACCTCCGCGCACCAGCGCGGGTCGAAGGTGCGCAGATGCGTGATCCGGTGCACCACCTTGCCGTCGGCGTCGAGGAACAGCAGCGCCGGCTCGACCTGCTCCCACGCCACCACGCCGAACTCGGTGCCGAGCGCGCGCGACAGGCGGGTGCGCAGCGGCACGAATCGCTCGCGCACCAGCGCGACCAGCTCGGGGTCGCTCCAGAGCACCTGGTCCATGTAGTCGTCGAGCAGCGGCGCGCGGTACATCTGCCCGCCCTCGAGGCGCCAGACGTGCCAGAGGACGAGACGCCCCTCCGCCCGCGCGCGCGAACAGGCCTCGCCGATCAGGCGCCGCAGCGCGTCATCGGGGAGTTCGTCGCGGTCGAGCGCCGCGGCATCGAACCGCTTGCCGGCGCGGAGGTACTGGAACGCTTCGCCCGCCTCGGCCACCGGCGGTCGGTCGCGCAACCAGTCGATCTGGCTGCCGCAACGCTCGGCCAGCGCCGCGAGCGCCACCGCGTCGGGTGCCCCGGGCGCCCCCGGCGCGCCGGCCGGTTCGCCGGCGACGGCAAGACACCACCACGCCACGATCGAAAGCATGCCGCTGCTCCCGCGGGGATCGAGGCGATCAGCGCGTCGTCGCCGCCGCCGCTCTCCGTTCGGCGATGAGATTGCGGAATCGCTCGAACAGGTAGAGCGAATCGTGCGGGCCGGGGGCGGCCTCGGGGTGGTACTGCACCGAGAACGCCGGCACGCGCTTGCAGCGCAGCCCCTCGACGGTCTGGTCGTTCAGGTTGATGTGGGTGACCTCGGCGGCGGCCGGATCGAGCGTGTCCGGGTCGACCATGAACGAGTGGTTCTGCGCCGTGATCTCGATGCGTCCAGTGGTCTTGTCGAGCACCGGCTGGTTCCCGCCGTGATGGCCGAAGGGCATCTTGCGGGTCCGGCCGTTCAGCGCCAGGCCGAGCAGCTGATGGCCGAGGCAGATGCCGAAGAAGGGCACGCGCTGGTCGAGGAACGCGCGCGCGTTCTCGATGGCGTAGTGCACCGGTTCGGGGTCGCCCGGTCCGTTGGAGAAGAAGACGCCGTCGGGATTGCGCCGCAGCGCCTCGCGCCACGGCGTCGAGGCCGGCAGCACCTCGACGTCGAAGCCGGTCGCGACCAGATTGCGCAGGATGTTGTGCTTGATGCCGAAGTCGTAGGCGACGACCTTGAAGCGCGGCCCGCCCTTGAAGCAGCCGGGCGGCTGGAACTCGGCGACGTCGACCGCGGACGACCAGGCGTCGGCGCTGCGCCGGGTCACGTGCTTCACCAGGTCGAGTCCGTCGGTCTTCGGCGATTGCAGCACGCGCTCGCGCAGCTTCGCCGGGTCGCTCTCGACGGTCGAGATCCCGACGCGCTGCACCTTGCCCGCGCGGATCTTGCGGACGATGGCCCGCGTGTCGACCTCGGCGATGCCGACGACGCCCTGCTTCACCAGCCAGCTGTCGAGGTCGCAGGCGCTGCGGAAGCTCGACGGGATGCGCGACAGCTCGCGCACGACGAACCCCTCGAGCCAGCAGCGCGGGCTCTCGTCGTCCGCCGTCGCGATGCCGTAGTTGCCGATCAGCGGATAGGTCATCACCACGACCTGCCCCTTGTAGGAGGGGTCGGTGAGGATCTCCTGGTAGCCGGTCATCGAGGTGTTGAACACCGCCTCGCCGAACGTCTCGCCACGCTTGCCGATGCCGACCCCGCGGAACGCGGTGCCATCCTCGAAGACGAGCCAGGCCGGTGCGCGCATGGAGACCCTTCGCGGAAAGTGGGGGGCGGGTGTGGCCGCCGCCGCTCCTCTCCGCCTGGGCGTGCGGGCCGGGTCGGTCCCGCTCAGCGCCGCGGCGCACGGTTCACGAGCGCGGCACTGTAGCCCGCTCCGAAACCGTTGTCGATGTTGACCACCGAGATGCCGGCCGCGCAGGAGTTGATCATCGTCAGCAGGGCGGCGAGCCCGTGGAACGACGCGCCGTAACCGACGCTCGTCGGCACGGCGATCACCGGTCGATCGAGGAGGCCGGCGACCACGCTCGGCAGGGCGCCCTCCATGCCGGCCACCACCACCGTGACGCGCGCTCGACGGATCCGTGGAAGGGCCCGGAACAACCGGTGGATCCCGGCGACGCCGACGTCGTAGTGCGTGGCCACCCGGGCGCCCATCAGCTGCGCGGTGAGCCGCGCCTCCTCGGCCACCGGCAGGTCGGCGGTGCCAGCGGCGACGATCGCCACCAGCCCCTCGCCGCGTTCCGCACGCCGGCGCCGGAAGGTGATCGCCCGCGCCGATGCGTGCCACCGCGCCGTCGGCACGCGCGCGC
>VGYY01000021.1 GCA_016872815.1 Planctomycetota bacterium
CCGCCGCCGACGTCGAGGCCGGCCAGCAGCGGCGGCGGCGACGGCTCGCCGCGCGCGACGACGTTGTCGCCGAGGTCGTTGCGGCGGAGCACGAAGCGGCCGAGCGCGCCGAACGGCTCGAACAGGCGGGCGCGCTCGAGGCTCCAGGCCTGCTGCGTGGCGCCGGCCAGCTTGAGCTCGCGCGCCAGGCAGTCGTATTCGGCGAATTCGTCGTCGCGCGCGAACGCCGACTGGAACGTCGCGACCGCGGCATCGGGGGTCGAGTAGTCGGTCGGATGCGCGACCACGCAGCCCGCCGTGAGGAAAGCGGACAGCATCACGGTCGAAGTGCGCTCGCGCACGCACGGCTCCACGGCGGCTTCCGATGGCGGGACGGGGCGGAAGCGGTCACCGCGCCGTGTGCGCTTCCTACTACAATCCGCCGTCCGCGCGCAACGCGCCGCCCGCGTCCGCACCACCCGCCGAGGCGATTCACGCGACCATGCCGTCCGCCGCACGTCCCGCCGAACGCCCGCAGCCGGACGGCTCCGCACCCCGGCGGAGCCGGCGATGAGCCGACCGAAGCTCGGCGAGCTGCTGCTCGCCTCCGGGGCGATCGACGAGGCGCAGTTGCGCGACGCCCTCCAGCAGCAGCGGGCGAAGCGGCTGCGGATCGGCGAGATGCTGGTGGCGATGGGGGCGACCGACGAGGTCGCCGTGGCGCGCGCCCTGGCCAAGCAGGCGGGATTGCCGTTCGTCGACCTCGACAAGGGGCGGCTGCCGCCGAATCTGCTGGCGCGCGTGCCGAAGGAGAAGGCGGCGGCGCTGCGGCTGGTGCCGCTGATGGAGAAGGACGGGAAGCTGGTGGTGGCGGTCGACGACCCGGCCACCGCGCTGCAGCTCGACGATCTCTCGTTCGTGCTGAACGCCGAACTCGCCGCCGCCCTGGCGACGCCGTCGGCGGTCGCGCGCAAGATCAAGGAGCACTACGGCGTGGCCGTCGCCGCCGGCGCCGCGCCGCCCGCCGCCGCTCCGGTGGCGCTGGCCGCCGACGCCAGCGACGACGATGCGCCGATCATCCGCCTGGTGCAGCAGATGATCGAGGCGGCGCACAAGGCGCGCGCGAGCGACATCCACGTCGAGCCGCAGACCGAGCGGCTGCGCATCCGCTTCCGCATCGACGGGCTGCTGCGCGAGGTCGCGAGCCACCCGCACCATCTCCATGCGCCGCTGCTGTCGCGCCTCAAGATCATGGCCGGCATGGACATCGCCGAGCGGCGCAAGCCGCAGGACGGCCGCATCCTCTCGCAGGTGGAGGGGCGCGACCTCGACCTGCGCGTCTCGGTGCTGCCGAGCAGCCATGGCGAGGCGATGGTGATGCGCCTCCTCGACAAGGAGCGCGGGCTGGTCTCGCTGACCGAACTCGGCTTCGCCGAGAAGGACTACGAGCGCTTCAAGCGGATCATCGCCCGGCCGAACGGCATCGTGCTGGTCACCGGTCCGACCGGCTCGGGCAAGACCACGACGCTCTACGCGGCGCTGAAGGAGCTGAATCGCGCCGACCGCAAGCTGATCACCGCCGAGGACCCGGTCGAGTACCAGCTCCCCGGCATCAACCAGTGCCAGGTGCACGCGCGCATCGGGCTGACCTTCGCCCGCATCCTCCGCGCGATGCTGCGGCAGGCGCCGAACGTGATCCTGGTCGGCGAGATCCGCGACAAGGAGACGGCCGAGGTCGCCATCCAGGCGTCGCTGACCGGCCACCTGGTCTTCTCGACGCTGCACACCAACGACGCGCCCTCGGCGTTGACCCGGCTGGTCGAGATGGGGGTGCCGCCGTTCCTCGTGTCGGCATCGGTCACGGCGGTGATGGCGCAGCGGCTGGTGCGGACGCTGTGCCGGGAGTGCCGGCAGCCGGCCGTCGCCGAACCGGTCGAGCTCGCCGCCCTGCAGATCCGGCCGGAGCAGGCGCAGGGCGCCGACCTGCGCCGCGAGAAGGGGTGCGACGCCTGCGAGCGGAGCGGCTTCAAGGGGAGGAAGGGGATCTACGAGTTGCTCGAGATGGACGCGCGGCTGCGCGATCTGGTGTTCCGCGGCGAGCCGCACCTGAAGATCCGCGAGGAGGCGCTCCTGTCGGGGCGGATGTCGACGCTGCTGCAGGACGGGCAGCGCAAGGTGCTGTCGGGGATCACCAGCGTCCGCGAGGTGCTGCGCGTGATCGCCGGCAACGAGTAGACGGGGAGCGGACGGGGACCATGGCGACGGCGAAGGAACTGCTCGAACACTGCGTGCGCGAGGGCGCGTCGGACCTCCACGTCACCGTGGGGCGGCCGCCGGTGCTGCGCAAGCACGGCCGGCTGATCGATCTTCCCGGCATGACGGCGATGAGCGCCGCCGAGACCGAGGCGTTCGTGCGCGAGATCGCGCCGGAGCGCGGCTGGAAGGAGGTCGGCGAGATCGGCTCGGCCGACTTCGCGCTCCACCACAGCGACGCCGCCCGCTTCCGCATCAACATCTTCAAGCAGAAAGGCTGCTTCGGCGCGGCCTGCCGCCTGATCCCGAGCAAGCTGCTCGGCCTCGACGAGATCGGGCTGCCCGACATGGTGAAGGAGCTGGTGACGCGGCCGCGCGGACTCCTGCTGGTGACCGGGCCGACTGGCTCGGGCAAGACGACGACGCTCGCGGCGATGGTGAACTTCGTCAACCAGAACTTCGACCGCCACATCGTCACGATCGAGGACCCGGTCGAGTACTACCACTCGCATGGCAAGTCGGTCCTGATGCAGCGCGAGCTGCACGTCGACGTGCCGAGCTTCTCCGAGGGGATGCGCCGCGCGCTGCGCCAGGACCCGAACATCATCCTGCTCGGCGAGATGCGCGACCTCGAGACCATCCAGGCCGCGATCACCGCGGCCGAGACCGGACACCTGGTGCTGGCCACCCTGCACACCACCGGCGCCGCGCGCACCGTCGACCGGATCATCGACGCGTTCCCGACCGAGGCGCAGGAGCAGATCCGCGCGCAGCTGTCGGTCTCGCTGATCGCGGTCATCTCGCAGAGCCTGCTGCCGCGCAGCGACAAGCCGGGGCGCGTCGCGGCGTTCGAGATCATGGTGATGACGCCGGCGATCGAGAACCACATCCGCAAGAACGAGACGTTCAAGATCCCGAGCGCGATCCAGACCTCGCGCAAGCTCGGGATGATCCTGCTCGACGACCACCTGCTCGAGCTGTTCAAGGCCGGGAAGATCGACCGCGAGACGGCGCTGAAGACGGCGCAGTCCCCGAAGGACCTGGAGCCGAAGCTCACCTGATGGCTGCCCCGCGACGCAAGCTGATCGGCCAGATCCTCAAGGAGCAGCGCTGGATCCACGAGGGCCACGTGCAGGAGGCCCTCGCCATCCAGCGCGAGAAGGGCGGCCCGATCGGCCGCATCCTGATCTCGCTCGGCCGGATCACCGCGGCGCAGCTCAACCTGGCGCTGGGGATCCAGCAGGGCTTCCAGGTCGTCGACCTCGATCGGGTCGAGATCGCCGCCGACGTCGCCAAGCGGGTCGACGCCTCCTCGGCGACGGTGTTCAAGGTGGTCCCGGTCAGGATCGAGGACGGCACCCTGTTCGTCGCGCTGGCCGACCCGCTCAACGTCCATTTCCTCGACGAGCTGCGCGTGCTGTCGGGCGGCGAGGTGCGCGGGCTGATCGCCGACGCCGACCAGATCGACCGCAAGCTGAAGCAGCTCTACGGCGACCAGGCCGCCGGCGCCTCGATGAAGGGCGTCCTCGACGAGGTCGGTCGCGGCGGCCCGATCGACGCCTCGGACAAGGAGGCGGCGGCGCACGCGGCGCCGGTGGTGAAGCTGCTCAACTTCATCCTGTTCCAGGCGGTGCGCGACCAGGCCTCCGACATCCACCTCGAGCCGTTCGAACACGAGTTCAAGGTGCGCTATCGCGTCGATGGCGTGCTGTACGAGATGGAGCCGCCGCCGCTGTCGCTGGCGGTGCCGCTGATCTCGCGGGTCAAGGTGATGGCCAACCTCGACATCGCCGAGACGCGCGTGCCGCAGGACGGCCGCATCGAGCTCGCCATCGGCGGCAAGGCGGTCGACCTGCGCGTCTCGACGCTGCCGACGCTCCACGGCGAGTCGTGCGTGATGCGCGTGCTCGACCGCAGCGTGGTGGCGCTCGACCTCGGGCGCATCGGCCTGACCGAGGCCGACAAGAAGTCGATCGAGGGACTGCTCGACAAGCCGCACGGGATCGTGCTGGTGACCGGGCCGACCGGCTCGGGCAAGACGACCACGCTCTACTCGATGCTGAACCAGAGCAACGACCCGTCGATGAAGATCATCACGACGGAGGATCCGGTCGAGTACGACCTCGATGGCATCGTCCAGATCCCGATCAACGAGGAGATCGGCGTCACCTACGCCGCGGTGCTGCGCACCATCCTGCGCCAGGATCCCGACATCATCCTGGTCGGCGAGACGCGCGATCTCGAGACCGCGAAGATCGCGATCGAGGCTTCGCTCACCGGCCACCTGGTTTTCTCGACCCTGCACACCAACGATGCGCCGTCGGCGGTGGTGCGACTGGTCGACCTCGGCATCCCGCCCTACCTGCTGGCGGCGACGCTGAACGCCATCGTCGCGCAGCGCCTCGTGCGCCGCGTCTGCCGCGGCTGCCGCCGCGAGTACGAGCCGGGGGCGGAGGTGGCGGCACAGCTCGAGATCGACGTCGCCACCCTGGCTGGCAAGCGGTTCGTCTTCGGCGAGGGATGCGACGAGTGCGCGCGCACCGGCTACAAGGGGCGCGTGGCGGTGTTCGAGATCCTGCAGATCACCCCGCGGCTGCGCCGCGCCATCCTCGACAACCAGCCGCAGGCGCAGCTGCGCGCGCTGGCGATCGAGGAGGGGATGGTGGGGCTGCGCGAGGCGGGGGTGCGTCGCATCTTCGAGGGCGTGACGACGGTCGAAGAGATCGTCCGCGAGACGTTCCTGGAGGGATGAAGTGCCGGACAAGATCCAGCGCAAGAGCGGCGGACCGAAGCCGGAGCCGGCGAAGGGGCCGGCCGGCGCAGCCGAGCTCCTCGGCACCACCACGCGGCGGCGCACCCTCACGCGCGGCATCAAGCCGAAGGTGCTGGTGCAGTTCACGACGCAGCTGTCGACGCTGCAGGGCGCCGGCCTGCCGATCGTCCGCTGCCTGCGCGTGCTGGCCGGTCAGCAGCGGCCCGGCCCGTTCCGCGACGCGGTGACCGCGGTGGCCGACGACGTCGAGGGCGGCGACTCGCTCTCGGCCGCGTTCGGCAAGCACCCGCACTACTTCGACCCGCTCTACCTCAACATGGTCAAGGCCGGCGAGGCGGGCGGCATCCTCGAGCAGATCCTCGAGCGGCTCGCCATCTTCGCCGAGAAGGCCGACGCGATCCGCGCCAAGGTCAAGGGGGCGCTGACCTACCCGGCGTGCGTGATGGCGTTCGCCGTCCTGGTCGTCGTGTTCGTGATGGTGTTCGTCGTGCCGAAGTTCAAGGAGGTGTTCGAGACGCTCGGCGAGGGGCTGCCGCCGATCACCCAGGCGCTGCTCGACGTCGCCGAGGTGATGAAGAAGTGGTGGTGGGTCGGCCTGCTGGTGGTCGGCGGCGCCTACTTCCTGCACAAGGTGCTGATGCGCGGCTACGCCTACCGCAAGGTGATGCACCGGCTCGGGCTGCGCATGCCGATCGCCGGCATCCTGGTGAAGAAGACCATCATCGCCCGCTTCGCCCGGACCTTCGGCACCCTGCTGGCCGCCGGCGTCCCGATCCTCGAGGCGCTGTCGATCATCCGCGACTCGATCACCAACGTCATCGTGGGCGAGGCGCTCGAGTCGGTGCACAAGAACATCAAGCAGGGCGAGACGATCACCCAGCCGATGGCCGAATCGGGCGTGTTCGACGACATCGTCGTCAACATGGTCGACGTCGGCGAGCAGTCGGGCAACCTCGACCGCATGCTGCTCAAGGTGGCGGACGCCTACGAGCGCGAGGTCGACGACGCGGTGTCGACGCTGTTCCGCGTGATCGAGCCGATCATCATCCTGTTCCTCGCGGTGGTCGTCGGCACCATCGTGGTGGCGCTGTTCATGCCGATCCTCAAGGTGATGGACTCGCTCTCCGCCCGGTGACCCTGCGCGCCCGCATCCTGCTGTCGATCGCCGTCGTGAACCTCGCGGTCACGGCGCTGCTGGCGGCGTGGATGCTGGACGACCTGCGCGCGCGCGACGTCGCCCGCCGCGTCGCCGAGGAGGACCGCGAGCAGCGGATCTTCGCCGCGTTCGAGGCGGCCTTCGACGGCTACCTTTCCGTCGACCTCGGCATCGAGGAGAAGCGCGAGGTCGCCAAGGCGGTCCAGCTGCTGCGCCACCACCCGCTCGCGAGCCTCGTGCGCAGCGGCTTCATCCGCGACGGGATCATCTTCAAGGACCCGGGCGAGCAGCCCTCGGCCGAGGCGGTCCGCCACGACGCCCTGCTGCTCAACTTCCCCGGGGCGAAGCGGCGCTCGGCCGGCTTCAGCCTGCCGCGCGCGCAGCGCCTCATGGTCGAGGCGATCGATCAGGGACGCATCGTCCGCGACCTCGATCCTGCCCGGCGCGGCTGGGTCGCGGCGCCGATCCGCAGCGCGCCCGCCGGCGAGCGCCGCCCCGACGCGCCGATCTGGGGCGCCGGCTACTTCCTGCTCGACGTGGTGCCGGCGACCGAGCCGGCGCCGTCGTTCCAGCCGCTCACCCTGCTGCTCGGGATGGGCAGCGGAACGCTGCTGCTGCTCGCCTTCACCTGGTTCCTGCTCGAGCGGAGCGTGCTGCAGCCGCTGGCCGAGCTGTCGGCCGGCGCCACGCGCGTCGCCGCGCGCGAGTACGCCACGCCGGTGCCGGGCGCAGGCCGCGACGAGATCGGCGCGGTGGTGGCGAGCTTCAACGAGATGATGGGGCAGGTGCGCGACGCCGACCGGCGCCTGTCGGAGAAGGTGGCCGAGGCGACGCGCCGCGCCGAGGAGCACGCGCGCGGGCTGATCATCGCGCAACGGCTCGCCGCCACCGGCACGCTGGCGTCGGGCATCGCGCACGAGATCAACAATCCGCTCGGCGGCATGCTGAACGCCGCGCTCAAGCTGAAAGGCGAGGCCGACCAGCAGGGCGAGTCGGCGGCGCCGCGCGCGCGCTACCTGCGCCTCCTCGTCGACGGACTGCTGCGGGTGCAGGACATCGTGAAGCGGGTGCTGCACTTCACGCCGCGGCGGGTCGAGCCGACGGTGGTACCGGTGCTGGAGCTGGTCCGTCGCGCGGTCGCCTTCGCCGATCACCAGGCCCGGCGCGCCGGCATCGAGGTCAGGGTCGGCGGCAACGATGCGCCGGTGCTGGTCGAGGCCGGCGAGATGCAGCAGGTCTTCCTCAACCTGCTGCTGAACGCGGTCGATGCCATCGCCGCGCTCGGCCGGCGCGGTCGGATCGAGATCACCGCGATCGCGGACGGCGGCGAGGTCGCGGTGGCCGTGCACGACGACGGTCCCGGCATGACCGCCGAGCAGCTCGAGCGCTGCTTCGACCTGTTCTTCACCACCAAGGAGCCGGGCAAGGGGAGCGGGCTCGGCCTGTCGGTCGCCCACCACATCGTCGCGCAGCACGGCGGGCGCCTGCGAGTCGAGTCGCCCCCTGGGGCGGGAACGACCTTCACCGTCCGGCTGCCGCGGGCCGGCTAACGGCGCCTGACCGAATGGCGGCACCGCCCGGTCGCCCGGGTGATGGGGTGCCCGGGTGCCCCCGGGTTACCCTGAACCGTTCCCCTGCCTAGGAGTCGCCGTGACCGCGCGCGCCACCACCCTCCTCGCTGCCCTCCTCGCGGCCCTGCTGCTGCTCGGCTTCGCCGGCAGGTCGACGCCCGAGGGGGCCGATCGCGGGCTGCTGATCCACTCGACCATCGGCGGCGCCAGCGCGTTCCTGTTCGTGGTCGATCCGCAGACCCGCAACCTTGCCGCTTACGAGGCGACTCCCGGGGAGAACGGCGGGCTGCGCCTGCTCGGTGCGCGCAAGATCGAGCACGATCTCGAGCTGAAGAAGTACCGCGACCTCTCGGCCTACTCCGCCGAGGAGCTCGGCAAGCTCAAGGGGGCGATCGACGGCGACGGGAAGGCGCCGCCCGAAACCGGGCGGTCGGGGGGGTGACGCGCCGCCCTGGTGCCGATCGCAAGCGGTGGAGAACCGGCGAGCAGGTGGCCGCGGCGGGCGGCGTCCGGGGGCAGGCGGCGACAGGAACGCAAGAGAAAGCAGCGGACGCTTCCGGCGGGAGCTAGTATCCCGCCCCGTTCGCGGACCGGTCCTGGCGCCTGCTGCGCCAGTGTCGGCGGCACGCACGGATCCTGATTCGGAGGTCTTCTTCGGTGGCTGACGAATTCATCTCGTTCGACAAGGTGATGCGCGAGCTCGCGATGCAGGAGGAGGAGCTCAAGCGACTGGTCTCCGAAGGCGAGATCCGTGCCTTCCGCGACCAGGACAAGATGAAGTTCAAGAAGGAAGACGTCGAGCGCTTCCGTCGCGCCCGTGACGCGTCGAAGGACGCGACGCTGGCCAAGGAAGACGTGCCCGAGGAGCTGGTGTTCGACTCGGACGACGCCAATCAGGAAGTGGGCATGGCCACCGCGGCCATCGCGGATGACTCCTTCCTCGAGGAGGAGGCGCCCGCGGCCGCTTCCGCCGCGAAGGCGCCGGCCCGCGCCGCGCGCGCTGCGGCGACCGCCGCCGGTGGTCGCAAGCGTGTCACGGTCGAGGACGAGATCCCGACCGAGGGCGGTGGCTGGAAGCTGATGATCATCGCCGCCTCGCTGATCCTGCTGATCGGCTCGCTCGCCGCGTTCGACGCGGCCAAGGGCGAACGGCAGGGCCCGTGGGGCAACATCGCCAACATGTTCAAGGACAAGCCGCAATAACGCCGCGACGGGGCGCAGTCGCCGTTTCGATCGCCGCGCGGGCGCAGCGGGCCATGGCGGGTCCGCAGCGTTCGCGTGAGCCGTTCGAAGGCTGAGCTTCCGGCCGCGACGGGCGGATGGATCGAGGATGCGCTGGAACGCCGCGATGGGCGGTGTCGGCGCGGAGTCGGACCGAGGGATCGATCCGACGGCTCCGCGTCGCGCCCATCGTCGCTGACTGGCGAAAGGTGGCAGCTCGCTCGGCGTTGCGAGGCATCGCCGCGGGCATGGGGAGGTGCGCATGAAAGGCGGAATGCATCTGGGTTCGTGGTCGCTGGCGGTCATCGCGGCGCTCGCCGTCGCTCCGGGCTGCGTCACGCAGAGCCGGTACGACAAGCTGGTGACCGAGTACAACGCCGAGCTGCAGGCGCGACGCCAGCTCGAGGACGAGATGGGGCGGCACGAGGGCGAGGTCTCCGACCTGGCCAGCCAGCTCGCGTCGAAGGATGAGCAGTACAACCAGCTGCAGACGGCGGCGCAGCAGGACAAGAGCCGCATCGCCGAGCTCGAGCGGGCGCTCGGCGAGGCGCAGAAGTCGTTCCCGGTCGAGGATTCCGGCGACGGCGTCGAGATCGTCCGTACGCGTGACGGCTTCGCCTACCGCATCGCCGACCAGTTGCTGTTCGCGTCGGGCTCGACCGACGTCCGCGACGCCGGCAAGCAGGCGCTGCTGAAGATCGCCAAGGAGATCAACGAGAAGGGCTATCGCAACGTCCGCGTCGACGGCCACACCGACAGCGACCCGGTGGTCCGCACGAAGGACAAGTTCCCCCTCGGCAACCAGCAGCTCGCGGTCGAGCGCGCGCTGGCGGTCTTCGCCGTGCTCGCCAAGGACGGCAAGGTGCCGGAAGCGGCGTTCACGATCGTCGGCTTCGGCCCCAACGCCCCGGTCACGAATGACAAGAGCGATGGCGCCAAGGCCAAGAATCGCCGCGTGGAGATCCACATCGCGGTGCCGCCCAAGAACTGAGTCGCTGCCGGTGCGGCGCGCTCCGACGGTCGCCGTCGGGGCGCGCTCGCGCCTGCGCATTCCCGGCGCGCGGTGTCGACCGCCGCGCACGGCGTGGCCGGTGGTCGGTCCGCTGTTGCTCGCCGCCTGCACCCGCGGCGGCGATCCGGCGCCGGATCAGCCGGCCGTCACGGCGATCCGCTTCCCGGATCTCGTCGACATGGTGTTCGTGCCGCGCCTGTCGGAGTCCCCCGGCGCGATCGGCGACCTGCTGGTGGATCGTTTCGAGGTCACGGACGGGGAGTACGCGGTGTTCCTTGCGGCCACCGGCCAGCGGCCGGTCGTCGATGTATCGACCGACGCGGTGGGCGACCCGATCGCCCGCGGGGAGTTCCTCGCACATTGGGCGATCGTCGACGGCGTCCGCCGTCCGATCGAGGCCGACACCCCGGTCCGGTTCCTGGCGCTCGCCGAGGCCGAGGCGTACGCCGGCTGGCGCGGCAAGCAGGTCCCCTCGCATCTGGAGTGGCTCGCCGCGTGCCGATCGCTGGCTGACGGGCGCCTGCCGTGGCAGCCGCGCGCCTTCACCGGCGTCTGCAACTCCCTCGCGAGCGGCCTCGGCGGGCCGATGCCGGTCGGGTCGTACGAGCTCGGGCGCTCTGCGGCCGGCTGCTACGACATGGTCGGCAACGTCGCCGAATGGACGGTGAGCACGGCCATCGGTCCCGAGAAGCGCTTCCTCCTCGGCGGCTCGTTCGAGCGGCACTGCCTGCCGACCGGCGGCGATCAGGATCGCATCGGCGTCGGCGTCAGTCCGCGCCAGGGGACGATCGAGGATCGCCTCGCGCCGTGGCTCGAGACGCTGGCACCCGAACTGCGCCGCCGCGAAGTCGGCTTCCGCTGCGTGATTCGCGATGCCCGCCCCCGGCTCGAGGCGGCGTTCGCGGAAGTGGAACTGCTCGACGGCCAGGCGCGCACCGACGCGCTCGACGAACTGGTCGCCGTCGGCGAATGGGTGCTGGAGGAGAATCGGCTGCAGTCGCGGGTGCAGATGCGGGCGCTCGACCGGCGCATCCGCCATCGGCGCAGGCTGGCGGCGGACGGCCAGCCGTTCCGCGGCAACGTGCGCGTGGCGCCGGACGGCGCGACGCTGGTGGTCACCGAGGCCGGCCGCCTGCAGCTGCTCGACGGGCGGGACGGTTCGCTGCAGCGCGAGCTCGCGTTGCCCTACGAAGCCGAGATGGCGCGCCCGACCTGGGTCAGCGGTGTGGACGGCGCGGCGTGGACCTACGTCGTCGGCCCCGGCGGCGAGATCGCGCTGGTCGCGCTGGCCGATGGCTCGGTGCGGGTCGCGCCGGCGCCCGCCGACGCCCCGGAACTGGACGTGCCGACCACCCTGGTCGCCAATGCCGCGGGCGACGGGGCGATCTGGTTCGTGCAGAGCTACGTGGTCGAGACCGACGCCGCCGGCGAGCAGCCGCGCAGCCGCGGGCTGCGCAGCCCGCGGACGCGCATCGTCCGGTTCGACGCCGAAGGCGTGCGTGAGCGGACGCTGGCAAGCCAGCGGTTCACGTTGCCGCCGCCGACCGGTCCCGACGGACTGCTGCTGCTGACGTTCGAGGAGGTGCTGCTCGATCTGGCGGCTGGCGATCGCGACGGCGTGCGCACCGAACGCGTCCCCTTCGCCTGGCTCACGGCCGAACTCCTCGGCGACGACCTGACGACGCGCGATCGCGTCCTCATCGCCGAAGAGTCGCAGCGCACGGCGGCGGGGTCGCATCGGCGCTGGCGCTTCGCCGCGGAAGGCGGCCGGCGGCCGGCGCAGGACATCACCCTGGTCGACGGCGCCGGGCGTTTCCCGCGGCCGCTGCGCGTGCCCTGCAGCTACGTGCTCGACGACGCCGAGGGCGCGCCGTGGCTGCTGGCCGCGGCCGGGGGCCGGATCGAGGCGCCACAGCGGATCCGCGGCCTGCCGGACGGCGGCGCGACCCAGGTGCTGTCCGCCGGCGACGATGCCGTGGCGCCGCCCTACGTGCTGCACGCCGATCGTCGGCAGCTGTGGCGGATCGAGCCGGGGGGCGGGACGACGGCGATCGCCGATAGGCTCGACCTCAGCGAGGCGCCGGCGCTGGCGATCGAGGCCGACGACGGCAGCTCGCTGCTGCTCGGCACGCGTGGCGGGCAGTTCGCCGGGATCGACCTGCGGCGGCGCCGCTCCGCCCTGCTGCAGGGAGCCACCGGCCCGATGATCGACGTCGCGCTGTTCGCCACGGCGGATGCGGCGGTCGTCGCCAGCCAGTCGTCGGCCTGGGCGGCGCGCTGGTGGTCGCTGGCCGACGGCGCGCTGCTCGATTCGGTGCGGCTCGAACTCGACCGCGCGCCGGTACGGTCGCTGCTGGTGGTCGACGTCGACCGCGACGGGACGGGCGAGCCGTGGCTCCTGCTGGCGGACGGCCAGTTGCTCGCGCTCGGCCCGCCCGAGGCGCGGAGTCAGGCGCTGGTCGCGGATTTCGAGGCTGCGGTGCGGCGTCGCGAAGCGCTGCGGGATCCGGGGAGGGAGTGATGGTCGCCGACGGTTTCCTCGAGCGCCACCTGGCATCCGTGCGCGCAGCCCTGCGCGGACGCGCGCTGGTCGCACGCAAGCGGATGTCGCAGCACTTCCTCCTCGACGCGTCGCTGTTGCGGCGCGTGGTGGCGGCGGTGGGCGACGTGCGCGGTCGCGAGGTGGTCGAGATCGGGCCCGGGCCGGGCGGCCTGACCGCCGCGCTGCTCGAAGCCGGGGCGAAGGTGACCGCGATCGAGCTCGATCCCGAGTGGGCGCGCGCCACCGCGCTGTCGCTGGTCGGCCGCGGGCAGCTCGAGCTGCGGGTCGAGGACGCGCTGGCGACGGCGACGCAGGTGGTGGCGCGGCTGTCGGATCGCAGCAACCTCGGCCCGCTGGTGGTGAGCAACCTGCCGTACGCCGTGGCCTCGCCGCTGCTGGTCGACCTCGTGCGCGCGGCGCGGCCCCCCGAGCGGCTGGTGGTGATGGTCCAGAAGGAGGTCGCGGATCGGATCGCGGCTCCGGCCGGCACGCCGGAAGTCGGCTTGCTGACGTTCCTGATCCAGTTGCGCGCCACCGCCAGGCGTCGCTTCGTCGTCCCGGCCGGCGCGTTCGTCCCGCCACCCAAGGTCGAGAGCGCGGTGGTCGAGATCGTCCCCTCCGCCGAGCGACTCGCCGCGCTGCAGCAGCGCCCGCAGCTCGAGCCGCTGGTTCGCGCGGCGTTCCAGGCGCGGCGCAAGACGCTGCGCAACGGCCTGCTCGACGTCGCCGGGGAGGAGGCGCTCGCGAAGGTCGAGCCGACGCTGCTCAAGCGGCGCGCCGAGGAGCTTTCGCTGGCCGACTGGTATTCGCTGGCGGATCAGCTGGCGGGCATCGCGGCGGGCGGTGCGCCGGCTGCTGCCGCGCGCGCCGGCGGGACCGGCAACGCCCCTTGACAGCGACTTAGTGTCGGCGCCGGATGGATGACTTCGCCCGCGTCCGGGAGGCGGTCGACCTCGTCGAGGTCGTCTCGCGCCACGTCGAGCTGAAGCGCGCCGGGGCGCGCATGGTCGGCTGCTGCCCGTTCCACGCCGAGAAATCGCCGTCGTTCGGGATTCCGATCGGCCAGAGCTACTTCAAGTGTTTCGGCTGCGGCAAGGGCGGCGATGTCTTCACCTTCCTGTCGGAGCACCTGCGCATCTCGCGCGGCGAGGCGTTGCGCCAGCTGGCCGAGGAGAAGGGGATCACGCTCGAACGGCTGCCCGGCAGCGACAGCGGGCAGCGCGAGGCGCGCGAGCGTGCGCTGCGCGTGCTGGCGGCGGCGCAGGAGCTGTTCCGCAAGGCGCTGGCGTCGACGCTCGGCGAGGAGGCGCGCGCGCTGCTGGAGCGGCGGAAGCTCGCGCCGGCGACGATCGACGCGTTCGGGCTCGGCTTCGCGCCGATCCATCCCACCGACCGCTTCCGCTCGGCCGTGATCTGCGATCGGCTGGTGAAGGCGGGCCACCGGCGCGAGGACATCGTCGCCGCCGGCATCGGCGTCGACCCGGCGGCCGGCGAGCGGGTGGCGGACGGCGGCGACGCTGGCGGTGCCGGCGGTGCCAGCGAGGGCGGCGCGTCGCCGGCGCCGATCGGCGCCATCTTCGATTCGCCGCTGGTGCGCGGCCGCATCACCTTCCCGATCCGCGACGAACGCGGCCGGATCATCGCCTACGGCAGCCGACGCCTGCGCGACGAGCCGGGCTCGCGCGAGCCGAAGTACATCAACTCGCGCGAGACGCTGCTTTTCTCGAAGAGCCGGGTGCTCTACGGGCTCGACCTGGCGCGGACCGCGATCCTCAGGGAGGATCGCGTGGTGCTGGTCGAGGGCTACATGGACGTGATCCTCGCCCACCAGGGCGGGCTGCCGATCGCGATCGCGGCGCTCGGCACCGCGGTGACGCCGGAGCACGCGAAGCACCTCGCGCGCATGGCGAAGCTTGGCGCGGTGCTCTTCCTCGACAGCGACGAGGCGGGCCAGCGCGCGGCGGAGCGGGCGGCGCCGATCCTGCTCGCGGAGAAGCTCGACGTGCGCGTGCTGGTGCTGCGGACCGACAAGGACCCGGGCGACTTCTTCGCGCGCGGCGCCGACCGCGCCGAGTTCGATCGCCTGCTGCAGCAGGACGGACTGCCGGCGATCGAGTTCCTGATCGAGCGCAACGGCGGTCGCGCCGCGCGCGGCATCGACGAGCGCATCCAGGTCGCGCGCCGTGTCGGCGCGGCGCTGACGGAACTGCGCGATCCGCTCGGCCGCGCCGCCGTGGTCGCGCACCTCGCGCGGTCGCTCGACCTGCCGGCAGAGGGGATCGCCACGGCGATGGCGCAGGCGCGCGGAAATCGCCCGGCGCGGCGCGCGCCGGAGGCGGGGGAACCGCCGGGTGGCACCGCCAGCGGCGGCGCCGAGGGAACGCCGGCGACCGCCCTCGAGTCGTCGGGCACCGCGACCGGGAAAGTCCTTCCCGAAGCGGCCGACGGAAGTTCCCTCCCGATGGCGCAAGTCCTTGCAGAAGAAGATGTTCTGACTGCTCTGCTGCGCCAGCCTGGACTGCGGGTACTGGCGGGTGGCGAACGCTCGCCGCTCCGCTTTGGTGCATCGTCGCGGGCTCGGCTATTCGACGCCGTGCTGGAAGCGGACGGCGACGACCCGGCGACCGTGACCGAGACGCTGCTGAGCCGCTTCGCCAGCGACCCGGCCACTCAACAAACGCTCACGGATCTGTTAAGCCGGCCCGTTTCCGCCGAGCCCGGAGCGTTGTTCGACGGGGCGTGGCGCTGGTTCACCGACCAACGGAAGAAGGAGGAGGCCGAGCGCTGCCGCGAGCACTGGAAGGGTGCACTCGCGAACGGTGATCCCGCCGCAGCCATCGAATTCCTGCGCCAGTACCAGCAACTGCTGGGAAAGCGTGGTAGGGAGTGACCGCCAGCGGCAGCAGCGCTGCCGCGAGCAATCGGGAACGGGAAGGAGCGGCGCCGCGGGCCGCGCACAGGAACGGAGGCGCGAGGCCTCCACGGATACAAGGGAGCTCCGAGCTCCCGCGGAGAACGGATGGGCAAGGATTCGACCGAGACGCGCGATCGCGACCGCATGGATCCTTACGTGCGGGCGCTCATCGACAATGCGCGCAAGAAGGGCTACCTCACCTACGACGAGCTCAACCAGGAGCTCCCCGAGGACGCCGTCGACAACATCGACTATGTGCTCTCGACGCTCGAGGAGCACGGCATCGAGCTGGTCGATGAATCGGAAGTCGAGGAGGAAGGGCGGCGGGTCCGGCCCGAGGAGGAAGAGGCTCCGCGCAAGCTGACCAAGACCGGCGGCGCCGAGAAGATCGACGATCCGGTGCGGATGTACCTCACCCAGATGGGCGAGATTCCGCTCCTCACGCGTGATCAGGAGATCAACCTCGCGCGGCAGATCGAGGAGACCCGCGCCGCGTTCCGCCGCATGCTGCTGGCGTCGGGCTTCGGCGTCCGTCAGGGGATCCAGATCCTCGAGGACGTGAAGGACGGCAAGCTCGCCTTCGACCGCACGCTCAAGGTGCCGACCAGCGGCACCGAGCCGGCGAAGAGCGAGATCCAGGAGCGGCTCCAGGAGAACCTGGTCACGCTGCGCAAGCTCTACCTGAAGAACCAGGCCGAGCTCGAGCAGTTGATCCGCGGCGAGATCCCGGCGTCGGAGCGGCGCCCGACGGTCCGCCGCATGGTGCGGCGCCGTCGCAAGTGCGCGAAGCTGCTCGAGGAACTGCAGATCCAGCTGAAGAAGGTCAAGCCGCTGATCGAGCTGCTGCGCGACGAGTGGGACAAGGGGCGCGAACTTCAGCGCAAGTGGAAGCGGCTCAAGTCGCGCGAGAGCGATGCCGCCGACGAGGCGCAGGCCGCCTACGACGGCTGGGGCCTGCGCGCGATGGAGACGCCCGACCGCCTCGAGCGCCGGTTGTCGGTCATCGAGACGCGCTACAAGGGCTACGACTTCGCCAAGCGGGCGCTGTCGTCGGGCAACCTGCGCCTCGTGGTGTCGATCGCGAAGAAGTACCGCAACCGCGGCCTCTCCTTCCTCGACCTGATCCAGGAGGGCAACACCGGCCTGATGAAGGCCGTGGAGAAGTACGAGTACCGCCGCGGCTACAAGTTCTCGACCTACGCGACCTGGTGGATCCGCCAGGCCATCACCCGCTCGATCGCCGACCAGGCGCGGACCATCCGCATCCCGGTCCACATGATCGAGACGATGAGCAAGCTGCGGAACGTGCAGAAGAAGCTGGTCCAGGCCATGGGCCGCGAGCCGACCATCGAGGAGGTCGCCGCCGAGGCGAAGGTGCCGCTCGAGGAGGCGAAGCGCGTGACCAAGATCGCGCGCCACCCGATCTCGCTCGATCGCCCGATCGGCGACGGCGAGGACAGCTACTTCGGCGACTTCATCGAGGACGAGACGGTCGAGTCGCCGGTGGAGGGCGCCGGCCAGGAGATGCTGAAGGACCGCATCTCGTCGGTGCTGCAGACGCTCTCGTTCCGGGAGCGCGAGATCATCAAGCTTCGTTACGGCATCGGTGACGGGTACACCTACACGCTCGAGGAGGTCGGCCGGATCTTCAAGGTCACGCGCGAGCGCGTGCGCCAGATCGAGGCGAAGGCCGTCCGCAAGCTGCAGCATCCGATCCGCAGCCGTTTGCTCGAGGGTTTCCTCGAGCGTGAGGGCGGCGGCGACAACTGATCCGGTCCGGTCCGCGGGGGCCGACCGGCGCCGCCGGGGCTCACCGGCGCGCGCGACGGGATGGGCTCCGAGGCGGGAGGGACGGGACGGATGGCGACGGTCGACCCGAAGGCAACGCTGAAGGCGCTGATCGACCTCCAGAAGCTCGACCAGGACATCTCGCGGATCCGGCAGCGCATCCGCGAGATGCCGCAGATCCTCGAGCGGCGCGGCGAGCGTTTCCGCCAGGCCGAGGGGCGCGTGGCTGCGGCCCTCGCGCGCGTGACCGACCTGAAGAAGCAGATCGGATTGTGCGAGCTCGAGATCAAGACCAAGGACGGCGAGATCGCCAAGATCCAGGGCGCTCAGGGCCAGTCGCGCACGAACGAGGAGTTCCGCGCGTTCGGCGACCACGTGCAGCGGCTGAAGAAGGAGAACCGCGCCATCGAGGACCGGATCCTCGAGTGCCTCGGCACGATCGAGACGATCGACAAGGAGCTGCTCGACCTCAAGGCGACGCGCGATGCGCTGAAGCAGGAAGTCGACGTCGACCGGAAGCAGTGGCAGAAGGACGAGGCGGAGTACCAGGCCGACCTCGCCAAGCGCGAGGGCGAGCGCGCCGGCTACGCGGCGACCATCGCGCCCGGCCCGCTCTCGACCTACGAACGCGTGCTCAGGGCGCGCGACGGCAAGGCGCTGGTGACGGCGGACGGCCGCGTCTGCGGCGGCTGCTCGATGAGCGTCACGCCCAACGACTACAACCGGCTCATGGCCGGCGGCCAGCTGATCTCGTGCCGGAGCTGCGAGCGGATCCTGTTCATCTCCGAGAACGCTGCGGCCGGACGGTGACACCGCAGTGTCGGCCATCGCCAATGTCATCGTCGGCACCGCCGGCCACATCGACCACGGCAAGTCGAGCCTGGTCCGGACGCTGACCGGGATCGATCCCGACCGCCTGCCCGAGGAGCAGGAGCGCGGGATGACGATCGACCTCGGCTTCGCCCGGATGAAGGTCGCCGACGGCCGGACCGTCGGGCTGATCGACGTCCCCGGCCACGAGCGGTTCGTCAAGAACATGGTCGCCGGCGCGACCTCGCTCGACATCGTGATGCTGGTGATCGCGGCGGACGACGGCGTCATGCCGCAGACGCGCGAGCACCTCGAGATCCTCGGGCTGCTCGGGGTGCAGAGCGGGTTCGTGGTGCTGTCGAAGGTCGACCTGGTCGACGCCGAAACGCGTGAGCTCGCCGCGCTCGACGTGCGGGAGCTGGTGCAGGGCACCTTCCTCGACGGGCAGCCGATCATCCCGGTCAGCAATGTCACCGGCGAGGGGCTGCCGGAGCTGCGCGCCGAGCTCGAGCGGCGCATCCTCGCGGTCAGGCCGCGGCCGACCGAGGGGCTGTTCCGGCTGCCGATCCAGCGCGTCTTCTCGGCGCGGGGCCACGGCACCGTCGTCACCGGCGTGCCGCTCTCGGGCCGGGTGACGATCGGCCAGGAGATCGAGATCCTGCCGCTCGGCAAGCGCGGCCGCATCCGCGGCATCCACGCCTACGGCGAGGCGCGCGAGGAGGCGACGGCCGGCCACAGCTGCGCGCTCAACCTCTCCGACATCGATTACCGCGAGATCACGCGCGGGATGGTCGCCGGCGATCCCGGGTTCTTCCAGGCCGCGACGCTGTTCGAGGCGCGCATGCGCCACCTGCGCGGCCGCAGCCAGCCGCTCGAGCATCGCACGCCGATCCGCCTCCACGTCGGCACTTCCGAGGTGATCGGCCGCATCCGCATCCTCGACAAGCCGCTGCTGCTGCCCGGAGAGGAGGGGCTGGTGCAGCTCGAACTCGAGGCGCCGGTGGTCGCCTGCGCCGGCGACCGCTTCCTCGTCCGCCAGGTGTCGCCGATGGTCACCCTCGGCGGCGGGATCCTGTTCGGCGCCGCGCGGACCCACCGACGGCGGCTGAAGGAGTGGCACATCGAGGCGCTGGAGCAGCGCGAACAGGCGCTGCAGGATCCGCTGCTCCGCCTGCAGTTCGCCGCGGAGCAGCGCCGCTTCGCGCCGTTCCGCCTCGACGAACTGGCCGCCGAGATCGCCCTGCCGCAGGCCGACGTCGAGGGGCTGGCGCGCCAGCTGCTGCAGTCGCGCGCGCTGGTCGAGGTCGGCCGCGGCCAGTTCCTGTCGCGCAAGTTCGCCGACGAGGCGCGCGAATCGGTGCAGGCGGCGCTGAAGAAGTGCCACAAGGCGCACCCGCTGAAGAAGCTGGTCGAGATCCGCGAGCTGCGCACCCTCGCGGCGCTGCCGGAGACGACGCTGTCGCTGGCGCGCGAGCTCCTGCTGCGCGACGGCGCGATCGTCGAGGAGGGGCCGCCGGGCCACCTGCGCCTCGCGTCGCACCGGCCGGCGATCTCCGGCGACGACGAGCGCGTGCTCGACGAGCTGCGCGCGCTGTACGCGACGGCCGACCTGCAGCCGCCGTCGGTGGAGGAGGCGGCGGTGCGGCTGTCGGCGCTGCCGAAGAAGGTGGCGACGCTGCTCGCGCTGATGGCCGACGAGGGCGAGGGGGTGCGCGTCGGCCCGCTCTTCTTCGCGCGCGCCGGCTACGACCGCGCCCGGGGCGAGCTGATCCGGATCGGCAAGGCGCACGCCGGCGAAGTGATGCTGCCCGAGCTGCGCGATGCGCTGCAGACCTCGCGCAAGTTCCTGATCCCGCTGCTCGAGCACTTCGACGGCACCGGCCTCACGGTGCGTCGCGGCGAGAAGCGCTTCCTGCGCGAGAGCCGGCTGGAGCCGGGCAAGGACGACGCGGCGGGGGCGGCCGGGCGGGCGTGACGCGCCGCCGGAGCGCGCTCAGCGGCCGTCGCCGGCAGGAGCGGCCGGCTTGCGGTCGAGCAGCTCCTGCATGTGGGTCAGCACCTCGTCGAGCTCGTTCAGCGCCGTGAGCCCGAGCGGTCGCCCCTCGGCGATCTTCACCGACAGGCGCTGCAACGCGGTCTCGGCCAGCCCGCGATGGCGCCGCCCCTCCTCGATCAGCTGGCCCGAGCGCTGCTGGAACTCGGGCTCCGCGCCCGCCTGCGCCGCCAGCAGGCGCTGGGTCAGCTCGCCGAGCCGCGCGATCCGCGGTCGCAGCTGCACCTCGAAGTTGCGCATCTCGGTCAGCCGCGCGCGCAGGTCCTCCGCGTCGCGCTTCAGCTGCCAGAACTCCTCCTCGATCCGGGCGAGCCGCCGCTTGCGCTCCTCGCGCGCGAGTTCCTTCTCGGCGCGAGCGCTCTCGGCCGCCTGCTCCAGCGACTCGAACCGCCGGCGCAGCTGCTCGAGGTCGCCTTTCTTGCGCTCGGTCGGCTTGAACTCGTTGAAGTGGCGGATGAGGTCGCCGCACTCCTCGAGCGCCGCCGAGATCGTGGGGCGCTCGCGCACGGCGTCGGTGAACGCGCGCTCGACGTCGGCGGACGAATCGCCGCCGAGCAGCACGGCGAGCAGGGTCGCCGCCGCCGCGATTCCGCCGAGGATCCAGAGCCCTTTCATGGGGCGAAATGTAGCGAACCGCGTGCCCGCACCGGGCGCCCCGCGCACGGCGACCACCGGTGCTCTTGACCGCACGCCGCGCGGCGGGCATCAAGGCGGGATGGTCCCGGTGTGTGACGAGTGCGGCAGCCACGACGTCCGGCGCGAGCACCACTACGGACTGCTGCTCGAGGAGTGCGGGCTGTGCGGCGCGCTGCAGGGTGATCCGGCGGCGGTGGCGCGCGTCGCCGAGATCCGCGAGGCGGAGCAGCTCGGGGTCGCCCCGGAACTGATCGGGCTGTTCGCCGCGCTCGAGGCGACGGGCGGATTCGTCGTCGATCGGACGCTGTCGACGGCGGCCGGCCACTCGGCGCCGCCGGCGGTCTACTTCAACGTCGGTCGCCCGCCGCTCGAATGGCTCGACCGACTCGCGCGCACGCTGCTGCTCGCCGGGCGGCGCACGTCGTCGCTGTGGGGCATCGAGGTGGTGCACCAGGGCCGGCTGCGTTTCGTGCTGCGGCCTCGCCTCGCCGGGACGCCCATCACCTGGTCGGCCGATCTGGCGCTGCTGCGCGATGCGTTGCGGCGCGACACGCAGCTCGACTGGTGGCAGGTCGGGCCGGGGCCCGGCGGGGGATGACGCGCGGCCGCGGTCTTGATCCTTCCGGCGGCCGCGCCTAACGTTTCCGCCCTTCCCGATCAGACCGGGGCGTAGCTTAGCTTGGCTAGAGCGCAGCGTTCGGGACGCTGAGGCCGGAGGTTCAAATCCTCTCGCCCCGACCATTCGGCACCGCCCATCGGCGGATGCGCGTCGCCGCAACGCGTCGTCGGCGCACAACGTCAGGTCGATCCAGCGCACCCGGGATGCGGGGCGCCGTTGCAGGGTCTGCAGAAGTCCGCGTTCGCGTCTGCAGCGTTTGCCTGATGCCTGCGCCGGACCTCAGTCGCCCTGGCGCGCCGCTCCGGGGTGCCGTTTCGATGTCGTCCGACCGCGTGGGTCCGTGCTTTGCCGCAGGGTGCTCGGTGCGCCATCCTGAGCCGCCAAGGGGAGCCCTGCGGACCGTGACCATGCCCACTGACCGGCGCGAGCCGACGCTGCTGCGTCGCTGGGTGATCCAGGCCCTCGTCATCTCGACGGTCGCGGGCGTGGTGCTCCACTTCAGTGTCGGCCTGATCGAACGGCAGCAGGGGGTCGGGCTCGCCGCCGATCTTGCCGAGCGCGCGAGCAACCACTTCTTCCGTGAACTCGAGGTGCGGTGGTTGCCCCAGCACCCGGAAGCGCTGCTGCCGGGCTCGACCGCGGAGTTCGCCGAGCTCGAGTCGCTGTTCGAGCTGCATCGCAGCAGTCTCCGGGTGCGGCGCATCGTCTGGTTCGACGCCGACGGTCGGATCGTCCATTGCGGCATCCCCGCCCTGACCGGAGTGAAGCCGGAGAGTGGAGATTCCCTGGTGGCGGCCGGCGAGCGCCGCCGCGTCGAGCACCTGATCGAACCGGGCACGAGACTGCATCTGGACGGCGCGCAATTCGATGTGCCTCTGCTCGAGGTCTACGTGCGCGCTCCCGACGACGTCGATCCGCGCCTGCGCGGGCACGTGGTGGAGCTCTACCTCGACGCTTCCGACGTGGTCGCGCGTGTCGACGCGTTCCGGCGCTGGGTGCTCACGGCCGCGCTTGGGGTCGGCTTCACCCTTTTCGTCGCGGTGCTGCGGCTGCTCCAGGTCGCCCAACGCGGTCTGGCCGCGCGCAACGAGCAGTTGCGCGCACTGTCGGACGGGCTCGAGCGCGACGTCGAGGCGCGCACGCAGGAGCTGATCCGGACGCGCCGCCTTGCCGACGTGGGAACACTGGCGGCAGGTCTTGCGCACGAGATCAACAACCCCCTCGCGATCATCGGCGCCAGCGCCCAGGGTCTCCTCGATCGGCTGCGACGCCGCGGCGATGCGCCGCAGGCCGAGCGCGGCGACTTCGAGGAGTACCTGCGCGCGATCGAGAGCGAGACATTCCGCTGCAAGCGGATCATCGAGTCGCTCCTGTCGTTCAGCCGGAGTCGGCCGACGGCGCTGCGGCGGGTCGACCTGCGCGAGCTGGTCGGCGAGGTCGCGCATCTGATGCGACCGCTGGCCGGAGCGCGTCGGCAGGGCATCGATCTCGACGGCGGGGATGAGGCGCTCGTGGTGGAGGCGGCGCCGGACGAGCTGAAACAGCTGCTGGTCAACCTGCTGACCAACGCGTTCGACGCCGGCAAGCCGGGCGCTCGGATCGAGCTCGCCTGTCGGCGTGAGGGCGACCAGGCGACGGTCAGCGTGCGCGATCGCGGGAGCGGGCTCGCGCAGGTCGGCACGGAGCAGATCTTCGAGCCGTTCTTCACCACCAAGTCGGCGGGCGAGGGGGTCGGGATGGGGCTGTCGGTCTCGCGTCAGATCGCCGAGCTGCACCGCGGCCGCCTGGTGGCCGAAGTGCCCGAGGACGGCATCGGCGCGCGCTTTCGTTGCGTGCTCCCGCTGGCGCGCGACACGGCCAGCCCGCCGGCGGAGGTGCGGCGATGAGCGGCGTGGGCGCCTCGACCGATCGGCCGGAGGGACCGGATGCCCCAGCGCGGCCGGATCGTGCCGCACCGATCGCCGTCCTCGTCGTCGACGACGAGGCGGGGTATCGGCGCGTGCTCCAGCGGGAGCTCGAGCGGCGCGGCCACCAGGTGACCTTGGCCGCCTCGGCGGAGGAGGCTCTGGCGCGGCTGCCGGCGGGCGCGCCCGACGTCGTCCTGCTCGATCTGCGCATGGCCGGTGCGGGTGGACTCGGGTTCCTGCGCGAGTTGCGCGCGCGCGGCGCCGAGAGCGAAGTGGTGGTCCTGACCGGCTATCCGTCGCTCGAGTCCGCACTCGAGGCGGTGCGCCAGGGAATCTTCGACTACCGCACCAAGCCGATCGACCTCGAGACGCTCGACGGCGTGATCCGGCGCGCCGCGGAACGCGGAACGCTCCTGCGCGAGAACCGGGCGCTCCGGCGGGCGCTGGCGACGCCGACGTCGGCAACGGGCCTGCTGGCTCCCGGCGCCGAGCTGCAGCGGCTGCTGCAGCGGCTGCCGCGCATCGCGCAGTCCGACTCGACCGTGCTGGTGCACGGCGAGACCGGTGCCGGCAAGGAACTGGTCGCGCGCGAGATCCACCGGTTGAGCCGACGCTGCGACGAACCGTTCGTCGTCGTCGACTGCGCGGCGCTGCAGGGCTCGGTGCGTGGCGCCGAGCTGTTCGGTTGCGAGAAGGGCGCGTTCACCGGCGCCGACCACGCGCGCTCCGGTCTGTTCGAGGCGGCGAATCACGGCACCGTGCTCCTCGACGAGATCGGCGAACTCGACCTCGAGTCCCAGGCGGCGCTGCTGCGGGTGCTCGAGAGCGGCGAGATCCGCCGGGTCGGTGCCACCAAGTCGCGACCGCTCGACGTGCGGATCGTCGCGGCGACGCATCGCGACCTCGCGGCGGAGGTGGCGGCGCGCCGCTTCCGCGAGGACCTGCTGTTCCGGTTGGCGGTGGTCCAGGTCGAGGTCCCGCCGCTGCGTGAGCGTCGGGACGAGATCCTGCCGCTGTTCGAGCGGTTCCTCGCCCGCGCCGGCGCCGCCAAGCTGCAACTCTCGCCCGCGGCGCGCCAGGCGCTGCTCGAGTGGCGCTGGCCGGGGAACGTCCGCGAATTGAGGAACCTCGCCGAGATGCTGGCGGTCACGGTCGACGGGACGACGATCGAACGGGGCGACCTGCCGGCGCGCTGGCGGCAGCTCGGCGCGCCGCCCGCCGGCGCC
>VGYY01000022.1 GCA_016872815.1 Planctomycetota bacterium
CGCGATGGCGGGCGCGGTCCGGCTCGAGGCGGTCTATCGCCGCCGCCTCGAGCAGGTGCGGCCGGGCCGGCGCGAGCTCGCGTGGCTGGCGCGGCGCTACGTCGCGCGGCTGGTGCCGGGGATGCGACGGCTGGTGCGGGACGCGCAGCGCGCCGGCATCGAGGTCCGCCTCGTGTCGGGCGGGATCCGGCAGGCGCTGCTGCCGCTCGCGCGGAAGCTCGGGCTCGCGGAGGACGCGGTGGCGGCGGTCGCGGTGCGGCTCGACGCGCGTGGACGCTACGCCGGATTCGACGCTCGTTCGCCGCTGGTGCGGGCGGACGGGAAGCGAACGCTCCTCGAACGGCTGGCCGCGGGACGGCGCCAGCGGACGCTGCTGGTCGGCGATGGCGCGACCGACCTCGCGGCGCGCCCGGCGGTGGCCGCCTTCTGCGCGTTCACGGCAGTCGTTTCCCGACCGGCGGTGGTGGCCGGCGCCGACCACGTGGCCCGGCGTGTGGCAGACCTCATTACACTGCTCCGCCTTCCGGGCGGGGCGACGCGACGCGCGGCGGTAAAGGCGGGCGGCGGCGGACGGACGGCACGACGATCGGGACGACGACGATGAGCTTTCCTGGCGAGTTCCCGCCGCGGATGTGGATCCCCGGGCCGACCTACGTCCGGCCGGAGATCCTCGCGGCGCTGGCGCGGCCCACCGTCGGCCACCGCACGACGATCATGACCGAGCTGGTCAAGTCGATCGCGCCGAGGCTGCAGCGGCTGTTCCGGACGAAGCAGCACTCGCTCACCATCACCGCGTCGGGCAGCGCCGCATGGGAGGGGGCGGTGCGCTGCGGCGTGGTGAAGCGCTGGGCGTGCATCACCAACGGCAGTTTCTCGGAGGGCTGGGCGCGCACCGGCGAGAGCAGCGGCCGCGACACGGTGAAGATCGCGTTCGAGTGGGGCGAAGGGCTCGATCCGCAACGGATCGAGGAGCAGCTGCGACGCGCCGGACCGGTCGAGGCGGTCGGCTTCGTCAGCAACGAGACGTCGACCGGCGCGTACAGCGACGTGCCGGCGATCTGCGCTGCGGTGCGCCGGGCGCAGCCGGACGCGCTGCTCTTCGTCGATGCGGTGAGCACGCTGGCCGGCGCGCCGTTCGAGTTCGACGAGTGGGACATCGATGTCGCGCTCGCTTCATCGCAGAAGTGCCTCGCGCTGCCGCCGGGCATCGCCGTCGTCGCGCTGTCGGACCGGTTCCTCGACAAGGCGCGGACCGTCGCCGGGCGCGGCTACTACCTCGACTTCGTCCATCTCGCCGACGACTGGGACAGGCTGCACCAGACGCCGACGACGCCCGCCGTGAACATGTTCTATGCGCTCGACGAGCAGCTCGCGGCGATGGAGCGCGAAGGCTACGAGGCGCGTTTCGCGCGGCACCGGGCGATGCGCGACCGCGTCGACGCGTGGGCCAACGGCCACGGCTTCCCCTGCTTCGTCGCCGAGAAGTACCGCTCCCCCACCACCGCGAACCGCGCCACCAAGGGTTTCGACATCGCCACCTTCCTCGCGCGGATGATCGCCCGCGGCCACGAGCTCTCGAACGGCTACGGCAAGCTGAAGGGCCACGCCTTCCGCATCGGCCACTTCGGCGACCACTCGATGGCCGAGCTCGACCACATGCTGGCGATCGCAGACGAAGTGCTGCACGGAATGGGCCGCTAGCCCGCCCGTAGAAACGTCGCTGCGACGGATCTACGGGGATCGCGGCGCTACATTTCTCGGCCATGTCGGCCCTTGCCACGTCCCATGGATCGCTCGCGCTGCCGGCGTTCCTGCCGGATGCGACGCGCGGGGTGGTGCGGACGGTCGACGCTTCGGAGTTGCGCGCCGTCGGCATCGACGCGCTCTGCGTCAACACCTGGCATCTGTCGAAGGAACCAGGCGCGCGCGCCGTCGAGAAGCTCGGCGGGATCCACCGCTTCATGGGCTGGGACGGGCCAGTGCTGTCGGATTCGGGCGGCTTCCAGATCCTCTCGCTGCTCCAGAGCGGCGCGCTCGACGGCTCGGCGTCGAACAAGGGGATCCGCTGGCGGGCGAAAGGCGGCGAGAGCGAGCTGCTGACGCCCGAGAAGTGCATCCGCTGGCAGGCGAAGCTCGGCGCCGACCTGCTGGTCTGCCTCGACCACTGCACGCGGCCCGAGGAGGACGCACTGTCGCAGCGCGCGAGCGTCGAGCACACCGTGCGCTGGGCCGAGGAGTGCAAGGCGACGCGCGACCGCGTCGCGGAGGAGAGCGGCGTGCGCCGGCCGCTGCTCGCCGTGCTCCAGGGCGGCGACGATCCGGCGTTGCGGCGCGAGTGCGCGGCGCGGCTGTTCGAGCTCGGCTTCGACGGCTACGCGTTCGGCGGCTGGCCGGTGCGCGAGGACGGCGCGCTGGTCGAGAGCGTGGCGCTGGTGGCGGAGTTGGTGCGCGCCGCCGCTCCCGCGGCGCCGCTCTGGGGCCTCGGCATCGGCAAGCCGGAGAACCTGGTCGCCGCCACGGCGCTCGGCTTCTCGCTCTTCGACTGCGTGCTGCCGACGCGCGACGGCCGGCACGGCCGGCTGTACGTGCGCCGCGGGCCGCGCTCGGCGACGCTCCTGCCGGGCGAGGCGCGCTGGTGGGATCACGTCTACCTCGGCGACACGAAGCACGCGGTCGATGACGCGCCGATCGAACCCGGCTGCCCCTGCCCGACCTGCGCGCGCCACTCGCTCGGCTACCTGCACCACCTCTGGCAGGTGAAGGAGCCGCTGGTCGCGCGGCTGGCGACGCTGCACAACCTGAGCTTCTACGGACGGCTGCTGCGCGAGCTGCAGCAGGAGCGCGCCGCGGCGAGCAGCCCTGCCCTGAGCGGCTCCGCCAGCGCAGCCGCCACGGGTGAGCGGCCGGCGGCGTCGTGAGCGGACCGCTCCCCGACTTCGGGCGCAAGTACCGCGCCCTCGCACCGGCGCTGCTCGACCGGGTGTGGCGCGAGGCGTGCGCGATCGAGCCGCGCCCCGCCGACGCGCTGAAGCGGGCGAAGCGGGCGCTCCACCAGCTCCACTCCGCGTTCGTCGAGGAGCGCGAACTCGACGCGGCGGAACTGGCGCTGGCGCGGCTCGAGGCGAGCGGCGATGGCGACGATCGCGCGGCGGTCGAGGCGTGCGCGCGCGCGGTGCTCGCCCGCCACGCCTCGACGCGCGAGCGGCTGGCGACGATCGCGCAACTGCACGGCGAGCTCCGCGCGCGACTCGGGACGCCGGCGAGCGTGCTCGACCTCGGCTGCGGGCTCCATCCGTTCGCGCTGCCGTGGATGGGGCTGCCGCGGACGACCCGTTACCACGCGTGGGAGGCCGACGCGCGGATGGCCGCGCTGGTCGCGCGCTGGTTCGCGCGGCTCGGGCAGGCGGGCGAGGCGCGGGCGGTCGACCTGATCGACGGCGGCGAGCTGCCAGCTGCGGAGGTCGCGTGGCTGTTCAAGCTGCTGCCGACGCTCGAGCGGCAGCGGTCGGGTGCGGCGGGGGCGCTGCTCGAGCGGCTGGCGCAGGCGGGGATCAGGGCGGCGGTGCTCTCGTTCCCGACCCGCTCGCTCGGGGCGCGTGCGAAGGGGATGCGCGAGCAGTACGGGCGCTTCGTGGACGGGCTGCTGCGGGAGCGCTGCTTCAGCGAGGAGTCGTTCGAGCTCGGTGACGAGTGGTTCGTCGTGGCACGACGGTGCTAGCCTGCCGGACATGCGACCGGCGGTCCTGATCCCGAACTACAACAACGCGCACACGCTCGGGGATGTCGTTTCGCGCGCGCTCGACGCGCTGCCGGACGTGCTGGTGATCGACGACGGCTCGACCGACTCTTCGGCGAGCGTGCTCGACCACTTCCGCAGTCGCATCCGCAGCGAGCGGCACGCCGTCAATCGCGGCAAGGGCGCGGCGCTCAAGACCGGATTCGCGGCGCTCGCGGCCGCCGGCTTCACCCATGCCATCGCGCTCGATGCCGACGGGCAGCACTTCCCGGAGGACCTGCCGGCCATGCTGGCCGAGTCGCGCGCCCATCCCGACGCCCTGGTCATCGGCGTGCGCGACATGCAGGCGGCCGGCGCACCGCGCAAGAGTCGTTTCGGCCTCGCTTGCGCCAACACGGCGCTGCGCCTCTTCACCGGCGTGCGCTGCCGCGACACGCAGAGCGGCTTCCGGAGCTACCCGCTGCCGAGCATCACGGCGCTGCCGCTCCACGGCGACCGCTACGACCTCGAGATGGAGGTCCTTTTCGCCGCGGCCCGCGCCGGCATCGCGATCCGCGAGGTGCCGATCCGTGTGACCTACACGCCCGAAGGCGGTCGCGTGACCCACTTCCGGCCGGTGCGCGACTTCGTGCAGATTGCCGGCCGCGTGGCGCGGACGCTCCGCTCGCGCGCGCGCTGAATCGCGCCACCGCCGCGACGGCGTTCGCGACTATGGCCGCGGTGTCCCCGCCCGCACCATGCCGTACAGCGCGAGCGCGCCGCCGATCGCGCCGACCAGATAGCCCCCCGCCGGCCAGTTCGGATGACCCCGCAGCCCGGCGTAGCAACCGGCGTTCGCCAGGAACAGCACCGCGAGCGGCAGCAGCTGCGCTCGATCGACCGCGTTGAACCGCCACCAGCCGCCGACCCGGACCGAGCGCCACGTGAGCGCCAGCTGCGCCAGCGCCAGCGCCGCCAGCGCCACCGCATGCCCGCCGCGCACGATCGCCGCCTGCCCCTCGCGCGCCGGCGGCAGCTCGCTCCACACGAAGGCCACGCCGCCGGCCAGCAGCGCCCACGCCAGCGCATGGACGCCGCCCAGCAGCGCCGCCCCGAAGCGCGACCAGGGCAGCGCCGCCGCCGCGATGGCGCTCCCCGCCGCCCCGAACCACGCGAGCCCCAGCGCCTGCACGCCGTACCAGAGCGTGAACCAGCCAGGGAGCGAGTCGTCCGGCTCGCGCACCATGGCGAGATTTTCGTGCAGCACGAACCAGTGCGAGCGCTCGGGCAACGCGACCGCGGCCTCGGCGAAGAGGCCACGCGCCAGCACCAGCAGCTCGGGCCAGCCGAACCCGGCGATCAGCAGCAAGCCGCCGAGCAGACGCAACAGGCGGCCTTGCAGCGAGCGCGTCACTCCTCGCCCGCCCCGCCGGCGGCGCCGCCCGCCCCGCCGCCTTCCGCCTGGCCCTTGCGCGTGGTCACGAACAGCGCGTTCGCCAGCTCGCGCTCCTCCTCGTGGCCGCCGCCGCCGATGCTGCGCGAAACGAAGCCGAGGCCGTCAGCCCCGACGTACATGCCGGCCGAGCCGCCGCCGTCGAACGCCATCGCCTGCCAGCAGCCGAGCTTGTCGAGGAATCCGGCGAGCTCGCCGAAGGTCATGCCACGGCTGCCCTCGTGGCGCCCCTCGACCATCACCAGCCAGAGGCGCCGCTTCTCCTTGTCGAAACCGACCGCCGAGCGCGGGTGGCGCTTCGAGATCTCCATGGCGTAGACCGGCTCGAAGTCCTCCTTGTCGAGCTCGACCGCGACCTTGCCGTTGCGGACGAGGCGCGGGCCGCCGCCGATCGCCTGTTCGACGCTGCCGGTGACCGGCGGCAGCTCGAGCTTGAGGGCGATCGGCTTGCCCGGCTTGAGCGACGACGAGCTGCGGCGCGAGTCGCCGTAGAAGTAGAGCAGGCAGCCGCCGTCGGGCACGTCGACCGCGGCACCAGCCGCCTCCACGCGCGCGACGCGGCCGGTGCAGACGTCGCCGACCTGGAGGCGCGGCTCGATCGTCTCGATCACGGCGATGGTGCCCTTCGGCCGGTCGCCGTCGAGGCCGAGGAACTCGGGCGTGTAGAGCACGATCCCCGACTTCTTGCCGTCCTCCTGCACCGGGACGTTGACGTCCTCGAGCTTGTACCAGGTCGAGTCGCTGACCATGTCCGCGGTGGCGAAGCTGAACTTCGCCTTGAGCTCGGCGAGCCCGATGGTCGGCTCGCGCGTCGGGCTGAGCGAGAGGAGCGAGCGCTTCATCGGCGCGAAGATCATGCGACCGTCGCTCACCTGGCCGCCGAACGGGAGGCCGGCCGCGCTGCTCTGGCGGAAATAGTCGCCGTTGATGCCGCAGAGCACCTTCTCGTCGCCGGCGTCGAGGCGGGTCGCGAGCTCGCGCAGCGACTCCTTGCCCTTCGACTTGATGCTGCGGAGGTGCAGCTCCGGGCGATCGAGCGCGATCTCGGTCACGTGGGCGATCAGGCCTTGCTGCTCCCACTTCGCGTAGGTGAGGCCGGGGGCGACGGTGGTGAGCGGACCCGGCTTGAGGTTGATGCTCTTCGACTGGGCCGGCGTGGCCGGTGCCTGCAGCAGCAGCGTCGCGGTGGCGGCGAGGCCGACGAGGATGCGGGGGGTTCGGTCGATCGTCATGCGTGCGGCTTTCCGCGATAGGTGAAGTGCTTCAGGGCGAAGAAGTTGAAAAGGAAGACGAGCCCCTCCGCAAGCGCCTTCCCCGCCAGCGGGGGGAGCGCGGCCGGGCCGCACAGCAGTGCGAGCAGGCCGGCGGAGAGCGCGAAGCTCGCGGCGAAGACGGCGATGAAGCGGAGCAATTCGCCGGGCACGGCGCCGCGCGAGCGGAAGGTGAAGCGGCGGTTGAGCCACCAGCAGGTGATCCCGCCGAGCGGACGACTCACGGCGTGCGCCGCGACCGGACCGAAGCCGGCGCCGTGGACCAGCGCCGCGAAGGCGAGGCCATCGACGGCGAGGCTGCCGAGGCCGGCGAGGGAGTAGCGCACAAGGCCGGCCAGCAGCGTGGCGGCGGCGGACGCGGTCCGGTGCTGCGCGCCGTTGGGGTCCCGGTTCACGGCTGCGCCAGCAGGCGGGTGAGGAGGCGGCGCAGCGACGGGAGATCCTGCTCGTCCCTTTGCTCCCAGGCGCAGAGGTGGCCGCCGATCACGCCCGCAGTCTCCGGCAGCTCCATGCCGCCGAACGCCGGGAAGCCCTCGACGAAGTGGTCCCAGCAGCGGTCGTGCACCACTTGAAGCGGCTTCCAGTTCGCGTTGATGGCCGGGTAGGCGTCGGCGACGCCATGGTGCGCGCACGCCGCCTTCCGGTACGGATAAAGCGGATCGGGGCTGCCTGCGGCGACGATCGCACCCCGCGAACGCCTCCATGCAATCCCGTCATCGGTTCGTCGCTGCACGGGATGCAGCTTCCGCCGAGCGACGCGGCGGCGCAACTCCCGGGTGCCGGCGGGCAATCGCCGGTCGAGACGCGACTGCTACTCTGCCTCGCCTTCGATCGCCGGCGCCGACGGCGGCGGGCCGCACCGGGCCCACGTCGCGCCGCCCCCTCCCGGAGCGCGCCCCTTCTTGAGCGAGCCGCAGCGGCCCGAACCGACCAACCTCCTCGAGCTCGAGGCGCGGCGCGAGCAGTTGCGACGCCGGCTGCGCATCTGGCACCTGTTCCTGCCGGCGACCGGGGACGACCTTCGCGCCTACCGCAAGCTGCTCGCCTTCGTGAAGCCCTATCGCGCCAAGTTCTTCGGCTCGATGGTGGCGGCGCTGATCGCGGCACTGTTCGTCGGCACCGAGCTCGCGATCCTGCAGGGCGGCCTCGACAAGATCCTCGCGGCGCCGAAGAGCGCGGTCGCGGCGCCCCCGCTCGAGCCCGCGGACGCGCCGGGCGACGCCGCGACCCCGCAGAATCCGACCATCGCCATCCCGGGCCACGGCGACGGCGGCAGCGGCGACGCCGCGCCCGCCGCCGACTTCGGCAGCTCGATCCGCGACTGGGCCAAGCTGAAGGGCTGGAAGCTCCAGTGCTGGCTGTTCGCGAAGCTCGGCCTTCCGGAGCCCGATCCGCCCGAGCTCACCAAGGCCCTGTCGATCGGCGGCAAGGACCGCCCCGAACGCCTGCGCCTCACCGAGAAGGAGCGGGGGGATCGCACGCGCCTGCTCTGGTTCTTCGCCATCGCGCTGGTGGTGGCCGTGCTGGGTGCCGCCGTCGCCAAGTACGCCCAGTCGATCCTGATGTCGAGCGTGTCGCGCCGCGTGGTCCGCGACGTGCGCTCCCACCTGTTCCGCCACCTGATCGGGCTGTCGATCCGGTTCCACCAGAAGAACCACTCGGCCCACCTGATCTCGCGCATCACCAACGACCTGCAGATCTTCGGGCGCTTCCTGACCGAGGCGCTGGTCCGCTTCATCCAGGACTTCCTCGACTTCGGCGTGATGCTGGTGCTGATCGCGGTGAACGGCGGCCTGTTCATCCTGGTCGTGGCCGGGGTGATGGGCCTCGTCCTGCTGCCCATCAACCAGATCACGCGCAAGATGCGCAAGCGCGACCGCGAGAACCAGGCCGGGCTGGCCGAGCTGGCGGTGGTCATCACGGAGGCGCTGGTCGGCCAGCGCGTGGTCAAGGCGTTCGCCTCCGAGAAGCGCGAGTTCAGCCGCTTCCGCGAGGTGTCGCGCAAGGCGATGAAGATCCAGCTGAAGCAGCGCCGGCTGCGCAGCCTGACGGAGCCGGTGGTGATGAGCATCGGCTCGATCGGCATCGCGGTGATCCTCGTCTGGGGCGGGACGCGCGTCATCGACGGGGAGATGGGATCGACCGGCTTCGTGATGAACGTGCTGGCCCTCGCCCGCGCCATGGGCAGCCTGCGCGGCATGACCAAGCAGCTGAACGACTTCCAGCTCGGCATGGCGGCCGCCGACCGGGTCGGCACCGTGCTCGAGGCGCAGTCCGAGATCCAGGAGAAGCCGGACGCGGTGGCGCCCGGGCCGTTCGCGCGCGAAATCCGCTTCAAGAACGTGACCTTCTGCCACGAGGCCGGCAAGCCGACGCTGCGCGACGTCGACCTCGTGATCAGGAAGGGCGAGAAGGTGGCGCTGGTCGGGCCGAGCGGCGCCGGCAAGTCGAGCTTCATCGACCTCGTCCCGCGCTTCTTCGACGTCGATGGCGGTCACATCACCATCGACGGCCTCGACGTGCGCGACCTGAAGCTGCAGGGCCTGCGCTCCCAGATCGGCATCGTCTCGCAGGAGACGGTGCTGTTCCGCGACTCGATCCGCGCCAACCTCGCCTACGGCCGGCCCGACGCGACCGACGAGCAGATCGAGGCGGCCGCGCGCGCCGCCAACGCCCACGACTTCATCCTGCGCACGCCGGAGGGCTACGCCACGCCGGTCGGCGAGCGCGGCTTCCGACTGTCGGGCGGCGAGCGGCAGCGCCTCGCCATCGCGCGCGCGTTGCTGCTCGATCCGCCGATCCTGATCCTCGACGAGGCGACCTCGGCGCTCGACTCCGAGTCGGAAGCGATCGTGCAGGCGGCGCTGCAGCGGCTGATGGCCGGGCGCACCGTGATCATGATCGCGCACCGGCTGTCGACCGTGCGCCATTGCGACCGCATCGTCGTGCTGGAGAAGGGGCGGGTCGTCGAGGCCGGCTCGCACGACGAGCTCTGCGCCAACCCGGCGAGCACCTACCGGCGCCACTTCGAGATCCAGAACCGGCGCCAGGCCGACGGCGGCTCGGCGGTCGCCGGCGCATGAGCGCAGCGCCGGCCCGCGGCGGAAAGGCGCGCGCGGGCACCCGCCCTTCGGCGAGCACCCGCGCGCGGCGAACCCGGGGTCCCGGCCGGGAGTCTGCGGCCGGGACGTGAACCATCGATCGAAGGGGCGGGCGCGTTCCGCGGTGATCGCCGCGGCGCGACCCGGCGCACGACTCAGTCGTGCAAGTGGACCGTGACGCCCTCGACGCCGTCGTTGCCGACGATCACGTCGGGGTCGCCGTCGTCCTCGAGATCCTCGGTCAGCAGCGCGCGCGCCGAGAGGCTGCCGAAGGCCGCCGCCGCGGTGAACGTCCCGCTGCCGTCGTTGCTCCAGAGCTCGATCTCGGGCGTGTCGACCGCGGCCAGCACGTCGAGGTCGCCGTCGTGGTCGACGTCGGCCAGGGCCAGCGCCTGGACGCCGGCGCTGCCGATCGCCTGCGCCGTGTCGGTCAGCGCGCCCGCGCCATCGTTCTCGAACACCATGCCGCCAAGGGTCGCATCGCCGGTCACGACGTCGAGGTCGTAGTCGCCGTCGACGTCGCACAGCACGCCGCAGGTGGCGACACCGGCCGCGATCGACTGCGCCAGCGTGAAGGTGCCGAGGCCGTCATTGGTCCAGACCGTGCAGTCGTCGTCGGAAGCGAGCTCGACCAGGTCGAGGTCGCCGTCGGCATCCATGTCGCCGAGCAGCAGCGCCGTCGTCGCATCGGCGCCGAGCGACTGCGCCGTGTCGGTGAAGGTGGCGGTGCCGTCGTTGGTCAGCACGAGGTTGCCGGCGCCGTCGACACCCAGCACCAGGTCGAGGTCGCCGTCGGCATCGAGGTCGCCGAGAGCGATCGCGGTGTAGTCGAGCACCGTGAGCGTGGCGTGGAGGGTGAAGGTGCCGTCGCCGGCGCCGAGCCAGATCTCCGAGTTCTGGGTGGCATCGCCGGCGAACACCACGTCGAGGACACCGTCGCCGTCGAGGTCGCCGGTGGCCACCGCCCGGATCGCGAGCGTGCCGAAGATGGAACCCTGGGCGAAGCTGCCGTCGCCGGGGCCGAGCCAGACCACGCAGCCGACGCCGACGGCCGACTCGACGAAGTCGAGCTGCAGGTCGCCGTCGAAGTCGCCGAGCGCAAGCCCGGTGGTGTCGTACGCGCCGAGTTCCTGCACCGTCTGCGTCCAGGCGACCGGCCCGTAGCTGCCGATCAGCGCGCCCTCGTGCAACTCGTCGGTGTCCGCGAAGCTGCCGCCCAGCACGTCGAGGTCGCCGTCACGGTCGAAGTCGGCGACGACCATGGTCTCGATCGCGTTGCCGAACGAGTGGAGACGGTCGGTCGACATCGCGCCGATGCCGTCGCCCTCGAACACCACCAGCCCGGTCGTCGTGCCGCACATCAGGTCCGCGTCGCCGTCCGCGTCGTGGTCGTCGAACCAGAGCGCATGCGTGTTGGTCTCGGGCAGCTCGATGCCCGACACCGCGAACGCCCCGGCGCCGTCGTTGTCCCACAGCTCGATGCTGTTGGTGTGGACCGACGTCGCGACGTCGAGGTCGCCGTCGTAGTCGTAGTCGTACGCGTCGAACGCCTGCACGACCGCGGTGCCGATCGCGGCGCCCTGGTTCCAGGTGACGCCGCCGTTGAACCACGTCTGCACGCCTGCCTGCAGGCCGCAGGTGAGCCAGTCCAGGTCGCCGTCGCCGTCGAGGTCGCACGGCATCACCTGCAGCGTGCCGCTGCCGAAGCCGCCGGCGGCGGTGAAGACGCCGGTGCCGTCGTTGAGCCAGACCTCGTCGGTGCCGAACAGCTGCCCCTCGAGCAGGTCGTCGTCGCCGTCGCCGTCAAGATCGACCGCGGCGAGGGCGGTGGTGCCGGCGCTGCCGAATACCTCGCCGTCCAGCACGAAGCCGCCGAAGCCGTCGTTCATCCACAGCGCGCCGTTGCCGCCGCTGCTGCCGACCGCGACGTCGAGCGAGCCGTCGCCGTCGAAGTCGCCGATCGCGCAGCAGGCGCCGGTGCCGAGGTCGATGCCGCTGTCGGTGAAGCCGCCCGTGCCGTCGTTCTCGAACACCTCGACCGTGCCGCCTTCGTCGATCATCACCAGGTCGAGGTCGCCGTCCGCGTCGACGTCGCCCCCCAGCTGCTGCACGCTCTGGTGCGTGCCGAGCCCGCTGGCCACGACCGCGAAGAACGGCAGCAGGTCGACCGGGGTCGACGCCGTGACCGTCTGGCCGCTCACGTCATCGATGATGGCGCCGGCGACGATCGAGCCCGAGATGTCGAGCCCTGAAGGAGAATCGGCCGTCGTCGTCCCGACGACGAACGACTGGCGCGTGCGCAACGCGGGGTTGTTGCCCAGCGTGATCACGACCTCATCGGCATTGACGCCGTCCGCCATCGTCGCGCCGGCGCCGAAGGTGTCGCCCGTGACCGGCAGCGTGAACGCCGCGGCCGACGTCGAACCGCAGCTCACGGCGGCGCTGAAGCGGACGGTGACGGTGTCGCCGGAATCGAGCGTGCCGTTGCCGTCGGTGTCGGCGACGCGAGCGACGCCGGTCACCGTGGCGCGCGGCCCGAACCGCACGATCGGGTGCGCGGCGCAGACCACGGCGTGGCCGTCCGGGTCGAGCGTCACGGTCAGCGTCTTCGCGCCGGCCGTCGAGGTCACCATGCTGCCGGAGGCGATCCCGAGCGGGTTGGTCACCGCCAGCGGCTGCGTGACGGTGTTGCCCGCACCGCTGGCCGCGATCGCGACCTCGACCCCCGCCATCGGCTGGTTGTTCGAGTCGCGCACCGTCACGGTGATCGACGACGCGTCGACGCCGTTCGCCGCGAGCCCCTCACCGGGGGTCACGCTGATCGTCGTGTTCGCCGCCGACGGCACGAGGGCCGGGGTGCTGCGATTGCCGCCGCCCCCGCCTCCGCCGCAGGCGGTCAGGGCGGCCATGCCGGCCGCTCCCACCGCGCATGCGAATACCATCCCCGCGCGCCGCATCGCGGCGCTGCCCTGGCGCTTCGTCATCGTTGTCCCACCCGGTTGTGAAGTGCGCGCCGCCATCCTCCGGCGGCGTCGCGCCTTCCGATCGACGCGAAAACGTGCGTCGCTCAACGGTCTGGACGAGGTCTGAAAGCGTTTCGGAGAGAGTTTCCGCTCGCGGCGCGCCGGTCAGCGGCACGCACCGGCGGCGGTCAGAAGTCGATCTCGAGCCGGGCGAGGAACGACGTGTCGCGGTTGGCGCCGCCGAAGGCCGACAGCCCGTGGTCGGCGATGGTCCGCGCCGCCCCCACCGAGAAGCGCGAGCCGCGCGACGTGTGGAACACCAGGTTGACGTCGGCGACACGGACCTCCTGGGTCGACGGGTCGTAGCTCGTCAGGCCGAAGTCGAACAGCGAGCGATCCATGTCGGCGTTCGAGTACCGGAACGCCAGCTCGATCGGTCCGCCGCGGGAGTCGATCACGATCAGGCCCGGCTCCTCGCGCTGCTCGGGATCGATCCTGCCCTCGGGACGGGCATGACGGATCCAGCGGCCGCCGCTCCACACCGGCTTCCCGCCGCCGAGGAAGACCGACGCGTACGCCGTCCAGGCGGTCAGCTGGTCGACGTCGTGATGGCCGCCACCCGGCAGGTCGACGTCGTTCAGCACGCCGCGCACGAGCTCGAGGCCGAGCCGGAAGGGTCCCTGCCGCCAGCCGGCCTCGAAGAGTCCCCACGCGGCATGACCGGCGCGCAGGTCGCCGGTGGTGAAGACCGGCGTCTGGTACGGCGTCGCCAGCAGCAGTTCGTCGCGATAGCTCGGCTGCCACGCCATCGCGGCACCGACGAACAGCCCGCGCAGCAGGGCCGGGCCGTGGGCGCCGAACGGCTCGATCAGGGCGCGCCCCATCAGCAGCGGGTCGGCCTTGCCCTCGCCCTCGAGGCCGAAGCCTGAGCCGAGCGTCGCCGTCCCCTCGAAGTGGAGCCCGGCGTGCGGATCGACGGTGGCGCGCAGGCCGAGGTCGTGGCGGCCGGTCAGGTACGAGGTGAAAGAGTGGCCGATCAGCGGCGAGTTCTCCTCCCGCGTCGCGTAGTCGCTGCCCATGGCCACGCGCACCTGGCCGAGCTGCACCGCGACCTGCTGGCCGATCTCCTGGCGCACCCAGAGGTCGAAGGCGCCGCGTCGGCTGTCGACGTCGTCGAGGTCGAGTTCGGCGCGGAACTGGCTGCGGCCGCCGACGTCGACCTCGAACAGCGGGCGCAGCGCGCCGAACTCGACGCCGCTCGAGTTGCGGTTGCGCCGGTCCCAGCGGACGAAGTCGAGGGCGAAGCGGCCGCCGAAATGGACCGTGACGTCGCGGCTCTCGAGCGGCCCGCCCACGTCCAGCTCGACTCGCGCGCTGCGGCACCATTCGTCGAACGGCCCCACCGGCCCTTCCGGCACGCCGTCCGCCCCTTCCGCGCGGGCCGCGCAGGCGGCCGCCGCCAGCGTGGCCACGCCGAACCCGGCAATTCGCCCGCTCCGCCCCATCTTCATCGCTCGGCTCATTCGCTTCGCTCCGTCCCCGGATTCCGGTCGGCGCCGGCCAACGCGGCCTCGACGTGCGCCAGCACCGCGAGCCTCTGACGCGGCCCGCGCTCGCGCAGTTGCAAGCGCACCCGGTTCAGCGGCGCCAACAGCGGCACGCGCCCGCGGCGGATGGTGGCGACCAGCCCGCGCAGCCGCTCCGTCTCGCCGTACGCCCGGACGAACGCCCCGATCAGCGGGCCGATCTGCTCCGTCGGCGCGAACGACGCGATCGACTCGACCCACTGGCCGACTTCGAGGACCACCAACCGCTCGAGCGCGCTGCGGCGCGCCCACGCCACCTCGAAATCGAAGTGGACCAGCCGCTCGCCGGCGGCCGTCGCCGCCCCGGCCGGCGGAGCGGCCGCCACCGGCACCACCATGACGTGCGCCAGCGATGCGTGCGACTGCACCAGCCGCGGCTCGCACCGCTCGAGCGCCCGGCGATGGCGGCGCGCCATCTCCCGCGCCAGCCGGGTGAGCAGCCGCTGCTTCTCCTCCGGCTCTACGCCCGGCTGGTACACCAGCTCCGAGAGCAGTTCTCCCGGCAGCCACTCGAGCAGCAGTCGGCACGGCGGCACCGCGGCCGGAAGCGGCCAGTCGAGCAGCGCCGGGACGTCGAATCCCTCGGCGCGCCAGATCTCGATCGATTCGCGCTCGGTGCGTTGCCGGGCGACCGGCGCCATCCCGGTCTTGCCCACCAGCACCCGCTGCCCGAAGTCGCGCATCCAATCGCGCAGCCAGTCGCGCTTGCGGCCGAACAACTTCAGCACTGCCGGGCGACCGGCGAGCTCGACGCGCATCACCAGGTGGCGACCGTCGCCGCGCGCGCTGCGCGCGAGGATCTCGCCCTCGAGGCCGTGCAGGGTGATGCGTTCGCGCGGCCGCGCCGGCACGTCACGAGCCGCCGAGGGCCTGCGCCAGCCGGCGGGCGACGTTGTACTTCGAGAACGGCTTCTGCGCGCGCGGCTTGATCCGGTAGTCGATGGCACGGGCGAGCCGCAGGATCGGGTTGGGGTTGGCGAAGGCGAAGGCGTGCGTGTGGCGCAGCAGCTCGCGATCGGGGTAGCTGCGGACCGTCTCGGCCATGAAGGCGTCGAGGTCGTGCTCGCCGACGGTCTTCCCGAGGCTCTTCAGGAACGACAGGATCTCGCGCGCGACGAACTCCTTCACCCGCGACCGCGACCGGAACACCATCTCGAAATCGAACTGCAGGTAGGAGCCGTCCTCCAGCACCATCACGTGCTTGAGGTCGCCGTTCTCGTGGACGAAGCGCGGTTCGCGCCGCTCGATGGCCAGCGCATGCCGGCGATGCCAGACCGGCAGGAAGCCGCGCCACAGCGCGAGGCGCTGCTCGAGCGAAACCTCCTTCCGACCGAGCAGGTCGATCAACTTCGGCCGCGGCACGTACTCGTAGAGCGCCCAGAGGGTCGGATCGATCCCCTCGACCTCGACGTCGTCGTAGGTGCCGAAGACGCGGAAGCCGGCGTCGCGCCAGAGCTTGAGGCAGTCGAGCTCGGTCCGCCGCCGCGCGCGGGGCATGAACGAGGTCTGGTTGCAGACCAGGACGTTGCCGCACGTCTTCATGGCGTACTCGAGCCAGGTGCGGCTGCCCTCGTAGACCTTCAGCACGGCTAAGCCGCCGCGAAACGGCACCTTGTAGAGGTAGTTGCCGTTCTTGAGCAGCAGGTGCTGCTCGAGGTTGTCGAAGCGCAGCCGCTCCTTCGCCGCCGCGCCAGCCGTTCCCGTGCCGTTGACCATGAGGGGGGCGGAACCTAGCGGCGCTGCCCGGCGCTGACAACGGCGGCGGCAAAGGCCGGGATTCCGCGACGAGCGCACAGCTAACGTCCGCCGGATGAGCCATCCAGCCACGCCACCGGACACCTCGCCCGGGCGCCCCGCCCGCGGCGCGATGGACCGCTTCCTCGCCGTCGTCGAGCGCGGCGGCAACGCGCTGCCGCACCCCGGCACGCTGTTCCTGCTGTTCGCGCTGGCGACCCTCGTGCTGTCGGACCTCGCCGCGCGCTTCGGCCTGTCGGCGACGCACCCGAAGACCGGCAAGCTGGAGGTGCCGCTCAGCCTGCTCTCGACCGAGGGGCTGCATCTCATCCTGCAGAAGACGGTGAGCAACTTCACCAGCTTCGCGCCGCTCGGCACCGTGCTGGTGGCGCTGCTCGGCATCGGCATCGCGGAGTCGAGCGGCCTGATCGGCGTCGCGATGCGAAAGCTCGTGCTGTCGGCCCCCCGCAAGCTGCTCACGATGGTGGTCGTCTTCGCCGGCGTCCTCTCGAACATGGCGAGCGAGATCGGCTACGTGCTGCTGATCCCGCTCGCCGCGCTGATCTTCCAGGCGGCGGGCCGCCACCCGATCGCCGGCATGGCCGCGGCGTTCGCGGGCGTCTCCGGCGGCTACAGCGCGAACCTGCTGCTCGGCACCGTCGATCCTCTGCTGTCGGGGCTCACCCAGGAGGCGGCGCGCATCGTGCAGCCCGACGCGCTGGTGAATCCGGCATGCAACTACTACTTCATGTTCGGGTCGACCTTCCTGCTGACGCTGATCGGCACCTTGGTGACCGAGCGCGTGGTCGAGCCGCGGCTCGGCCGCTTCGAGGATCGCGGCGCCGGCGCGGGCGCGAGCGGCGGCGCGATGCAGGGCGCGGCCGACGCGTTGCGGCCGCTCGACGCGCGCGAACGGCGCGGGCTCCTGGCGGCGTTCGCCGCGCTGGCCGTGCTGACCGCGCTGGTGCTCTGGGGCACGCTCCCGGCCGACGGGTTCCTGCGCGATCCGAAGACGGGCGACCTGCTCCACTCGCCCTTCATGTCGGGGATCGTGCCGCTGATCTTCCTCGCCGGCGGACTGGCCGGCCTCGCCTACGGCATCGCCGCGCGCACGATCAGGAACGACGGCGACGTCATGGCCGGCATGGCGAAGTCGATGCAGACGCTCGGCGGCTACCTCGTGCTGGTCTTCTTCGCCGCGCAGTTCGTCGCCTACTTCAACTGGAGCAACCTCGGGCTGATCCTCGCGGTGAAGGGCGCCGAGGCGCTGAAGGCGTCGGGGCTCGGCGGCACGCCGGTGCTGGTGGCGTTCATCTTCCTCACCGGCGCGGTCAACCTCTTCATGGGCAGCGCATCGGCCAAGTGGGCCCTGATGGCGCCGGTCTTCGTGCCGATGTTCCTGCTGCTCGGCTACCCGCCCGAAGTGACGCAATGCGCCTATCGCATCGGCGATTCGTGCACCAACGTCATCTCGCCGATGATGACCTACTTCGCGCTGATCATCGCCTTCTTCCAGCGCTACCAGCCGAGCGCCGGCATCGGCACGCTGGTCGCCACGATGCTCCCCTACTCGGTCAGTTTCCTCTTGAGCTGGTCGCTCGTGTTCGCGATCTGGATGGCCGCCGGCTGGCCGCTCGGGCCGGGCGGAACGCCATGAAACTCGCGCGTCCCTGCCTGTTCGCGGCCGCGCTCGTCGCCTCGGATCGCGCGACGGGCCAGGTGCACTACCACGAGGATGGCCGGCCGTGGAGCGAGCGCGCCCACGCGGGGCCCGACGCCGAAGTGCCGGGCTGGTACTACCACCTCGGCCTGAGCGGGATGCGCGTCGAGCTGGTGGCCGACGCGCCGACCCACCTGGTCGTGCGCCACGTCTTCGCCGGTTCGCCGGCCGCCGGCGTCGTGCAGGTCGGCGACCACGTCGTCGGCGCGGCCGGGCGCGCGTTCGCGACGCCGCACCGCAACGGCTACGGCATGAAGGTATTCGGGCCGGCGGGGCCGCTGCTCGACTTCGCCGAGGCGCTCGAGGCGTGCCAGGGCGCGGCGGGCGACGGCCGCTTGGAGCTGCAGCTGCTGCGCGCAGGCACGCCGGCCGCGGCGACGCTCGCGATCGGGAAGCGATTCGGCGCCTTCGCGCCGAGCTTCCCCGCCGACTGCCCGAAGAGCGCGGCGCTGCTGGCCGGGCTGCTCGAACACCTGCTGGCGGCGCAGCGGGAGGACGGCTCGTTCGGCGATCCGATCCGCGACACGTTCGCGCCGCTCGCGCTGCTGGCGAGCGATGCGCCCGGGCATCGCGCCGCCGTCCTGAAGAACGTCCGCTTCCACGCCGCGACCACCGCCGCGACCGATCGCGACGACCTGATCCACTGGCGCTACATGGCGGCCGCCATCGTCATGAGCGAGTACCAGCTCGCCACCGGCGATGCGTGGCTGGTGCCGGAGCTCGAGCAGGTGCGCGACTTCCTGCTCGGATCGCAGTACGTGTCGCTGCAGCAGGTCAACCCGAAGGTGAAGGAGGGCCACCCCGACAGCTGGCCGACCGACGCGCGCCAGCAGCACGGCGGCTGGGGTCACAACCCGGGCTTCGAGGGCTACGGGCCGATCGCGATGGTCACCGCGCAGGGTGCCCTGGCGTTCGCGCTCATGTCGCGCTGCGGCGTCGCGATCCCGCGCGAGCGGCATGCGGCGGCGCTCGACTTCCTGGCGCGCGGCACCGGACGGAACGGCTACCTCTGGTACGCCGACTCCGTGGCGGGCGAGGACGATTGGGCCGACATGGGGCGCACGGGCGCATCGGCGATCGCCTGCCACCTCGCGCCCTTCGACGTCGCGAAGCACCGGGCGCTCGCGCAGCGGCAGACCGCCGTGATCGGCGCGCATCCGGAGAGCTTCCCCGACACGCACGGCTCACCCCTGATGGGGATGGGCTACGCCGCGCTCGCGGCCAACCTGGAGCCGGCGAGCTGGCGGCGCCTGCTGGACTCGAATCGCTGGTGGTTCACCCTCGCGCAGTGCAGCGACGGCACGTTCTGCTACCAGCCCAACCGTGACAACGCGGGCTACGGCGCCGACGCGCGCGACACGGCGAGCGCCGTCGTCGCGTTCATCCTCTCGATCCCGAAGCGCAACCTCGTGATGACCGGACAGCCGCCGCGTTGAGGGTGCGCGCGGAGAGTCATCTGCGGCGGACCACGAGCTTGGCCATCGTCACTGCCAGTTCCTCGCGCGCCATCTGCGCGAACGGCGGTGCCAGCCGCGACCGGATCGGCTCGGGATCGACCCGCTCGAACGGCACCAGCTCCACGACCGTGAAGCCCGCACGCTCGAAGCGACGGGCGAACTCGTGCGGGCGAACCCGGTTGCAGGCGTGCACCAGTTGCTCGGTCGCCGGCAGTTCGAGGAACGCGAGCCGGTGGATCGAGGGGTCGACCAGGGAGCGGTGATCCCGTCCGTCGATGACGTGCACGCCGAGTCCGCCGCTCCGGGTGACGCGCGCCAGCTCGGCCAAGACGGCGTCGACGGCCGCGACGTGCTCGAGGAAGGCATTGGACATCACGACGTCGGCCTCGCCGTCGGCGAGCGAGAGCGCCTCCGCCCGATCGTGCCGGTGTTCGAGTCGGCCCCATGCCAGCCCGCGCTGGTCACCCGCGCGCAGCTTCGCGAGGTCGAATCCCTGCAGGTTCGCGAGCAGACTGGCAAGAGTGAGCGGCTGCTCGCCGACGATCGCTCCCGGGTCGACGAACAGCAGCGCGGCGAGGTCGGCCAGCAGCCGCAGCGCCTCGCCGGAGTCCTCGGGCGGATCGGCGTCGATGGCGATCGCCCGCCGCGCGCCGGCGGCGAGGAACAGGAACGAAGCGCCCAGCGGATTCGTGGCGCCGCAGCCGAGATCGACGTAGGTCGCGTCGGCCAGCGCCGGCTTCGCCGAACCTAGCGACACGTGGAACGTCGCGAACAAGTCGCGGTAGCGCGTACGCGACACCCGATTGGAGTGCGAATCGAGCGCCCGCTCGAGCGTGCGCTGCAACAGCAGGCCGGCGCGAGTCTCCGGCTCCCCGAGCACGAGCGGCGGATCCGACATCGCCTGCAGCCGGTGGAGCAGCTCCGCCGCGAGATCGAGCGACGACACGCCGCCGAGCCCCGCGGGTCGTTGCGGCGCGTGCTTCCGCACGCTCCCCGCCGGCGTGTCGCAGGGTGGCTCGCCGGCGGCGGGGGTCACTTCACCGAACCGACGAGTCGGACGAGTTCCGACTCGATCGCATCGGCCCAGATCCCGTATCCCTTCTCCGAGAGGTGGAGCTTGTCGGGCATCACGTCGGCGGGGAGCGTCGCGTCGGCGGCGAGGAACTTCGGGCCGACGTCGAGGTAGGTGATGCGCTCCGGCTCGGCGGCGGCATGTTTCGCCAGCTGCTCGTTGATGGCGGCGATCCGGGTGCGCATCGCATCGCCCGGATCGGCGCGCGGAAAGATCGCCAGCAGCAGCACCTTCGTCTTCGGCGTCTGCTTGGCGAGTTCGTCCAGCACCGCCTTGACGCCGGCGGCGATCTGATCCGCCGAGTGCTTGCCGCCCGTGTTGCCGACGTTGTTGGTGCCGATCATCACGACGGCCGCCTTCGGCGCGATGCCGGCGAGGTTGCCGTTCTGCAGGCGCCAGAGCAGATGCTCGGTCTGGTCGCCGCTGATGCCGAGGTTCACCGCCTTGCGCGGTGCGTAACGCTCGTTCCAGAGCTTCGCACCCGGCCCTTCCCAGGCCTCGGTGATCGAGTCGCCGAGGAACAGCAGGTCGACGTTCCCCTGCTTCACCCGCTCGTTCATCGCCGCGTGGCGCTGCTGCCACCAGGCGTCTTGGCGCGCGATCGGCGTGGTGGCGGGATTCGCGCTCGCCACCTTCGCCCCGGCGGCGGCGGCATCACCGCCGGCCTGCGCGGGAGAAGCCTCGAACGAGACTGCGAGCAGGCCGACCATGGCGAGCGCGCCGGAAAGCGCTGACGAGCACGAGGAAGTGCGCATGACCGACTCCAGCAGGAACCGCAAAAGCGCTCCTTCGTACCCGCTGCGAGCCCGAGAAGCGAGGACGTTGCGGATGAAACCGAAGGTTCGTGACGACCGCCGCCCGCTTCGGCTGCGGCCGGGCGCGCAACGCGCCGCGCTCCGAGCGTTGTCGCTGCTCCTGGCGCTCTGGCTGACGGCGGCGCGGTCGGCCTTCTGCGCCTCCTGCGCCACCAGGTTGGCGTAGCCGTGACCGAGCGCGTGCTTCTCCTTCAGGAACTTGACGATCTCTCCGTGCTTCGCCGCGCCGCTGCCGCGCGCGATCTTCACCCACTCGGGCAGCGACTTGCCGGTCTTCTCGGCGAGGTAGGCGATCATCGTCTGGAGGGCCTGATCCGGGCTGGCCATCGGCATCGCGCTTCCGTCACTTCGCCGCGGTGAAACGGCCCGGCTCGCGCCGCAGCCGGAACAACTTCGTCTCGGTCTCCGCCCCCTTGTCCCAGAACGACCATTCGACGTCGATCTCGGTCGCCGACAGGAAGCGGAACTTCGCGCCATGGATGTGCGCGTCGGTGCGCGGGTCGATGCCGGTGGTCGCCGCGTCGTAGCCGAAGAACCACTCGTCGCCGGTCGAACGCGCGCGATCGAGCCGCAGCATCGGCCGGTTGCCGATGCCGCAGTAGTGCGTCAGCGCGAGGTCCTCGCCATCGAGGTAGTAGAGCGAGACCATCTCGTGCGGAGTGCCGGCGCACAGGGTCTCGATGATGGCGTTGCCCGCCGAGACGTTGTCCCAGACGACGTCGAGCCGCTCGGTCATCCCGGCGAACTCGACGTGGTAGGTGCCCTCGAGCGTCTTCAGCCGCTCGAAGGCTGCCTGGCTGTCGAGGCCGCGCGTCGCGCCGTCGATCGAGGCCGCTGCGCAGCCCGTCAGCAGCAGCGCCGCCGTCGCGGCCGCGAGTCCGTCCACGAATCGCATGGTTCGCTCCAATCGTGTCCTGGGTGCCGTTCGCCCGAGTCGTCCCGTCCGGCTCACCGTCACCTGGCCGCTCCGCCCGCCGAGGCCGCCGGTTCGCCGGCGCCGCGCCCGTAACGCTGCGTCGCGAAGCCGACGATCGCCCCGCAGATCGAGCCGGGGATGAGGATCTCCCAGAAGTACGCCTTGCCGGTCTCCGGGTTCTCCATCATCGCGATCGGCAGCGTGATCAACGCCGCCACCAGCGTGCCGACGACGATGCCGAGCGGCAGGTTGCGCAGCTTGCGCGATGAAGCCGGTGATGAGGCCGGCGACGAGACCCTTGCCGGTCGATCCGGGGATGATCGAGGTGAACAACTGGTCGCGCACCTCGGGATAGAACCACGCCGACAACCCGTCGAGCACGCCGCCGACGATCAGTCCCAACAGTGCCTTGTTCATCGCCCGTGCTCCCAGTCGCCCCGTCCGGATCGATCCCCGTCCAGCGTCCTGTTTCGCGATCGCGCCGCGGCCTTTTCTCGACCGCTCGTCGCCCGCGAACCGCGCACGGTAGGCCACGGCATCGCACCTCGCCTCGGTGGGCGCCGAGACCCTCCGCCCCGGCGCACCCCGGGAGACGCTCGCTCGCGGTGCCCTGGCGCCGGCGGCCAGCGGCAGCGCGGGCAGCGCTGGCGGGGGGAACGACGGGAATGGCGAATGCGTACCCTGCGGACGCTGAAGGAAGCCGACCTGCGTCTCGCAGGGACGCGACGTCGGCAGAGGCTCACCGTGGTGAAGGGGGCCCTCTGCGGTGGGAATCCTGTCGGGCTCCACGCGGCTTGCCGCGGCGGGCCGCGCATGTCCCCCGCAGGAGGAACCGTCATGGTCGCAGTCTCCTCGATCGTCGTCGGGACCGATTTCAGCAAGGGCGCCACTCGGGCGCTGTCGCGGGCGAAGGCGCTCGCCGAGCAGCTGCACCTCCGGCTCGTCGCGACCCACGTCGTGCCCGGCCATCACGCGAGCGTCAAGGAGCGCGACGCCGCCACGGCCGAGGCGCTGGCCGTGCTCGAGTCGAGCCTCGGCGCGCCGACGCCCGAGCAGACGCCGCTGGTGCGCGTCGGCGCACCGCATGAGGAGCTGGCGCGAGCCGCCGAGTCCGAGAACGCGCGCGTGATCGTCGTCGGCGCCCACCACTCGCGCAACGCGCTCGAGAACCTGCTGGTCGGCTCCACCGCCGAGCGCGTCCTGCGCACCGGTCATCGCGCCGTCCTGCTGGCACGCATCGGCGAGAACCGCCGCTACCGCACGGTGCTGGTGCCGGTGGACCTCGGCGACTCGACGCCACGGCTGCTGCAGCTGGCGCGCGACCTGTTCCCGACGGCGCAGTTCCTGATCGTCCATTGCATGGGCGCCGCCGCCGCGCATGCCGCGCACGAGCAGACGAAGGTCGGCGGCAGCTCCGCCACCGCGCAGCTGCACGAGCGGATGGAGCAGTTCGTCGCGCGCGCCGGCCTCGATCCCTCCCGCTGCACGCTGCACGTCGCGGCCGCCCGTGATCCGCGTCGCCGCATCGTCGAACTGGCGAAGTTCCACGAGGTCGACGTCATCGCCATGGGCACCCACGCCCGCAGCGGGCTGCACCGCATGCTGCTCGGCAGCACCGCCGACCACGTCGTGCGCGCAGCTCCATGCGACGTGCTGGTGCAACCGCCGGCGCTGTGACGACGGCGCGTCGGGAGTCAACGCAGACGCTGGCGCACCAGCTCGAACGTCACGCGCAGCAGGACGTACGTGCCGATCAGCCAGTAGGCCGCGCGATAGCGGCGGTAGTGGCGGGCGAGCTTCCGCGCCGGGCTCTGAAGCCGGCCGTGCCGGCCGGTTCCCGGCGCGCGCCGTCGACCGCCACCGCCAGCCCCCAATCGAGGACCAGCACCTCGCCGAACTCCCCCGCCATGACGTTCGCCGGCTTCAGGTCGCGATGGAGCACGCCGCGCGAATGGGCGAAGGCGACGGTCTCGCCGATGCGGGCGAAGATCCGGTGCTTCTCGGCGTCGTCGAGACCGCCTGCGATCGCCTGATCGAGGCGCGCGCCGCGGACCCGCTTCATCGCGTACCAGACCCGTCCGTCCGGCAGCACACCGACGTCGTGCACCGGCACGATCCCGGGATGCTCGAGTCGGGCGAGGACTCGCGCCTCGCCGAGCAGCCGTTCGGCCAGCGCCGCCGCCGCCCCGCTTCAGTCGCGCTGCCGGATCGGCGCGTCGTCGCTCCGCACCGCCAGCAGCACGGAGTGGCGGGTCAGCGGAAAGCGGTCCGATGACGCGTCCATGACGTCCCCCGGAGATCGCGGCCAACTGCCGACATGCAGCGCCGTATCGTGCGTTCTTGCGCGCGCCATGGAAAGCCGCGACTGCTCGCCCCGCACGACGGATGACGTGAAGGAAGATCGCCATGCGCAATTCCGGCAAGGGACTCGTGTTGCTTGGCGTGGTCGTGGCCGCGGTGGCCGCCATCGGCTTCTGGCTGATGAGCTCAGGCGGTGATGGACCGAAGCTCGAGCGCAGCGGCGGCCCCGCCTCCTCCAGCGAGGCGGTCGAGGAGCGCCGGGCCGATGCGGTCGATGCCACCGCCGGCGCCGCTCGCCTCGGCGCCGAGCGCGCGGCCGACCCGGC
>VGYY01000023.1 GCA_016872815.1 Planctomycetota bacterium
TGCGCGCGGGGTTCGCGGGCGGCGGCGAAGGCGAGCTCGAGCGCGTCGATGATCGAGCGCAGCGCGCCGTCGAGGTCGGTGGCCAGGTTGCATGGCTGCGCCAGGCGCAGCGTCGGCAGCGCCCGGTCGGCGCCGATCGGGGCCCCGAGCGCGACCGCGGTCTTGGTGCCGCCGCCGTCGATGCCGGCGATCCAGCCGCTGACCGGCGCAGCGCCCGCTCCCCGCTGCAGCGCCGCGACCGCCTCACGCACCGTGCCGCCGCGTTCGAGCGCGCCGCGCGCAGTCGCAGGGTCGACGCGGGCCAGTTCGGCGACCATGCGCGCGGCGCGTGCGCGGAGCTTCTCGTTGGTCGGCCGGAGGTCGACCATGCGGTGGCCCTGCACGCGGCCGAGGCGGACCATCACTCCGGTCGACAGCTGGTTCAGCACCAGCTTGGTGGCGGTGCCGGCCTTGAGCCGGGTCGAGCCGGCCACGACCTCGGGCCCGACGACGACCTCGATCGGCAGCTCCGCGGCCTGCGCCAGCGGCGACCCGGGATTGCAGGCGAGCGCGACGGTGAAGGCGCCCGCGGTTCGCGCCGCTTCCAGCGCGGCCAGCACGAACGGCGTGCGACCGCTGGCCGAGATGCCGACCACGGCATCGCGCGGGCCGATCGCCAGCTCGGCGACGCGCGCGGCGCCGGCCACCCGATCGTCCTCGGCCCCCTCCTGCGCCCGGGTCAGCGCCCCCTCGCCGCCGGCGATGACGCCGACCACGAGACCGGGCGGCGTGTCGAACGTGGGCGGACACTCGGAGGCGTCGAGCACGCCGAGCCGCCCCGACGTGCCGGCACCCAGATAGAGGAGTCGCCCGCCGTCGCGCAGGCGGGGCGCGATCGCGTCGATGGCGCGCACGATCGCGGGTGCGGCGGCGGCCACCGCCGGCGCCACCTTCGCATCCTCTTCGTTCATCAGCGCGATCAGGTCGGCGGTCGGGCGCGACTCGAGATCGTGCGCAGCGGGATGCGCGGCCTCGGTCGGCGGCGGTGCGGCTTGGCGCGGATCGCGGGGCTCGGCCATGACGCAGATAAAACCGCGCCGACCGCCGCAGGGGAACCGGCGAATCGCGGCAGGCGGAGCGAAGTCGCTTGGGGAATCTCTCGGCGGTCGACCTCGCGGTGCTGGCGGCGACGGTGCTGGTCGCGGCGGGCGCCGGGCTCTGGCTCGGCCGGCGGGCCGCCAGCGCGCAGGCGTTCCTCTCCGGCCAGCGCGACCTGCCGTGCGGCGCGATCCTGCTCTCGATCGTCGCCACCGAGACCTCGAGCGTGACCTTCCTCAGCGTGCCGGGCGAGGCGTGGGCGGGCGATCTGCGCTTCCTGCAGCTGCCGCTCGGTTACGTGGTGGGGCGTCTCGCGGTGGCGCGCTGGCTCTTGCCGCTCTATTTCGCCGGCGATGCGCTCACCGCCTACGAAGTGCTCGGGCGGCGCTTCGGGCCGGCGGTGAAGCGGGCGACGTCGGCGCTCTTCCTGGTCATGCGCACGCTCGGCGACGGCGTGCGGCTCTGGCTGACGGCGGTGCCGCTGCAACTGCTGTCGGGGTGGTCGCTGCCGACGTCGATCGCGGTGATGGCGGGCGTCACGGTCGCCTACAGCTGGTTCGGCGGCGTGCGGGCGGTGGTCTGGACCGACGTGGTGCAGTTCGTGATCTACGTCGCGGGCGGCGTGCTGGCGCTGTGCGTCGCGGCGGGCGACGTCGGCTGGGGCGAGCTCTTCTCGCGAGCGGAGGCGGCGGGGAAGCTGCGCGTGGTCGATCTCGGCGACTCGCCGCTGGCGGCGCTCACCGATGCCAACCTGCTGCTGGCGGGGCTGCTCGGCGGGGCGTTCCTGACGCTGGCCACCCACGGCACCGACCAGCTGATGGTGCAGCGTTACCTCGCCGCGAGGAGCCTCGCCGACGCTCGCCGCGCGCTGGTCGCGAGCGGTTTCGTCGTGCTGGCGCAGTTCGCGCTGTTCCTGCTGCTCGGCCTCGCGCTGCATGCGTGGCTGATCGACCATCCAGCCGATCGCGCGCTGAAGGGCGATCAGGTCTTCCCGTGGTTCATCCAGCATCGCCTGGCCGACCTGCCCGGCGCGGTCGGACTCCTGCTGGGCGCCGTGTTCGCCGTGTCGATGTCGACGCTGTCGAGTTCGCTGTCGGCGTCGGCCTCGACGCTGGTGCACGACTGGCTGCGTCCCGCGTTGGGCGCCCGGCTCAGCGAACGCGGCGCGCTGCGCACCGCGCGCGGCGTCACGCTCGCCTTCGCGCTCCTGCAGGCCGGAGTGGCGCTGCTCGGCGACCGGCTCGAAGCGAATGCGCTGCGCACCGTGCTGCAGATCGCGAGCTTCACCAGCGGGCTCGTGCTCGGCCTCTTCTTCCTCGCGCGGGCGTGCGCTCCGCTGCCCGCCGGACAGCCGCCGCCCGCGATCGAGCGCCGCGCGGCGCTGATCGCGTTCTTCGGCGCGCTGGCGGCGATGACGGCGATCTGGAAGTGGACGCCGATCGCCTGGCCGTGGTACGCGCTGATCGGGGCGGGGATCACGCTGCTGGTGGGCGTCATCGGCGCGGGGATCTTCCGCCGGCTCGACCCGGGGCGATGAGTCGCCGATCGGGCGGCGCTCGCCCGCGCGGTCAGAGCAGCGCCGCGAGCCCGCCACCGAAGGCGAGCAGCAGCGCGAGGACGATGGCGTAGAGCGCGCGGCGGCGGCGGCGCAGGACGGCGTCGCTCGGGACGTCGGCGGGTTCGCTGCGACGGTCGCGGCGGGCGGCGATCTCGGGGTCGCTCGCCAGCAGTTCCGCGTACTCGGCGTCGCTCATCGCCGCGGGCAGCTCGACGGTGGCGTCGTCGTGGTCGGCGGCTTCGCTCCAGCCGGTCGTCGCGTCGCTGCCGCAATGGCGGCAAGCCCGGTCGTGCTGGCGCACCGCCTCGCCGCAATGGGGGCAGGCGAAGGTGCGGTCGGGATCGTCGGGTGCGCGACGGGCCATCGGGACCGTTCCTCGAGCGACGGGGCGCGCCTACTCTGCCACGCCTTCGATTCGCACGGAGCCCGCCGGTGTTCGACCTGCCGCCGCCCCCGACGCCGCCGCCGCTCGCCCCGCGGCAGCCGCCGTTCGCCTTCGAGCGCGTGGTGATCGACGGCGACGTCGGCATCGGCTACGGCGTCGCGGTGGCGGACGTCGACGGCGACGGCCGGCGCGATGTGCTGCTGGTCGATGCGCGCGAGGTGCGCTGGTACCGGGCGCCCGATTGGCGCCGCTTCGTGCTGTGCGGCGCCATGACCGAGCACGACCATGTCGCGATCGCGGCGCGCGACCTCGACGGCGACGGCAAGTGCGAGGTGGCGGTGGCCGCCGGCTGGAATCCGGGCGACACGGTCGCGAGCGGCGCGCTGTTCTGGCTCGAGCCGCCGGAGGATCGCACGCAGCGCTGGACGCCGATGGCGCTGCCGAGCGCGCCGACGCTCCATCGGATCGCGTTCGTGCGGCAGCCCGGCTCGCGCATGGGCGAGTGGTCGCTGGTGGGGCTGCCGCTGCACGGGCGGAGCGCGGCGGCGGGCGACGGCGCGCATCTGCTGACGCTGCCGATGCCGTACGCGGAGTTCGCGGCGCAGAGCGAGGACGGCGGGCCTGACGACGCGGCGAGGGGTCTTGGGCACGACCACGGGCACGACCACGGCCATGACCACGCCCATGCCGCGGCCGCCTCCCGCCCGCGCCACGAAGGGCGCCTCTCGTTCCGCGAGGCGCACGGCTTCGACGTGGTCGACCGCGACGGCGACGGCGTCGAGGAGCTGCTGGTGGCCGATCGCGGCGGGATCGCGCCGCTGATCCGGCTCGACGGCGGCGAGTTCGCGGGCGACTGGAGCGGCCTGTCGCTGCCGGTGGTCGACGCGGCGGCCGCTGCGGATGCGACCTCGGTGGAGCGCGCCTGCAGCGAGGTCCGCCTCGGCCGGCTGCGCGACGGGCGGCGCTTCCTCGCCGCCATCGAGCCGTTCCACGGTCCACTGCTGACCGCGTGGCACGAACCGCGGCAGGCGGGTGCGCCGTGGCGACGCCAGCTCGTCGATGCGACGCTGGCCGAAGGGCACGCGGTGCGCTGCGGCGACCTGCTGCAGCGCGGCGACACGCAGATCGTCGCCGGCTGGCGGCGGCCCGATGCGCACGGGAAGACCGGGATCCGCATCTACGTGCCGCGCGCGGGCGCCGTTGGCGACGGCGCGGCCGAACTCGCGTTCGACGCCTTCCCGCTCGACGAGGCGATCGCCTGCGAGGACCTCGCACTGGCCGATCTCGACGCCGATGGGCGACTCGACGTCGTGGCGAGCGGGCGCGCCACGCACGACCTGGTGCTGTTCCTCAACCGGACACCATGGCCGACCGCGGCGCTGCGCGCGGACGAGCGCGCAGCGGAGCTGGCCGAACGCGAGGCGGCGCTCGCTGGCAGCGTGGAACGGCGCGCGCGGCTCGACACCGGCGCCCTCGGCGCGATCGACCATGCGCTCGCCGGCGCGATCACGCGGCGGCAGCTGCGCGGGGCGGTGGTGGCGGTCGGCCGCAGCGACGGCCTCCATTTCCTGCGCGCGGTCGGCGACCGAATCGCCGTGCCCGAGCGGCAGCCGCTGGCGCCCGACACGCCATTCGACCTGGCGTCGCTGACCAAACCGCTGGTCACGGCCGCGCTGGTGGCCGATCTCGCCGATGGCGCCGAGTCGGGCGCGGGGGCGGCGGCGACCGGCTTCGCGCTCGACGATCCGCTCTGCCGTTGGCTGCCCGAGTACGCGGCCGCCGCTCCCGCCGATTCGCCGGCGCGCGCGGTCACCATCCGCCAGTGCCTGCTCCACACCGCCGGCTTCGTGCCCGACAACGAGCTTGCCGACTACGACGGCGGCAGCGCTGAAGCATGGGCGAAGCTGCTGGCGTTGCCGCCGGCGACGCCGCCCGGAACGCAGTTCATCTACAGCGACGTCGGCTACCAGCTGCTCGGCCGGATGATCGAGCGCATCCACGCCGCGCCGCTCGACGAAGTGGCGCGGCGGGTGCTTCTCGCGCCGCTCGGCGTGACCGACATGGGTTTCGTCCCCGCTGCGGCGCAGGTCGCCCGCACGGCGCCGACCGAGCTGCGCGACGGCGTGATGCTGCAGGGGGTCGTGCACGACCCGCGGGCGGCGAAGCTCGGCGGCGTCGCCGGCCATGCCGGCTGCTTCGGCAGCGCGCTCGACCTCGTCCGTTTTGCGCGCATGCTGCTGAACGGCGGCGAGCTCGGCGGCGTCCGCGTGCTGTCGACGGCGGCGGTCGCCCGCCTCACGACGGCCGAGCCGGCGGCGGGCGGCGCGGTGCGGACGCCCGGCTTCGACGCGCGCTCGCGCTTCAGCTCGAACCGCGGCGAGTCGATGGGCGCGCGCGCCTTCGGCCACGGCGGTTTCACCGGCACCGGCCTCTGGATCGACCCCGACCTCGACCTCTTCGTCGTCTTCCTGTCGAGTCGGCTCCATCCCGACGGCCAGGGCAGCGTCAATCCCCTGATCGGTCGCGTCGCCTCGATCGCCGCCGCCGCCGTCGGCCGTCCGGCCGCAGCGGACGCGACGCCGTCGGTCGCCGCCGCCGCCGACGAAGAGGGCGCCCCTGCCGCCGAGCCGTTCGCGGTGCAATGCGGGGCCGACCTCGTGGTGGCGACGGCAGGCGGGCGGCTGGTCGGCAAGCGGCTCGGACTGGTCACGAACCACACCGGGCGCACGCTCGACGGTCGTCCGCTGTTCCTGCAACTGCACGAGCTGCGCCCGGCGCTCGATCTGCGCGCGCTCTTCACGCCGGAGCACGGCTTCCTCGGACGCGTCGACGACCTCGTCGCCGACGGCGTCGAGCCGCAGACCGGCCTGCCGCTGTTCAGCCTCTACGGCGACCGGCGCGCGCCGACGCCCGAGCAACTCGCCGGCCTCGACCTGCTCCTGTTCGACGTGCAGGACGCGGGCGCGCGCTGCTACACCTACGCCTCGACGCTCGGCCACTGCCTCGAGGCGGCTGCTCGCGCCGGCATCGGCTTCGTCGTGCTCGACCGCCCGAACCCGGTCGGTGGCCGCGTCGCCGCCGGCCCGCTCCCCGACTCGGGCCGCGCCAGCTTCACCGCCTGGCACCCGATCCCCCTGCGCCATGGCCTGACCCTCGGCGAGCTCGCCCGCGTCTATTCCGCGGAACGCGGCCTCGGGCTTCCGGTCGAGGTCGTCGAACTGTCGGGCTGGCAGCGCGCGCAGCTCTTCGACGCCACGCTGCTGCCGTGGGTCGACCCGTCGCCGAACCTGCGCACGCTCGACGCCGCGCTGCTCTATCCCGGCCTGGTGCTGCTCGAGACGACGAGCCTCTCGGTCGGCCGCGGCAGCGACCTCCCCTTCGAGCAGTTCGGCGCGCCGTGGCTCGACGCGCGCGGCCTCGTCACGGCGCTCCACGAGCGGCGCATCCCCGGCGTCACCTTCATGCCGGTCGAGTTCACGCCGGACGCCTCGAAGCACCAGGGCAGCGCCTGCCGCGGCGTCCGCGTGCAGATCACCGACCGCGCGACGCTCGACCCGCTGCGGCTCGTCCTCGAGATCGCCGCGCAGCTGCACGCGCGCCACGCCGCCGACTGGAGCCTCGACGCGCTCGACGTGCTGCTCTGCTCGCGCCCGACGCTCGCTCGGCTGCGTGCCGGCGACCCGCCCGACCTGATCGTCGAGGAACTCGCCCGCGAAGCCGCCGCGTGGCGCGAGCGGGTGCGGCCGCACCTCCTCTATCGCTGAGCGCGCGGCACGTCCTGCACGCAGCGGAACCCCACGTGGTCGGTCCCGGTCGACACCTCGCCGCGGCCGACGGTGCCGACGAGGTAGCGCGCGCACCATTGGTCGCTGCAGAGGTACGAGCCGCCGCGCTGGACCCGCTTGCGCGCCCCCGGCTCGGCCGGGTCGTACGAAGCGGTCGGGCCGCGCGGATCGACGATGGGCGTGGCCGCCGCGGCGCGCTCGACGTAGGCGTCGGGGCGGTACCAGTCGCTGCACCATTCCCAGACGTTGCCGGCGACGTCGTGGAGGCCGAAGCCGTTCGGCGGGAACCGGCCGACCGGGGCGCGACCGATGAAGCCGTCAGCGCCGGTGTCGCCGCCGCGCCGCGGGAACGGGCCCTGCCAGAGGTTGGCCATGTGGCGGCCGTCCGGCTGCAGCTCGTCGCCCCACGCATGGCGCTTGCCGTCGAGGCCGCCGCGTGCGGCGAACTCCCACTCGGCCGAGGTCGGGAGCCGCTTGCCGGCCCACTGCGCATACGCCTCGGCGTCGGCGCAGGAGACATGGACGACGGGGTGGCGATCGCGGCCGGTCAGGTCGCTGCCCGGGCCCTCGGGATGGCGCCAGCTCGCGCCGGGTTGCCAGCGCCACCAGGAGAGCGGCTGGTCGAGGTCGGCGGGACCGTCGGTCGGCGTGAAGACGATCGAGCCGGCCACCAGCGATTCGGGAGCGGCGTCGGGGAAATCGGCGGCGCTCGGCGTGCGCTCGGCCTCGGTCACGAAGCCGGTTGCGGCGACGAAGGCCGCGAATTGCTCGTTGGTCACCTCGGTCACGTCGATCCAGAAGCCGTTCACGCGCACCCGGTGGGTGGGGCTCGAGTCGGACGTCGTGCCCGGCCGCGCGCACGCCGACTCGCACGCGGCGTCGGCGCCCATCGTGAACTCGCCGCCTTTGATCCACGCCATGCCGAGCGGAGCCGCGGCCTCCCGATTCAGCGTTCCCATGCGGTCGCCGCCGCATGCAGCGGGCAATGCCGCAAGCAGCAGCGCCGGCAGCGTCCGCCGTCGCCCGGACGGCGTCATCGCAGCGCGGCCACGAGCTCGACGAGCAGCCGATCCGTATCGATCATGCGGATCAGTCCGCGGCGCGGGAGCTCGAGATCGATGATCGTGCAGGCGGTCAGGGTGATGACTCCAGTGAACGCGATGCGATGGAACCGCAGCCGATTGGTCGATCCGGCCAGCGACTGGCCGGCGAAGAATGCCGCCGCCAACGCCAGCAGGAGCAGCATCACGAAGATGACCGTCGGCGGAGAGTGGTAGAGGACGTTTCGCCGAACCTCGCCGAGGTCGAACGCCTCGTTCAACGGCGGCAGGAGCACAAAGGGCAGGTTCGGTGATTCGCTGCACGCCGCGATGGCGGTCGCCCAGACGGCCGTCTGACGCTCGACGACGAGGGGCTGCCGCGCCTCCAGGTCGGCGCGGCTGGGTGTCGGCGTGGTCAGCGCGAGACGCGCCTCGACGTAGCGACCGAGCAGCGTCCGCAGTTCGCCCCGTTTCGGCTCGGCGAGCAGGTCGAAGCGCGAAGCCGCGGTGCTGAGCGCGTTGGCCTCGCTGACGATGAGATCGCGCCGGCGCTCGAAGCGGGCGCTGGCATCGGAGAAGGTGAACGCCATCAGCAGGCCGAACAGCGCATACAAGACGCCATCCGAGGCGGCGGTTCTGCGGATGCAGTTCGGGTCGATGGCCAGACGGCGATTGCCGATGACGGTGCCGAAGTGGCTCAGGCCGAGCAGCGCCAGGAAGAACGCGACGCCGAACGCGACCATTCCGACGGTGGTGAGGTCCATCGCCAGAGCATAGTCGCCGTCGCAGCACCGGCTAACGTCGCGGGATGCTCTCCACCGCGGCCGCCAACGACTTCCGCCCCGGTCTCGAAGTCGCGCTCGCGACGCCGCCGCCGCGGCTCGCGCGCGGCGCGAGGTTCGGCCTGCTGATGAATCAGGCGTCGATCGATCGCGGCTTCCGACTGGCCCACGAGCTCCTCCATGAGCGGTTTCCCGGCCAGCTCGTCGCGCTCTTCTCGCCGCAGCACGGCCTCTTCGCCGAGCAGCAGGACAACATGGTGGAGAGCGGCCACGGCCGCGATCCGCGCACCGGCGCGCCGGTCTTCAGCCTCTACAGCGAGACGCGCAAGCCGCGCCGCGAATGGCTCGCCGGGCTCGACGCGCTCGTGGTCGACCTCCAGGACGTCGGCTGCCGGGTCTACACCTTCGTCTGGACGGTGTCGCATTGCCTCGAGGCGTGCCGGGAGGCGGGGATCCCGCTGATCGTGCTCGACCGGCCGAACCCGCTCGGCGGCGTCGAGGTCGAGGGGGCGTGGCTCGATCCGGCGTTCGCCAGCTTCGTCGGCCGTGCACCGATGCCGATGCGCCACGACCTCTCGATGGGAGAGCTCGCGCGCTGGGTGAACGGTGCGCTCGCGATCGGTGCGGAGGTCGAGGTCGTGCGCTGCGCCGGCCTGACGCGCGCGCTGCGCTGGCGCGACCTCGGCCGGCCCTGGGTGCCGACCTCGCCGAACCTGCCGCGCATCGAAGGGGTCGACGTCTACCCGGGGCAGGTGCTGCTCGAGGGGACCTCGCTGTCGGAAGGGCGCGGCAGCACGACCCCCTTCGAGTTGTGGGGCGCGCCGGCGATCGACCCGTGGCGGCTGCGTGACGACCTCGCCAGGTTCGCGCTGCCGGGCGTCGCGCTGCGGCCGATCCGGTTCGAGCCGACCTTCCACAAGCATCAGGGCCTTGGTTGCGGCGGCCTCTTCCTGCACGTGACCGACGAGCGCGTCTTCCGGCCGTACCGGACCAGCGTCGCGCTGCTGGCGGCCGTCCAGGCGCGCTGGCCCGAGGCGCTGCAGTGGAAGCCGCCGCCGTACGAGTACGAGCGCGAGATGACGCCGATCGACTGCATCGCCGGCGGCGACGCGCTCCGGCGGGCGCTCGAAGGCGGCGAACTCGTCGGTGCGCGCGGAGCGGCCCGGATGGCGGAGCTGTGCGACGGCCAGGCGGCGCGCTGGCGGGCGGAGACGGAGGCGGCGCGTCTGTACGCCGCGTGATGGACTGGCCACCTGGCGCAAGGACGCGCGGATGCGCGCGAGCATGGAGCGAACGATGATGGCGCCACGGAACGGCATGGGGGCGCTGGCGACGGTCGCTGGATCGGCGGCGCTTCTTGCCGGCTGCGGGACCGCCGACGGCATCCCGGATCGCTCCACGATCGGCGCCCGCTGGTTCCCGGCGATCGTCGACGGTTCGGTGGAGATCACGCAGGGCGGGCTCCCCGGCACGGCGTCGCGGGTCTCTCTCGACGACGATCTCGATCTCGAGAACGACTTCTTCGGGAGCTACGAGATCGAGCTGGTGGATGGCCCGCTGCGGCTGCGCCTCGGTCACCTGCCGCTGCGGTTCGAGGGCAGCGCGCTCCTCGACCAGGAGATCGTCTTCCACGGCCAAACCTTCGCCGCCGGCACCGACCTCGACAGCGAGTTCGAGCTGACGACGTGGCATGCCAGCGTCGATGGCGCGCTGATCGAGGCGGACGGCGTCGAGGTGCGGGTCGGCGGCGGCTTCTGGACCTGGGAGTTCGACCTCGAGCTGCGCGACCGGACGCTCGGCGTGAACGACTCGCGCGAGTTCTCGCGCCTGCTGCCGGCGGTCACGGCGTCGTCGTGGGCCGAACTCGGCGGCGGCTTCGCGGTGCGGCTGGACGGCGCGTTCGCGTCGCTGGACGAGGGGCGCCGCCTGGTCGACTTCGCCGGCGAGTTCGAGTACGCCTTCGACGATCGCGTCCGCGCCGTCGCCGGCTGGCGCTGGCTCCGTTACTGGCTGAACGAGGACACCAACAAGGGGTTGTTCGACGTGATGGGACCGACGTTCGGATTCACCCTGCGGTTGTAGGTTCCGCCGGCTCCGCGCCGGCGCCGATCTCCTTCCAGACCTTGGCGAGGCTCTCGCCGAAGACGGCGAGCTCCCACGCGCACGACCAGCCGAACGGCGTCTGCTTCACCTCGTAGCGGCCGGCGGTGAGCTTCGCCGCCAGCTCGGCGAGCCACGCCTTGGCGAACGCGGGCGGCGCGTGGTCGCTGCCCAGGTGGGTGAAGGAGTGGAGCACGACGTTCCGGAGGCCGCGCTTGTTGGCCAGCCACTTCACGTGCTTCAGCGCGTGGCGCAGCGTGCGCTCGCGCGTCGCGGGGAGCACGTCGGCCGGTTCTGCATGGACGAAGGCGACGACTGCGTCGCGCACCGAGTCGTCGGCGGCGGGGTCGGCCAGTTCAGGCAGGCCGAGCACCTCGCTCTTCCACCCGAAGCGGGCGGCCTGGAAGGTCAGGAGTCGCATGGCGGCGGCCGATCATCGCGTGGCGGCGGCATGATCGGAAGGCGCGGGACGGCGAAGGGCGGGGGCGCGCGATGACGGCGGACGGTGAACGCAGGTACCTGCTCGAGCGGATCGACGACGCGGCGGTCGTGCAGCTCTACGCCGACGGCTTCGAGCGGCTGCCGCAGGGGCAGCGGGTGCTGGTGTGGCACCTTTGTCAGGCGGCGATCGCGGGGCGCGACATCTATCTCGATCAGCGTTGTCGCGACGGCGTCGCCCTGCGCGATCTGCTCGAGGAGACGCTGCTGGCACTCGGCGCGGTCGGCGCCGGCTGGGAGGCGGGGGCGCGGACGGCAGGCGTCGACGACGCCGGCATCGCGGCGCTGGCGCGGGTGCGCCGCTACGCGAAGCTGCTCTGGCTCCACAGCGGGCCGTACCACCACCTGACGGCGCGCAAGTTCGTGCTCGACCTCGCGCCGGCGGCGTTCGCGGCGCTCGTCGCGCGGGCCGAGCAGCGCGGCGCGCGGCTGCCGCGGCAGGGCGGCGAGTCGACGGCGGCGCTGCTCGAACGGCTGGCGGCGACGCTGTTCGATCCGGCGCACGAGCCGATGGTCACCTGCAAGTCGCCGCCGCCGGGACACGACATCGTCACGGCGTCGGCCGCCAACCTCTACGGGCCGGACGTCACGCTGGCCGACCTCGCGGGTTTCCGCGAGCGCCACGCGCTGAACAGCCGGGTCACCAGGGCCGCCGACGGGACGCTGGTCGAGGAGCCGTGGCGCGCCGGGTTCGACCACCTCGTGCCGCCCGGCCGCTACGCGCGCGAGATCGCGCGGATCGTCGGCCACCTCGAGGCGGCGATCCCGCATGCGACGCCGAAGCTCGCCCGCTCGCTCGGCGCGCTGATCCGCTGGTACAAGACCGGCGAGGAGGCCGACTTCCGCGAGTACTGCATCGCGTGGATCGCGGACGACGATTCGCCGGTCGACACGGTGAACGGCTTCATCGAGACCTACCTCGATCCGCGCGGCGTGAAGGGCGCGTGGGAGGGGATCGTCTCGATCGACGATCCCGGGAAGATGGCGCAGATCCGGGCGTTCGCCGAGCACGCGCAGTGGTTCGAGGATCGGATGCCGTTCGATCCGCGCTTCCGGAAGCCGCAGGTGAAGGGGATCTCGGCGAAGGCGATCCAGGTGGTGCTGGAGACGGGCGACTCCGGGCCGATGACGCCGATCGGGATCAACCTGCCCAATCCGCAGGACATCCGCGAGCAGTACGGCAGCAAGTCGGTGAGCCTCGGCAACGTGGTCGAAGCCCATGAGAAGGCGGCGACGCCCGCCGCTCGCGGCGAGTTCTGCGGCGATGACGCCGAGGCCGAGCGCGCGAAGCGGTGGAAACCGCTGTGCGATGCGCTCACCACCAACATGCACGAGGTGATCGGCCATGCATCGGGGCGGAGCGCGCCGGGCCTGACGGGGGATCCGGCCGGCCACCTGAAGGAGCACTACTCGACGCTCGAGGAGGCGCGCGCCGATCTGGTGGCGCTCTGCTTCATCGGCGATCCGAAGCTGCAGGAGCTCGGTCTGGTCGACGACCCGGCGACGGTCCAGCGCACGGAGTACGAGGGCTACACGCGCAACGCGCTCACCCAGCTGAATCGCGTCAAGGAGGGCGATCAGCTCGAGGAGGACCACATGCGCAACCGCCAGCTGATCGTGCGCTGGCTGCAGGAGAACACCGCCGCGATCGCCGTCGAGCAGCGCGCGCAGCCGGATGGCTCCAACAAGACGTACTGGCGCGTGATCGATGTCGCGGCCTGGCATGCGGGTGCGTGCCGACTGCTGGCCGAGGTGCAGCGGATCAAGTCGGAGGGCGACTACGCCGCCGGCGCGGCGCTGGTCGAGCGCCACGGCGTGAAGTTCGACCCGGCGCTGCGCGACGAGATCGTCGCCCGCTTCAGGGCGCACGACCTGCCGGCCTGCACCGGCTTCGTCCAGCCCGAGTTGGTCCCGATCCGGGACGACAGCGGCGCCGTCATCGACGCGCGCATCACCTACCCGTGCGACCTCGAGACGCAGATGCTGCGCTTCAGCGGCCGCCTGCCGGCCCCCGCCTGATCCGGGAGGGAGCCGGCGCCTGCGATTCGAGGGAGCGCGCTCGCCGGCTGGACGGCTGCGGCCGGCCGGCGGCGTTGCGGAAGGAAGTTCCGCCGCGGGCGGGCGGCGCGCGCGCCCGCAGCGGACCGACTGAGAATTCCCACGCTCCCGAAAGCGAGCTAGCTTCTGGAAAGGCCGAACCGAATGGCCGCTGCGCCTCATCCCCACTTCAACAGGGATTCCTCATGGCTCGGGTCAAGGTCGCATCGCTGCTGCTGCCGCTGCTGGTCGGACTCGTCGGCGAGCGGGCGGCGGCACAGCAGTTCGCGCCGATCTACGGCATCCGCCATGTCGCTCCGCCCGAGATCTGGTCGATCGACCTCGCCACCGGGCAGGCGACCTTCGTGTCGAAGAACATGAAGCAGACCAAGGTCGCGTGCGCGCGCCACCCGCGGACCGGGCAGATCTGGCTGTTCAGCAACGTGACGCCCAACAAGATCTCCGTGTGGGACCCGGCGACCGACGCGGAGACGACGGTGCACGCCGGGCCGAACGTGCAGTTCCATCGGGTCGGCTTCGACGCCGACGCGAAGCTCTACGGCGTCCCGCTCAACTCGAACGTGCTCTTCACGATCGACACGACGACCGGGGCGTTGACGCAGCTCGGCGGGATGGGCGGGGTCGACACGGGCGGCGATGGCGGCGACCTGGCGTTCCCGCCGGGGGTGATCGATCGATTCACCTATTTCGCCTCGTCGAAGCTCTACGACGTCGACGTCGCCACGCGCAACGGGACGCTGATCAATGGCGCGATCGGCTTCAAGTCGACCGGCGCCGGCTACACCGCGGACGGGCGACTCTGGGTCACCAGCGACACCGATCTCTACGAGGGCGATCCGGTCACCGGCGCGATGGTGCTGATCGGCGGTTTCGGGATGAAGCAGGTGCTCGACCTGACCGAGGACCTGTCGCCGCTCTACTTCGGCGTCGACGACAACGACCTGGCGCCGAACGCGACCATCACCGGCACGGTGCAGCAGGGCGGGGCGAATGCGCCGCTGCTGCTCGCCGCGCTGGAGATCGACGGCGCGCCGACCTTCGTCGACCTGGGGCTCTACGTCTTCGACGGCGCCGGAGTCTTCACCGCCAGCGAGACGATCGACCCGAGCCTGAGCGGCCACTCGTTCACGCTCGCGGTCTGGGGCATCACCGCCGGCGGCGACCTGCTGCAGACCAACCTGCAGACGATCACGGTGCAGTGACGCCGCGGCGCTCGAACCCGCACGATGCAGACGGTCATCCTCGCCGCGTACGCGGTCGCCAGCGTCGCCACCCTCGCTGCCTGGAGCCTCGACAAGCGCCGCGCGCGCCGCGGCGGACGGCGCATCTCCGAGCGCACCCTGCATCTGCTGTCGCTGTTCGGCGGCTGGCCCGGAGCGCTGCTCGGCTCGCGCCTGTTCCGGCACAAGACGCAGAAGCTCTCCTTCCGCTCGGCGCAATGGCTGATCATCGGGCTCCACGCGGCGGCGTGGGCGTGGTGGTGGCGGAGCTGACGCGGCTTGCCGCGAGCGCTCCCGCCGGCTTGATCAGTGGCCGAAACGGTGGAGCGCGACGGCGATGCCGTGGGGCAGCGCCGCGAGCGGCGTGCTGCCGAGGACTCTCAGGCCGCGGGCGGTGGCGAGCGCCGGGAAACGGCGCGCATGGGGGCGGCCGGGGTCGGTGATCCACGCCTCGCCGCCCGGCTCGAGGTGGGTCGCCAGGAAATCGGCGACGGCCGGGGCGTTGCGCTCCTCGTACAGCACGTCGGCGCCGAGCACGCGATCGAACGGTCCGAGCGGCGGCGGGCGGCGCCAGTCGGCAGTGACCAGGCGCACCGCGTCCGCGGCCCGGCCCTGCGTGCGCACGCTCTGCGCGACGATCGCGAGCGCGCGCGGCTCCCAGTCCATGAAGGTGACGCGCGCGCCGCGGGCAAGTGCCGCGAGACCGCAGGCGCCGAGCCCGCAGCCGAGGTCGAGCAGTTCGACGCCGTCGAGGCGCGGCCCGGCGAGCACGTGATCGACCAGCGACTCGGCTGACGGCCAGAGCGCGCCGAAGTACGGCATGCGCTCGTCGTTGCGCTCGTACTCCTCCTGCGTGATGCGGTCGAGCAGGACGTCGGGATCGTCCAGCAGCCACATGCCGAAGGCGCGGTCGGCGGCGTCGGCGGCGCCCGGATCAGGCTGGCGGAACTGCCGCCAGCGGAGCTGCAGGCCGTCCGGGCCTTCGGTCGTGGCGCTCACCGCGCGGTCGGCGGCGCCGTGTCAGGATCGATGCCGAGCTCGCGGATCGCCTTCGCCACGTCGGCCGGCCTGATCTCGCCCTCCTTCGCCAACTGCCACAGCGCGGCGACGGCGACGTGCTCGGCATCGACTTCGAAGAACCGCCGCAGCGCGGGGCGCGTCTCGCTGCGCCCGAAGCCGTCGGTGCCGAGCGCGTGGAGCCCCTGCGGGATCCACGGCGCGACCAGGTGGGGCATCGCCTTCACGTAGTCGCTGCTGGCCACCACCGGCCACGGCTCGTCCTGGAACAACTGCGTCACGTACGGGACGCGCATCGGCTGATCGGGGTGGAGCATGTTCCAGCGCTCGCAATCGAGCGCATCGCGACGGAGCTCCTTCCAGCTGGTCACGGACCAGACGTCGGCGTCGACGCCGAACTTCTCCTTCAGCAGGTCGGCTCCGCGCAGCACTTCGCGCAGGATCGGGCCGGCGCCGAGCAGGTGGACCCGCTTCTTCTTCGCCCCGCCCGCCGCCTTGCGCAGCCGGTAGCAGCCGCGCAGGATCCCCTCGCGCGCGCCCTCGGGGAGCGCCGGCATCAGGTAGTTCTCGTTGTAGATCGTCACGTAGTAGAGGACGTCCTCGCCCTCGCCGTACATGCGGCGGATGCCGTCCTGCACGATCACCGCCAGCTCGTACGCGTACGTCGCGTCGTAGCAGACGAGGTTCGGCACCGGCAGCGCCAGCAGGTGGCTGTTGCCGTCCTCGTGCTGGAGCCCCTCGCCGTTCAGCGTGGTGCGTCCGGCGGTCGCGCCGAACAGGAAGCCGCGCGCGCGCTGGTCGGCGGCCTGCCACACCAGGTCGCCGACGCGCTGCATGCCGAACATCGAATAGAAGGTGTACATCGGGATCATCGGCTCGCCGTGCGTCGCGTACGCCGTGCCGGCGGCGATGAAGCTGGCGAGCGAGCCGGCCTCGTTGATCCCTTCCTCGAGGATCTGCCCCTCCCGCGATTCGCGGTAGTAGAGGTACTGCGCCTTGTCGACCGGCTCGTAGAGCTGGCCCTGCGCCGCGTAGATCGCGCACTGCCGGAACAGCGCGTCCATGCCGAAGGTGCGCGCCTCGTCCGGCACGATCGGCACCAGGCGCTTGCCGATGCCCTGGTGCTTGAGCAGCGCCGCCATCATGCGCACGTGCGCGATGGTGGTGCTGATCGGCTTGTCGCCGCCGTCGCCGAGGAAGTCCTTCAGGTACTCGAGCGGCGGGACGTCGAGCGGCTTGCTCACGACGACGCGCCTGGGCAGGAAACCGCCGAGCGCCGCGCGCCGTTCGCGCAGGTAGCGCATCTCGGGGCTGTCGGCGGTCGGCTTCCAGAAGGGCGCCTCGCCCGCGGGCCGGTTCGGGATCTCGAGCTCGAGGCGCGACAGGAACTTCGCGATCTGCGGCTCGTCGAGCTCCTTCTGGTTGTGGGCGGTGTTGCGCCCCTCGCCTGCCTCGCCGAGACCGTAGCCCTTCACCGTCTTGGCGAGGATCACGGTCGGCCGGCCGGTCGCCTCGGTGGCCGCCTTGAACGCCGCGTAGACCTTCACCGGATCGTGGCCGCCGCGATTGAGGCGGCGGATCTGGTCGTCGGAGAGGTGGGCGACCAGCTGCGCGAGCTCCGGTTCCGGGCCGAAGAACTTCTCGCGGATGTAGGCGCCGTTCTCGACGACGTACTTCTGGTACTGCCCGTCGACCGTGACCCCCATGCGCTTGACCAGCGCGCCGGTGCGGTCGGCGTCCAGCAGCGGATCCCAGTCGTCACCCCAGACGACCTTGATGACGTTCCAGCCGGCGCCGCGGAACGCCGCCTCGAGCTCCTGGATGATTTTGCCGTTGCCGCGCACCGGCCCGTCGAGGCGCTGCAGGTTGCAGTTCACGATCCAGGTCAGGTTGTCGAGCTTCTCGCGCGAGGCGAGCGTGATGGCGCCGAGCGACTCGGGCTCATCCATCTCGCCGTCGCCGAGGAAGGCCCAGACGCGGCTCTGGCTGGTGTCGGCCATGCCGCGATTCAGCAGGTAGCGGTTGAAGCGCGCCTGGTAGATCGAGCAGAGCGGCGATAGGCCCATCGACACCGACGGGAACTGCCAGAAGTCCGGCATCAGCCAGGGATGGGGGTAGGACGAGAGCCCGCCGCCCGACTGCAGCTCGCGCCGGAAGTTGGTGAGCTGGGTCTCGGTGAGCCGGCCCTCGAGCCAGGCGCGCGCGTAGAGGCCGGGCGAGGCGTGGCCCTGAAAGAAGACCTGGTCGCCGACCTGGTCCGCCGTGCGGCCGCGGAAGAACCAGTTGAGGCCGACCTCGAACAGCGTGGACGACGACGCGAAGGTCGAGATGTGGCCGCCGATGCCGGGGTTCAGCTGATTGGCGCTGTGCACCAGCGCCATCGCGTTCCAGCGGATCAGCCGCTTGATCCGCCGCTCGAGGTCGCGGTCGCCCGGGTAGGGCGGCTCGAGCTCGTGCGGGATCGTGTTGAGGTAGGGCGTGTTCATCGGCGCCGGGACGTCGACCCCGGACTTCGCCGCGTGCTCCATCAGCCGCCCGACGATCCACGTCGCCCGGCCCTTGCCATGAACGTCGATCACGCCGTCGAGCGACTCGTTCCACTCCTGCGTCTCGGTCGGGTCAGGATCCTCGATCATTGGATTGCGCATTCCCGGTTCAGGCTCCAGTCCGGCGGCCAGTCGTGCCGCGGGGCGTCGCCGCTCGGGGGGGGCCGGCGGCAGACTTGGTGATTCGACCGCGGGATGGTAACCGTCATGGGGCGCGGCCCCAGACCAGCGCTCGCGCGGAGGGTCGTCGACGCGAGGGAGTGTGCCAAGAGTGGATCCGGGGCAACGCGGGGCGATCGGTCGCGCCATCGAGTCGGGACGCGCCGCCGTCACGGCCGCACTGCACGCCAGCTACCCGGGCGCGCCCGGGGTCAGCGCGCACTCGTTCTTCGATGAGGCGCCGGCGACGTGGGAGCTCGATCATCGGGGCCTCGTGTGGCACGTCGCGCTGGTCGGCGTCGCTTCCGACGCCATCGAGGTCGACGAGCTCGACGACGCATTCCTGGTGCGCGCGCGCTGTCCGACCGCCTCGACCGGGTGGCTCGGTGCGGTCCTGCCGATACCGCCGGGCTGCGACCGTGGAGCGCCATCCGCACGATTCAGCGAGGCCATGCTCGAGGTTCGAGTCGATTTCAACCGCGCCTCCGACCTGACCGACTTCGAGCCGTGACTCCTCCCGCACTCTCCGACACCAGCAGTTGGCGGCGCGAATGGTGGCGTGCCTCCGCCGCGATCGCCGCGATTGGCGCCTTCGTGGCGTGGTGCCGGGTCGCGCCCGCCGCGGTCCACATGGCGTGCCATGAGGACGGCGTGATCGAGAACGCGACGGCGCTGCTGTTCCTTGCGGCGTCGATGGCGCTTGCCTCCGCGGCGCGCCCCGGCAGCGCGGCGATCCGCTGCGGCGTGGCGCGCGCCTGGACGATCGTGGCGGCTCTCGTGTGCGCCGTGTTCGCCGGCGAGGAGATCAGTTGGGGCCAGCGGCTGTTCGGTTTCCTGACGCCGCCCGGGATCACCGAGGTGAACGAGCAGGACGAGATCAACCTCCACAACCTGAGAGGTGTTCAACCGCTGAAGTACTCGTTGTTGGTCGGGTCGATCGCCGCGACGATCGTGCTGTGCCTCTCCATTCGCGTGCTGCCGGCGCTGGGGCGGTGCAGTGCACGCCTCGGGCTGCCGGTGCCGCCGCTGGCCGATCTCGCGTGGTTCGGCGGATCGCTGCTCTTCCTCCGCCACGTCGCCAACTGGCTGGTGCTCGAGCGCCGCAACGACGCCCAGGAGATCGGCGAGCTGCTGTTCGCGGGCGCGCTCCTGGCGGTGGCGCTGCGGGTCTGGCGGGCGCCGGCGTCGTTGTTCCCCTTCGGCGCGACGCCGTCGCCCCGCGACGGGGCGGTGGCGGGTTAACTTGCCGGGCCCGCGACCCGCCGTCGCGGCAGTCCTTCGCAGGAGCGCGCCATGGCCGAGGCCGTCATCGTCAGCGCCGTCCGCACGCCGATCGGGCGGTTCCAGGGAGCGTTCGCGTCGCTGAAGGCGGCGCAGCTCGGCTCGATCGCCATCAAGGAAGCGGTCGCGCGGGCCGGCATCGACCCGAAGCTGGTCGAGGAAGTGATCATGGGCCACGTGCTGCAGGCGGGCTGCGGCCAGAACCCGGCGCGGCAGGCGGCGCGCGGCGCGGGGCTGCCCGACGAGATCGGTGCGGTCACCATCAACAAGGTGTGCGGCTCGGGGCTGAAGGCGGTGATGCTGGCGGCGCAGGCGATCCGCGCGGGCGATGCCGAGTGCATCGTCGCCGGCGGGATGGAGTCGATGACGCGCGCGCCCTACCTGCTGCCGGAGGCGCGCGATGGCGTGCGGCTCGGTCACGGGAAGCTGATCGACTCGATGGTCTTCGACGGACTGTGGGACGTCTACAACGACTTCCACATGGGGATCACCGCCGAGAAGGTTGCCGAGAAGTACGGCATCGCGCGCGAGGCGCAGGATCAGTTCGCGGCGGGTTCGCACGCGAAGGCGGTGAAGGCGGCGGCCAGCGGCAAGTTCAAGGAGGAGATCGTCCCGGTCTCCGTCGCGCAGCCGAAGGGGGATCCGGTCGTCGTGACGGCGGACGAGGGGCCGCGCGCCGACAGCGACGCGGCGAAGCTCGGCAAGCTGAAGCCGGCCTTCAAGAAGGAGAACGGCACCGTCACGCCGGGCAACGCGTCGACCATCAACGATGGCGCGGCGGCGGTCGTCGTGATGTCGGAGAAGCGGGCGGCGGCGCTCGGCTGCAAGGTGCTGGCGCGCGTGCGCGGCTACGCGACCGGCGGGATGGCGCCCGAGTGGGTGATGATGGCCCCGGTCGACGCGGTGAGGAAGCTGAACGCCAGGATCGGCGCGAAGGCCGATACGTACGAGCTGGTCGAGCTGAACGAGGCGTTCGCGGTGCAGGCGATCGCGGTCACGAAGGAGTGCGGCCTCGATCCGGCGCGCGTCAACGTGAACGGTGGCGCGGTGGCGCTCGGCCACCCGATCGGCGCGAGCGGCGCGCGCGTGCTCACGACGCTGCTCCACGCGATGAAGGACCAGGGCAAGAAGCAGGGCATGGCCAGCCTCTGCCTCGGCGGCGGCAACGGGGTGGCGTTGGCCGTCGAGCGTTAGCGAGCAATGTGACCGTCGAGCGTTGAGCGAGCGCACTAGACGTGGAGCGTTGAGCGTGGGCGAGATCAAGAAGGTCGGCGTCGTCGGCGCCGGGACGATGGGCAACGGGATCGCGCAGGTCTTCGCGCAGGCGGGGATCGCGGTCACGATGGTCGACGCGTTCGAGCCGAGTCTCGAGAAGGGCATCGCGACGATCCGCGGCAGCCTGGCGCGCCTGGTGAAGAAGGGGACGCTGCCTCAGGCCGACGCCGACGCCATCGCCGCGCGCGTGAAGCCGAGTCCGCGGCTGCTCGACGCGGTGGAGGCCGACCTGATCGTGGAAGCGGTGCCGGAGACCTTCGAGCTCAAGGTCGACGTCTTCAAGCGGCTGTCGGAAGCGACGCCGCCGGCGACGATCCTCGCCAGCAACACCTCGTCGATCTCCATCACGCGCCTCGCGGCGAAGACCGATCGCGCCGATCGGGTGATCGGCATGCACTTCATGAACCCGGTGCCGGTCATGAAGCTGGTCGAGATCATCCGCGGTCAGCTGACCAGCGACGCGACGGCGGACACGATCGTCGAGACGACCAGGAAGCTCGGCAAGGTGCCGGTGCTCGCCAACGACTTCCCCGGCTTCGTCAGCAATCGCGTGCTGATGCCGATGATCAACGAGGCGATCTTCTGCCTGATGGAGGGGGTCGCGACCAAGGAGGCGATCGACGAGGTGATGAAGCTCGGCATGGCCCACCCGATGGGGCCGCTCGCGCTCGCCGACCTGATCGGCCTCGACACCTGCCTCTTCATCATGGAAGTGCTGCATCGCGAGCTCGGCGACGACAAGTACCGCCCCTGCCCGCTGCTGCGCCGCATGGTCGCCGCCAACACGCTGGGCCGAAAGACCGCCCGCGGCTTCTACGACTACTCCCCCAGCACCTGAACCCGAGCCGGAACAACTGTTCCAGGAACAGTTTGTCGGAACAACTGTTCCAGGAACGGTTTGTCCGGCATGTCCGCGTTCTGGATTGCGACCCGGGCTGGGGGCCGGACGGTGACCTGTGGTAAGGAGGGGTTCCCGCTCCGGAGTCCCGCTTGACCACCGACCCGTCGTCGCCTGAACTCGCCCCCGAACTCACGGAGGAGCAGGAGCTCCTGCAGCAGACCGTCCGCGACTACGTCCGCGATCACGTCGCTCCACACGCGGCGAAGTACGACGAGGCGGAGAGCTTCCCCGAGATCCCGTGGGCGAAGGCGCGTGAGCTCGGGCTTACGGCGATCACGATCCCCGAAGCGTGGGGCGGCAGCGCGATGGGGACGCTCGCCGCCTCGATCGTGGTCGAGGAGATCTCGCGCGTCTGCCCGTCGACCGCGGTCACGCTCTCCGTCCACAACTCGCTGGTCGCGAGCGCCGTCGCCAAGCACTCGACCGACGCCCAGCGCGCCCGCTTCCTGCCGAAGCTCGCGAGCGGCGAATGGCTCGGCGCCTACTGCCTCTCGGAGGCGGGCGCCGGCACCGACGCCAGCGACCAGAAGGCGACCGCCGTCCGCAAGGGCGACCGTTTCGTGATCAACGGCGCCAAGCTCTGGATCACGTCGGGCACCCACGCCGGCCTCTTCCTCGTCTTCGCCCGCACCGCGCCGAGCCCCGACCCCGACAAGCGCTCGCGCGGCATCTCCTGCTTCGTCGTCGAGCGCGCCACCAAGGGCGTCACGATCGGCAAGAAGGAGGAGAAGCTCGGCATCCGGGCGTCGCCGACGACTGAAGTCCTCTTCAACGAGTGCGAGATCCCGGCGGAGAACCTGCTCGGCGAACTCGACAAGGGCTTCCGCATCGCGATGGACGCGCTCGACGTCGGGCGGATCGGCATCGCGAGCCAGGGGCTCGGCATCGCGCAGGGCTGCTTCGACGAGTCGCTCAGGTACGCCAGGGAGCGCCGCCAGTTCGGCCGGCCGATCGCCGAGTTCCAGGCGATCCAGTGGAAGCTGGCCGACATGGCGACCGGCATCGACGCGGCGCGACTGCTGACGCGGCGGGCGGCGCGCATGCGCGACGCCGGCGCGCCGTGCGGCAAGGAGGCGGCGATGGCGAAGCTGTTCGCCAGCACGCTCGCCAACAAGGTCGCCGACGAGGCGGTGCAGGTCCACGGCTCGGCCGGTTACTCGCGCGAGTACCGCGTGGAACGGCTCTTCCGCGACGCCCGCATCACCGAGATCTACGAGGGGACGACCGAGGCGCAGCGGATGGTGATCGCGCGCGCGCTGCTCGGGTGAGCGGCGGCGGCGGAATCGGCGCTCCGCCGGTCGTCTTCCCGCACGCCGAGAGTCGTGGCGCCGGGCGCGGTGCGCCGTTCGCTAGTCCCGGGGGAGGACGCCCGATTGGAGCGCCGCCCGGAGGGGCGCCGATCATCGTCGTGGATGATCGCGCGGCCCCGGGAAAGGCGCCGCGGCGGAGATGGCAGAGCGCATGACTGGCCCGACCAGCACCACCCCCTCCAACAGCACGCCCGGCGCGAGCACTGCGCCGGGACCCCGTGGCATGGCGAGCGCGACTTCGCAGCCCGCGGGCGCCGCGGTCGGCGTCAGTGCCGACGAGGCGCGCGCGGTCGCCGAGGCGGCGCGCGAGCAGAGCTGGGAGAAGCCCTCCTTCGCCAAGGAGCTCTTCCTCGGTCGCTTGCGGATGGACTTGATCGACCCCTTCCCGGTCGAGCCGGCCGCCGCGCGCGCCGAGTGCGACGCCTTCATCGCGAAGCTGAAGCCGGTGCTCGAGCAGCACGTCGATGGCGAGCGGATCGATCGCGAAGGCGAGGTGCCGGCGGAGACGCTCGCAGCGCTGCGCTCGATCGGTGCGTTCGGGCTGATCATCCCGAAGGAGTACGGCGGGCTCGGGCTGACCAAGACGTCGTACAACCGGATCATCGAGATGGTCGCCGGCCACTGCGCCAACACGGCGACGCTCCTCTCCGCGCACCAGTCGATCGGCGTCCCGCAGCCGCTCAAGCTCTTCGGCACCAAGGAGCAGAAGGAGCGCTACCTGCCGCGGCTCGCGAAGGGGGAGCTCTCGGCGTTCGCGCTCACCGAGAACGACGCCGGTTCCGACCCGGCCAACATGACGACGCGAGCCGAGCTCTCGGCCGACGGGACCCACTGGATCCTGAACGGCGAGAAGCTCTGGTGCACCAACGGCACGATCGCCGACCTGATGGTGGTGATGGCGCAGACGCCGCCCAAGGTCGCGCCGGACGGCTCGAAGAAGAAGCAGATCTCGGCGTTCATCGTCGAGCGGTCATGGCCGGGCGTCGAGGTGGCGCACCGCTGCCGCTTCCACGGCCTGCGCGGCATCTACAACGGCGTGCTCCGCTTCAAGGACGTCAAGGTCCCGCGCGAGAACCTCCTCTGGAAGGAGGGGGCCGGGCTCAAGCTCGCGCTGACGACGCTCAACACCGGGCGACTCACGCTGCCGAGCTGCATCGTCGGCGGCATGAAGCAGGCGCTCTCGATGGCGCGCCGGTTCGCGGCGCAGCGCTTCCAGTGGGGCGTCACGATCGGCAAGCACGACGAGGTCGCCGGCAAGATCGCCGACCTCGCGAGCGGGCTGTTCGCGATGCAGGCGCTCGCCGATCT
>VGYY01000024.1 GCA_016872815.1 Planctomycetota bacterium
CTTCGAGCGCTTCGCCGTCGCGCCGGCCGAGCGGCCGAGCTTCCGCCTGGCGCTGCGGCTGCTGCGGCGCGAGCGCGGCTTCCGGTTGCAGGCGATCCCGCTGCTGGCGTACCCGCTGCTCTTCCTCGCGCTCGGCCGCGGGGCGGACGACGACGGGCTGTTCGCGCTGCTGTTCAGCCAGCTGCCGGCGCTGGTGCTCGCGCTGGCCGGGATGCTGCTGCGCTTCACCGATTCGCCGGCCGGCGGATTCGCGCTGGCGTGGCACGGCGGCGCGGCCGCGCGCTCGCTCGAGCGTGGCGCGCGCAAGGCGTGCTGGTGGGGGGTGGCGCTGCCGCTGGCGGCGATCGTCACGGTGCTGCTGGTGCACGATCGCGGGGGGTGGTTCGGGGCGGCGGCCGGCGCGCTCGGGCTCTGCTCCTCGACGCTTGCGTTGCTGCCGGCGACCGCCGTGCCGCAGTTGCCGTTCCAGGAGCGGCTGCGCGGCCGGGTCGATGGCGGTGAGGGGGGGCGGGTGTTCGGGCTGCTGGCGCTGCTCTTCTGCCTCGCCCTGCTCGCGTGGCCGCTCGTTCGCTCCGGGGCTGCCGGCGCGGCTGCGGTGCTGCTGCTGGCGCTCGGCGCGACCGCTTGGCTGCTGCGGCGACGGGTGCCGGAAGCGGGTGTCGCGCTCGACGCGACCGTCGCCGACGCCCGCCCGCTCGCCGGAGCCGCGGCCGGGTCGCTGCCGTTCGCGCTGCGGCTGCGGCGGGAGCTGCGCGGGCTGTGCGCCTACTTCGTCGGCGCAGCGCTGGTCTTCAGCGCTTTCTACGCCTGGATGTGAACGAACTGGGGATCGCCCGGAACGACTGACCCGTCCGCTTCGGGCCGGCACGAAACACCCCGTCGTCGGTGATAATCCGCGCCCTTGTCTCGCCGAGGGGAGGCGCCACGCCCGTGTCCGACAGCCCGCCATCGCTGACGCCCCCGAACCTCCCGAACGAGCGTGCGCTCCTGCTCGAGCAGGAGATGAAGGACAGCTACCTGTCCTACGCGATGTCGGTGATCGTCAGTCGCGCGCTGCCCGACGTCCGCGACGGGTTGAAGCCGTCCCAGCGCCGCATCCTCGTCGCGATGAACGACCTGAACCTCGGGCCGCGCAGCAAGCAGCGCAAGTGCGCGAAGATCGCCGGCGACACCTCGGGCAACTACCACCCGCACGGCGAGTCGGTGATCTACCCGACGCTGGTGCGCATGGCGCAGCCGTTCAACATGCGCTACCAGCTGGTGCAGGGGCAGGGCAACTTCGGCTCGATCGACGGCGACCCGCCGGCGGCGATGCGCTACACCGAGGCGCGGATGGCCGCCGCCGCCTCCGCGATGATGGAGGACCTCGAGCAGGACACGGTCGACTTCGTCCCCAACTACGAGGGGACGCGGCAGGAGCCCACCGTCCTGCCGAGCCGCTTTCCGAACCTGCTGGTGAACGGCAGCAACGGCATCGCCGTCGGCATGGCGACGTCGATGGCGCCGCACAACCTGACCGAGGTCTGTCAGGCGCTGCGCGCGGTCGTCGACCGGCCCGAGATCACGATCGACGAGTTGATGGAGTTCGTGAAGGGGCCCGACTTCCCGACCGGCGGCATCCTCTGCGGCACCTACGGCGTGCGCGAGGCCTACCGCACCGGTCGCGGCTACGTCGACGTGCGCGGCAAGGCGTCGTTCGAGGAGGCGGGCGCCAAGGGCAACCGCCAGCGCATCGTCATCACCGAGATCCCGTTCCAGATCAACAAGACCGTCCTCATCGAGAAGATCGCCGAGCTGATCAAGGACGGGCGGCTCGAGGGCGCCAGCGAGGTGCGCGACGAGTCGGACAAGGACGGCATCCGCATCTGCGTCGAGTGCCGCGCCGGCGAGGACGCCAAGGTCGTCCTGAACCGGCTCTACGAGTTCACCCAGCTCCAGGACCGCTTCTCGATCATCAACATCGCGCTGGTCGACGGCCGGCCGAAGACGCTGTCGCTCAAGGACCTGCTGGTCGAGTACGTGGCGTACCGGCGGGTGGTCGTCACGCGGCGGACGCGGTTCCTGCTCGGGAAGGCGCTCGACCGCCTGCACATCCTCGAGGGATTCCTCGTCGTCCTGTCGCACATGGACGAGGTGATCGCGACCATCCGCGCCTCCGCCGATCGCGACGACGCCAAGAAGAACCTGGTGGCGCGATTCAAGCTGTCGGAGCGGCAGGCCGATGCGATCGTCGACCTCCGCCTCCATCGCCTCACCGCGCTCGAGCGCGACAAGATCGAGCAGGAGCATCGCGAGGTGACGGCCGAGGTGGCCGGCTACCGCCGGATCCTCGGCGATCCGAAGGAGGTCGACCGCATCGTCAAGGAGGAGGTCGAGAAGACCGAGCGCGAGTTCGGCGACGCGCGCCGCACCGAGATCGGCGAACCGCTCGACGACACCGTCCCGGAGGACCTGATCCCGGACGAGGAGATGACCGTCACGATCAGCCGCAAGGGCTACGTGAAGCGCCTCTCCTCCGGCGAGTACCGCGCGCAGCGGCGCGGCGGCAAGGGGATCATCGGCACCGACGCGCAGGACGACGACTTCGTCGAGCAGGTGTTCATCGCGAACAACCACGACCACCTGCTCTTGTTCACCGACACCGGTCGGGTGCACTGGCTCAAGGTCTATCAGTTGCCGCTGCTCTCGCGCTATTCGCGCGGCCGCGCCATCGCCAACCTGCTGCAGCTGCAGGGCGAGGAGAAGATCACGCGCGTCATCCCGGTGCGCGACTTCACCGCGGGCTTCCTGGTGCTGGCGACGCGCCAGGGCGTGATCAAGCGCACCGAGCTGTCGGCGTTCTCGCGGCCGATGCGCGGCGGGATCATCGCGATGGGGCTCAACGAGGGCGACGCGCTGGTGGGCGTGCGCATCGCCCGCGCGGGGGATCGGGTGCTGCTCGCCTCGAAGGAGGGGCAGGCGATCTGCTTCGAGCTCGAGGACGTGCGGCCGATGGGGCGGCCTGCCACCGGCGTGCGCGGCATGAACCTGCGCGAGGAGGGGAAGGGGCGGGACGAGGTGGTGAGCCTCATCCTCGCCCAGCCGAACGCGACGGTGCTCACCGTCTGCGCCAACGGCTTCGGCAAGCGCACGCCGCTCGAGGAGTACCGCGTGCAGGGGCGCGGCGGCTTCGGGATCATCAACATCAAGACGACCGAGCGGAACGGCGCGGTGGTCGGCGTGCTCGAAGTGACCGACGACGACGACCTGCTGATCGCGACGCAGCAGGGGCAGGTGGTGCGCACGCCGGTGAAGGACGTATCGAGCATCGGCCGCAACACGCAGGGCGTCTGCCTGGTGCGCTTCAAGGTCGACGGCGACCAGGTGGCATCGGTGGGGCGGATGGTGCACGACGAGAGCGAGGACGGCGCCGACCCCGCCGGTGGGGATGCGCCGCCGGCGCCGCCCGCCACGCCCGGCGCGCCGAACGGCGGCTGACCGCCGCCACGGGCGCTGCGGGAGATCCGCCGCCGGCCCGCCCGGTGCCGACCCGGGCACGGCGACTTCCCAAACGGCGGAGCGCGCGCTAGGAAGGGAGCCTTTCCCGGTCGCCTCCTTCCGCGCTGATGGAGTCCGCGTGATGCGTCGTGCCGCAATCGTCCTCGCATCGCTCGCGGCGTTCGCGTCGGCGGCGGCCGATGCCGCCGCGCAGACCCTCACCGACGGCCGGCTCAAGCTGGCGAATTGGGTCACCGGCCTCTCGGCGCCGACCGCGTTCGTCTTCATCGGGCCGGGCGAGCTGCTGGTGATCCAGAAGAACGACGGCATGGTCCGCTGGGTCAAGGACGGCGTGATCCAGGGCACCGCCCTCGACCTCAACGTCAACAGCAACAGCGAGCGCGGCGGGCTCGGCATCACGATCGACCCCGACTTCGCCGTCAACGGCTACGTCTACGTCAGCTATTCGGCCAGCACGACCTCCGCCGATTCCTCGGCCAGCGACCGGTGGCTCGACAACCGGGTCGAGCGCTACACGTGGAACGGCTCGACCCTGGGCAGCGTGTTCGGGCCGCTGGTGGCCTTCCCGAGCGACGCGTCGCAGGCGAACGGCCCCAACCACGACGGCGGGCCGATCGAGTTCGGGCCCGATGGCAAGCTCTACGGCCAGACCGGCGACCTGAATCGCGGCCGCTTCGGCAGCACCGCCCGCATCGAGCAGAACACCGCCACGAGCGGGAGCGCCGTGGTCGGCGGCATCTTCCGCATCAACAGCGACGGCACCATCCCGACGGACAATCCGTTCACCGGCGAGTCCGACAGCGCGCTCCATCTCTGGTGGAGCTACGGGCTGCGCAATGGCTACGGGATGTGCTTCGATCCCGTCAACGGCGAGCTCTGGAACACCGAGAACGGTCCGAACCTCTACGACGAGGTCTGCCGCGTCCCCAAGGGGATGAACAGCGGCTGGCTCAAGATCATGGGCCCCGACTCGCGCGACGCGACCTACGGCGAGAACAACAACACGGCCTACGACGAGGCCGACCTCACCGCGCTGGCCAACTCGGACTACCTCGATCCCGAGCTCTCGTTCAAGACGCCGATCGGCATCACCGCCATCACGTTCCTCGGCTCGAAGCTGTTCCCGGACGACCTCGTCGACAACTGTCTGATCGGCGACAACAACACCGGGAACCTCTACTACTGCGCGATGAAGGCGTCGCGCCTCGAGTTCAAGCTCCCGAGCGGGCTCGGCGACAAGGTGGCCGACACGACCGGCGAGCGCAACAAGATCCAGTGGGGGTCGAGCTTCGGCGTCGTGACCGATGCCCAGATCGGACCGGACGGCTACCTCTACGTGGTGAACCACATCGGCAACCGGATCATCCGGATCCGGCCGGTCACCGACGAGGTCGATCCGTTCGTGTGGCACGCCGAGCCGGGCACCAAGATCACCGGTTCGACGGCGAACGCCGAGACGAGCGACGAAAAGGTCTACACCTTCATCGACCAGACCCTGACGGGGGCAGCCGGGCCGTTCCGGGTCGGTGCGGATTTCCGGCTGCAGTCGACGGCGCCCACCTCGCTGGTGCTGGAGGTCGAGACGCGGATGTCGAAGTCGGGGATCCCGCAGCAGATCGAGGCGAAGAACGTCGTCACCGGCCGGTGGGACACGCTCGACGGCGACCTGATCGGGACCAGCGACGTGTTCAAGTCGATCGCGATCGCCGTTCCGGCCGACTACATCGATCCGACCACCCTCGAGCTCAAGTTGCGCGTCTCGGCGCTTTCGCTGCCGTTCTCTTCGTCGCCGCGCAAGATCGCGATCAACTTCGATCTGCTGCGGCTGCTCGCGACCTACCCGTGAGCGTGCAGAAGACGGCGAATCCGGTCGAGCTCGAGGCGCGGCGCAAGGTCGGCGTGGCCGCCGCGGCACTGGTCGCCCCCGGCATGGTGGTCGGCCTCGGCACCGGCTCGACGGCGGCCTTCGCCATCGCCGAACTCGGGCGGCGCTGGCGCGAGGAGGGGCTGCGTTTCACCGGCGTGCCGACCTCGTGGTCGGCGGCCGAGCTGGCGCGCGAGGCGGGTCTCCTCGTGCGCACGCTGAACGACGTCGACCGCGTCGACCTCGCGCTGGACGGCGCGGACGAAGTCGGGCCGGGGCTTGCCCTGATCAAGGGGGGGGGCGCGGCGCACACGCAGGAGAAGGTCGTCGCCACCGCGGCGGAGCGGTTCGTCGTGCTCGCCGACGATGGCAAGCTGGTCGACGTCCTCGGCCGCAAGTGGGCGGTGCCGATCGAGGTGCTCGGCATCGCGCTGCGTCCGGTCGAGCGGCGGCTGCGGGAGCTCGGCGCGGTGCCGGCGTTGCGCAAGGGTGGCGGCAAGGACGGGCCGGTGGTGACGGACCACGGCAACCTGGTCGTCGACGCGCGTTTCCCGGAGATCCCCGACCCGGCAGCGCTCGGCCGCGCGCTCGATTCGATTCCCGGCGTCGTCGAGCACGGCCTGTTCGTCGGGCTGGCCGAATTCGCGCTGGTCGGCTCGCGGGCGGATGGCTCGGTGCGGCGGATCGATGCGGAGCCGCGGCGCGCGTGATCGCCTCCGGCCGGCGCGGAGGCGGTGAGCGCCGCGCTAACTTGGGCCGCGTCCGTGGCGCGCCGGCGGCCGGTCCTCCGGCTGGCGCGACTCCAGGAGACCGCCATGCCGATCAGCCCGATTCCGGAGATCCTCGCCGAGCTCAAGGCCGGGCGGATGATCATCCTCGTCGATGACGAGGATCGCGAGAACGAGGGCGATCTGTGCATGGCCGCCGAGTTCGTCACTCCGGCGGCGATCAACTTCATGGCGCGCCAGGCGTGTGGCCTGATCTGCATGCCGATCGACGCCCAGCGCGGCGACCGGCTGGGGCTCGAGCCGCAGGCGCGGCTCAACACGACGCGGCACGGCACCGCGTTCACGGTGATGGTGGATGCGCGCAGCGGGATCACGACGGGGATCTCGGCGGCCGACCGCGCGACGACGATCCGGCAGGCGGCGCGAGTGGACTGCCGCCCCGAGGACCTGGTGCGGCCGGGCCACGTTCCGCCGCTGCGAGCGGAACCGGGCGGCGTGCTGGTGCGCACCGGACACACCGAGGGAATGGTCGACCTCTGCCGCCTGGCGGGGTTGGAGCCGGTCGGAGTCGTCTGCGAGATCACGAATCACGACGGCACCATGGCCCGCATGCCGGACCTCGAGCGATTCAGCGGCGAGCACGGCCTCAAGATGACCTCGATCGCCGAACTGATCGAGCACCGGCGCCGCCACGAGAAGCTGGTGGAGCGGACCGTCTCGATCCGGCTGCCGACGCGCTACGGCGAGTTCGACGTCCACCTCTACCGGTCGCTGGTCGATCGCGATCCCCACGTGGCGTTGACCATGGGGATCCCCGATCCGGCGACGCGCGCGGCGCCGATCGAGGAACCGCTCCTGGTCCGGGTGCACTCGTCGTGCTTCACCGGCGACCTGATCGAGTCGTTGCGCTGCGACTGCGGCGACCAACTCCATGGCGCACTGGCGCAGATCGCGCGGGCCGGTCGCGGCGCCCTGCTCTACATGCAGCAGGAAGGGCGGGGCATTGGGCTCGAGAACAAGTTGCGGGCCTACGCGCTGCAGATGAAGCAGGGCCTCGACACGGTCGAGGCCAACCGGGCACTGGGTTTGCCGGAGGACGTGCGCCACTACGGGGTCGGGGCGCAGATCCTGCGCGACCTCGGCATCCAGCGCATCCGGCTGCTGACCAACAACCCGCGCAAGTACCACGCGATCAAGGGCTATCAGCTCGAGATCGTCGAGCGCGTGTCGCTCGAGATGGCGGCGAACGAGCAGAATCGCGACTACCTGCGGACCAAGCGCGACAAGCTCGGCCACGACCTGCGCAATCTGCCGAGCTAGCCGCCTCCGCCGTCTTCGCTTCCGCCTTCACCGTCCTCGGCGCCGTCATCGTCGCGGCCGAGTTCGCCGTCGCCGCGCTGAGGGACGCCGCCGGGCAGCGACGGAATGGTCGGCGTCCCCGTTCGTCCCGCCTCCGCGTTCTTGCGCCGGATCGCCTCGAGCCGCTTCGTCTCGATCGCCTTCTGATCGGCGCGCAGGCGCTCGATGTCCTCCGGGCTCAGCAACTGGTCGAGCGGTGACAGGACGACCCGCATCCCACCGAAGAGGTACTCGGTGATCGGAAACGGGTCCATCGACTCTTTCGTCGGATCGGGGAAACGCGGGACCAGCTTCGAGAAGCCGCGTGCGGCGGTGCGCCCCTTGAAGAGGAAGCCGAAGCGGTTGTAACTGCCGCCGCGCTGGGCGCGGCGATCGCGTCCGGGGTAACGCTCGACCAGGCAGGGGTTCGACAGCGGCAGGTTCCGCAGCAGGGACTCCTCGAAGGCGTCGAGGCAGTACTCGGCGGCATTCCCTGCCATGTCGTAGCAGCCGTACGGGCTGCGGCCACCCGGATAGGTCCCGACTTCGAGCAACCGGTAGTTCTGGCTCTCGCAGAGGTTCGCGCGCATCGGGTCGTAGCGGTTGCCCCACGGGAACAGCCGGGCATCCGTCCCGCGCGCCGCCTTCTCCCATTCCGCCTCGGTCGGCAGGCGGCCGCCCATCCAACGCGCGAATGCCCAGGCGTTCAGCCAGCCGATGCCGATCACCGGCTGGCGATCGCCGTTGAAGGGGGCGCGACGCGGGTCGCCGGTGAGGTAAGGCGTGTGGCTCACCTTGCCGAACAGGAGCGGCCACTCGCATTCGGCCGGCACCTTGCCGGCCTGCCACTCCTCGAGGAACGCGCGGTACTCGGCGTTGGTCACCTCGTAGACGCCGATGAAGTACGGCGAGACGTAGACCTGGCTCTGCGGCTGCTCATTGCCGAAGTAGGAATCGTCGGCCTTGCCGCGGATGGCCGAGTCGATGACCATCCGGTTGGCGAAGATCTCGCCGTGGTTCGAGCCCATTGGAAACGCGCCGGCCGGGACGAAGACGAACTTCATCCCGACCTTCGGGTGGCGGTATTCGACGATGCCGTCGCTGGCGCGCGGGCCGAGGTTCTCCAGCCCGAATCGCGCTGCCAGTTCGGCCTCGCTCGGTTCGACGCGCGCCGGGTCGATCTTGCGCTCGGTGAATTTCGCCCAGGTCGACTTGCCCGGATGGAACGACTCGGCGGTCGCCTTCGGCGCCTTGGCGCCGGCGTCCTGCTTGTCGCCCTTGTCGCCGCGCGGGCGGGCGCCGGCGCCCTGCCCGTCGGCGACGCCACCGAGCGCCAGCCACGCCGAGACGGCGCCCGCGCACGCCCGAGCCATCGCACGATTCATCATCGATTCCAGGGAGAGGCCGTGGACGAATCGTCGCGGTTCAACGGCCGTCGCCGTCGCCCATGCCGTCACCGTCCGCGCCATCCTTCCGGCCCTTGCGGCCGCCCTTGCCCTTGCGCCCTTCGCCGGCGCCTTCGCCGGCGCCGTCGGCGTCGCCGCGCTTCTTCATCGCCTCGCGCTCTTCGGGCGACAGCTTGCCGTCACCGTCGGTGTCGGCCTTCGACTTGCGCTTGGCCGCCTTCGCGTCCTTCGACGGCTCCTCGGCGCCGGCGCCGTCGTCGTTCTTCTTGCGCAGCTGGTTGCGCGCTTCCTTGAGGATGGTCATCTCCTCGGCGGTGAGCTCCTCGCCCGCCTTCTGCTTCTCCAGCACCTCGCGTTGCTCGTTGGTGAGCTCCGCGAAGTCGCTCGGCCCGGCACGGTCGTTGTTGGTCGTGCCGGCGCCGCTCTGGCGCTGGTTGCGGCGGTCGAGCTCGGCCTTGCGGTCGGTGAAGGCCTCGCGCTGCTTCTCGCCAGGAGCGAGCTTCACCAGCTCGGCCTCGTGGATGGTCTCCTTGCCGGCCTCGAGCTTGAGGCGGCCGGTGTACTTGTAGTAGCCGGGGCACTGGACCCAGATGCTCCAGTCGCCCGGCTCCTTCCGCGAGAACGTCACTTCGCCGGTCTCACCGACCTGGACGCGCATACCGCCCTGCATGTGGGCCTCGGCCGTCTGGATGCCGGACCGGTCGGCTTCATCCTTGTTGAGCACGATGCCGACCATTCCGTCCTTGACGAGCTTCTCCGCTGACTCCATCGGGTTCTCGCCCTGGAACAGCCAGACGGTGGCCTGGGGGACGGTGTTGCCTTCCGCGTCACGCACGACGATGCGCACCGACGACGGCTTCACCAGCGAGAAGTCGATCTCCTGGCGCGCACCGATGTCGACGACGATCTCGCGTTCCTTGAGCGGCGCGAACGACGGGTGCGAGGCCCAGATGAGGTAGCGGCCGGGGAGCAGGTTCTTGATCTCGTACTCGCCGTTCGAGTTGCTGGCGGCCTGCAGCTTGGTGTAGCTCTTGTCCGCGCTGGAGAACGAGTCGAGGTACTCCATGCGGATCAACGCCGCCTGCACCGGCTTGCCCGACATCGAGCGGAGCACTCCGCCGACCCGGGCGCCCTCGGCGACGCGCAACTCCTGGTTCTCGAGCCGCTCCGCCTCGCGCATGGCGACCCGCTCGACCACGACGGGCGTGAGCTCCTCGGCGCTGAACTCGAAATCCCAGAGTCCGGGCGTCAGGCCCTTCAGCTCGAACTTGCCGTCCTTGTCGCGGATCTGCTCGGTGCGGATCGCGGGGTTCTCGGCGTTCGACGGCTTGCAACGCACCTTGAACTTGCCGATCGGCTCGCCGGCGGCGTTGAGGAAACGGCCGGAGTAGACGGCTTCGCGCACCAGCACGAACTGGACGCCGGTAGTCACGTCGCGCACGTTGCCGATCGTGCTCTTGCAATACCCCGGCGCCTCGCAGGTCAGCTCGAACTGCGCCGGCTGGGTGTTGTTGATCAGGAACGCGCCATCCGCGGAGCTCAGCACCGGGACCAGCGGCGCGCCGGGCGGCCTGACCGGAGTGGCGACCACGGTCGCACCGGGGATCGGCTGGCGCAGTGCGTCGAGCACCTCGCCGGTGATCGCACCGCCGCGGCTCATCATGATCTCGACGCCGGTCAGTTCCTCGCCGGCATGCAGCACGAAGTGGGACTTCTCGGCGTTCACGTAGTCGGGGTGGCGTGCCAGGACATTGAAGGTGCGCGTCACGGGCACTCCGCGCAGCACGAAGCTCCCGTCAGGGCCGGTGCGGGCGTGCGGCTTCTCCGGCAGCCCCTTGTTGCTCAGGATCTGCGACTCGGCCGTGGCCCAGTAGACCGCGATCCCCTCGAGCGGCTGGTTGGTGTTGTCGACGACCGTGCCCGAGAGCGAGGCGGAGCGCCGCAGCCGGATCTCGTGGGTGAACTCCTTCTCCGTCGACTTGATCTCGAACGCACCGACGTAGTCCTCGTAGCCCGGATAGTTGCACGAGACGTACTGCTTGCCGCGCGGCAGCTTGCGCAGGTGGAAGCGGCCGTTGGCGTCGGTCACGTCCTCGACGCCGCCGCTGCCATCGCCGATCAGCGCCATCACCATGAGCGGGATGCCGTTCTCGGTGGCCTGGACCTTCACGCCGACGACCGGTTCACCGGTCTCGTCGACGACCACGCGCCCGACGATGTCGATGCGCGGGAACAAGCGGATGTCGCGGACGATCGGCTCGCTGCCGCGGACCTTCAGCACTTCGCTGAACGAGTCGAAGCTCGGGTGCTCGCTGGCCAGCGTGACGTCGGCCTCGAACGGCGCGAGCGGGATGGTGAACTTGCCGTCGGCGCCCGACTCGACCGAGGTGCGGAAGAACGGGTGCGGCTTCTCGAGCAGCTCGTAGCCCGAGATGTCGCGCGGGTCGACGCCTTGCTGCAGCGCCATCTGGATGCGCTTGATCGTCGCCGCCATGCCGAAGTCGGTGTGCAGCTGGATCCACGCATTCGCGATCGGTGCGCCCGATTCGGCGTCGAGGACGGATCCGGTGAACGGGACGCCCTTGCGGAACAGGAAGTCGAGCGCCTTGCCGTCCTTCGCGCCGCGCAGGCGCAGCGGCAGGTAGCCATCCGGGGACGACCAGACTTCATAGATCGTGAACGGCAGATCCTTGAAGGTGGCGAGGCCATCCGCGTCCGATCGCGCCACGACCGTTTCGTCGAGGTCGATGCCAGTGGCGAGCGCCGGCGCGGCGCTCAATTCGATGCCGACCAGCGGCTCGGCCGCGCCACCCGGACCGAGGCACTTGACCGTGAACGTGATCGGCTTGTCCGCGCGCCGGCCTTCGCGCCCCTTCTTGGTCGCGGTCCGCGCCGGTCCGGTCTCGGCCTCAGTTGGCGCCGCCGGGGTGGCGGTCGTTCCGGCGGTCGACGTCGACGGGGCCGTCGGGCGCACATCCGCCGGATCGGAACGGAGCGCGATGAACGCGATGATGCCGCCGATCGCGAGGACGACGAGCAGCAGCGCCACCGTGAGCGCGCTGCCGCGGACGGGACCCGAAACGCGGGGGGAAACAATCATCGAGCGGCCCTCTCGGAAACGAGATCTCCCGTGGTGCGGGAGGGAGGGCTGCGCGCGTCCGACGATCACACGATCGCCCTCGGTTCGCCGGCCATGCCCCCGCTTACGGGCGGGCAGCTGCATCGACCGATCCGAAGCTGCGAGGCAAGAGTGCAGCTGCGGAACGACGGTGCGGTCAGCAAACTTTGCGGGCGACGGACGGGGTACCGGCAAGGCCCGCGAGCGAGCGGGCAAGTCAGCCTCTTAGTGGCACGGGGCCGCTGCGAGGTTCCAAGTTTCTACCTCCAGGCAGAGGCGCGGCAAGTGGCGCTTCGGTCGGCCCGCCAGAGCATTGACCTCGAGCCGCGCACCGCTCCGAACTCGTCGTACGAGCCTAAACCGCACCATGACCGACTCAGGGGGTGGGCAGGCGGTGCCTGCAACGGGAGGTGGCGCGAAATATTCAGCGACAGCGATCGATCCGGAACCTCGTTTGGGACAATTTACGTCCGATGCGGTGTTCGGACGGCGCGCACGCTCAGACAAGGATCTCCCGGGATCTGCGCTGAAATCGCGCTCAGCCGAAGGGTTGACGAGTCGAAATCCAGAGGTACAGTTCCGCGGCTTGGGTCGGTTTGTCCCAAGCATCCGTCGCAGTTCGCCAGACCGTTTGGGAAGAGGCGGTCAGGTTGTCGGTGACGGGGTGTGAATCGGGCGGTGTGAGTGGCGGCGGTTCCGTCGGTTCAACGCGAACGACACCAAGATCAAAAACCGAGGATGACGAGCGCCCCAGATCTCGAAGCTTGCTCCGAGCCTGGTTCGCAAGTTCTTCCCCGGCAATCCAGCTGACCGAAATCAGCCGGTGCCCAAATCAAGGTTCATGGTTTCTCAGGAGGGTTCTCGCATGCGGAAGTGGTTCGCTTCCCTCGCGGTCCTGGGTCTCTCGGCGGTTGCCACCGCCCAGACGATCCCGGTCCCGCCGGTGGGTGGTCTCGGCCAGTCGCAGTCGATCCTGTTCGACGACGGCGGCGCGGAGACTTCGTGGAAGGTTTTCTACCCGACGGGTGCAGGCGATGCGTTCAGCGTCGACTTTGACCTGATGGCGGGCGGCATGGACGTCACGGGCATCGCTGTCCAGACGTACCAGTCGTCCTCGTCCGGTCCGATCGGCCTGAAGTACGTCATGCTCGCCCCGGACAACCTCACGGTTGATTCGCTCGGCACCACCCCTGACATCAACGCGCCCCTGTCGATCCTCGGATCGCTGAGCGGCACGGTGACGATCACGGGTACCCCGGGCATCACCGCGGGCTTCTGCCCGAGCACGGTCGGCTACGACCTGCCGGACGTCACGGTCGGCTCGGGCGGCGTGCACGCCGTCACGACGATGGTGACCGGCGACTCGGCCCTCTGGCTGTGCGGCGACAGCAGCGCGCCGGACAACCGCTCGTACTTCACGGGCGGCAACTACTCGACGCCGGGCACGAAGCTGTCGGGTTGGGACCTCATGCTGCGCGTGATCGGCACGGTCAACACCGGGCCGGACTCCGCCTACATGACGGTCAACAACGCGACCGGCGCGGTCGATTGCAGCCAGACCGGCTTCCTCGCGTCGACCCTGTGGTCGAGCTGCGCCACGCAGCCGACGCTCTACATCCAGGGCGTCACGATCCCGGGCTATCCGTTCTTCCAGGTCCCGACGTTCATCCTGGCGACTGGCTATGAGAACGGCTCGCCGATCGCGGACAGCAAGCAGGGTACGGTCGGTGACTTCCTCTCCGACCCGTCGACGGGCCCGTGCATTCCGGCCGGCGTGCAGTTCGACGTCCAGGGTTTCTACCTCGACAACTGCGACCTGAAGCGGAACGGCCGCCCGAAGCTCAAGGCGAGCAACGCGGTCACGGTCAACGTCACGGCGAACCCGAAGGCGTGCAACCCGTGCGTCTGCTTCGGCCAGGCCGATGACGGTTCGCTCGACGGCACGATCTGGAAGGTCCAGAACCCGGCCGGATCGAGGGACTACTTCAACGTCAACGTTGGCACCATGCAGGACCCGAACACGGGTGGCAACTGCGCGGTGAACAACATCCTCTCGGTGCAGGCCGCGTCGTGGGACTTCTGCGGCAGCGGCACCTCGACCGGCCCGTCGTGGGGTTCGGTCGGCCTCTACGAGGGCAGCACGGTGGACCCGGCCGGCACGCCGGACCTCGGCTCGGTGGTCGCTTCGTCGACGACCCTGTCGATGGCCGTCAGCGCCGCCGACTTCACCTATCCGGCCACCACGTATGACTTCCCGGACGTTGCGACCTCGACCTCGACCGCGCTCTCGGGCCTGGTCAACGGTCATGTCGCGATGAAGTGGGCGACTGGCGATACCTGCATTTGGATCGGCTCGGACACGGATGGCGCCGATGACGGCGGCAGCGTGACCGACAGCTGCAGCACCATCCCGGGTACCACCAGCTACTTCACCATGAACGGGTACAGCACCACGTCCATCGCCTTCACCTCGGCGAACTGGATGATGCGGGTCGAGTGGAACTGACCAGTTCCTCGGTCCGGGTTTGAGCTCTCGCAAGGGAGCGAAAACTGATCAATGGCAGGGGGCGGTGCTTCGGCACCGCCCCCTGTTTTCATTTCGAACCACGGCGCTGTGGCCCACGGGGCGCCCGGATCTCGACTTGGGCGGCACAGGGGGCCGCGCGCCCGGGCGTTCCAACGGCTCGCGCGGGCGACGCATCATCGGTGCGGCGTTCGCTTGAATGGCGTCCGGCGGCGAGCTGCCGCGTACGCAGGTTGGCACAGGAGGGGCGAGATGGGCCACGTCTGGGCGAAGTTGCTGCTGGTGGGACTGACGATGCTCTCTGCGTGTGGTGCGCCGATGCAGCGCGTCGATCCGGATCAGGACGATGCGCTGGGCGGAACCGGCGTCGACTCGGCGGACGTCCGCGCCACTGCCGACAAGATCGCCCGCTCCATCGTGGCGATGCCGACGATCTTCGCTCGCGGAACGCCCTACGTCGTGGTGCAGGACCCGCAGAACCAGACGCGTTTCCCGATCAACGATTCGATGATCGTCGACCGGCTGGTCACCCTGCTGGTGCAGAACTCGGCAGGACGTGTCCAGTTCGTCGACCGGGCCAACTGGGAACTCGTGCAGAAGGAACGCCAGCTCAAGCGGTCCGGTGCCGTGAGCGTGCCGACCGACGGCAGCGGCCAGCCGAACCTCGCCGCCGCGCCGCTGGGAACCGACTACTTCCTGACCAGCACGCTCAAGTCGCTGAGCAAGGACAACGGCGAGCTGAACTCCGACTACATCGTCGTCACGTTCAAGCTGACGGACGCCGAGACGGGCGCCCTGGTCTGGCAGGACGATCACGAATGGAAGAAGGTGGGCGAGAAGGGCGTGATCTACCGCTGATCACCGCGGCCATGCGCAGCGGCGTGCTCGGCTTTCTGCGTCGGACGGTGCTGCTGCCGGTCGCTTGCGCGCTCGGCTGCTCGGCGCCGGGAACGGCGGACGCAGGTCGCGCGTGGTTCGCCGGCGATTCCGCCGGTGCGCGCGCGCTGCTCGACGCGCGGCTGGCGGAGGATCCGGACGGGCGTGCGCTCTACCTGAACGAACTCGGCGTGCTCGATCTCGAGCGGCGGGACCTCGCGGCTGCGGAGCAGCGCTTCGGCGAGGCCTGGCGGCTCATGGAGTCGCTCGCCGGTGACGACCTCGACGCGGTCGGTGCCATCGTCGGCTCCGAGGCATCCAAGCAATGGCGCGGCGATCCCTTCGAGCGCGCCATGAACTCCTGGTACCTCGGGCTGGTCTACTGGTGGCGCGGCGTCCATGACAATGCGCTGGCGTGCTTCAAGAACGCGATCTTCGTCGACTCGAGCCACGGCGAAGAGCGCTTCGACTGCGACTTCGCGCCCGCGCTGTTCCTCGAAGGGCTGGCCTATCGCCGGCTCGGGGAGGTCGGGATGGCGGAGCGGAGCTTCGCCGTCGCGCGCGAGCTGGCGCCCGGCTGTCCCGCGCTCGCGGCGGGGAACGACGGCAACGTCATCGTGATCGTCGAGGTCGGCAGGGGACCGACCAAGGTGGCCGCCGGCAAGCACGGCGAACTGACGCGCTTCGTCGCGCATCCCGAGGTGCCTCCGGCGATCGAACTGCTGGCAGACGGGCAGCGATTCGGCTCGCCGTCGCGGGCGGGAGACGTCCACTTCCAGGCTTCCACCCGCGGCGGGCGCGACTTCGACTCGATCCTCGCCACGAAATCGGGCATCAAGACCGGGACCGAAGTGGCAGGGATCGGCGCCCTGCTGCTCGCGGACGACGTCAAGGACAAGCACCAGGGCGCGATGGTCGTGGCGGGTGCGGCGTTGCTGCTCGCCTCGTTCGCGGTCCGCGCCGAAGCCGATACGCGGCACTGGACGACGTTGCCGCATGAGGTGCAACTGTTCCGCGGCACGCTGCCTCCGGGAAAGCATCGGTTCGAGGTGCGGCCGGGAGCCGGCTGGCGCGTCGCCGGTCCCGGGTTCGAGGAGATCGAGGTTCCGGCGACCGGCGAAGTGCTGGTCTACCAGCGTGTCCTACGTTGAGAGGTCGACCATGAAGATCGCATTCACGCTGATGGCATGCCTGCTGGCCGCCTGCGGCGGGCCGCCGCATCAGGCGCGCGAGAAGTCGTCCGACCGGCTCGCCGCCGTCGATGCATCGACGATGGTGGTCCTCGATCACGAACTCCGTTTCACGCTCGAACTGCTGGATCATCGCGTCGTGCGCTTGCCCGACGGCCGCCTGCGCGCGCAGATCCGGATCGCCAATCGGACCGGCAGCGACCTGAAGACCCAGGTGGCCTGGACCTTCAAGGACGACTCCAACTTCGCGGTCGAGTCCGAGACGCCGTTCGAGCACGTGCTCTTCGGCGCGGGCCAGACGCGCGACTTGACGCGCGAATCGCTGTCGAACGCTGCGACTCGGTTCCACGTCCAGGCGCGAACGGCGAAGCCGGGCGAATTCTGATGCTCCGCAAGGTGGGTGACGTCATGGCACGAATGACCTGGCGCGACGGGTTCGGCGCGGTCGTCCTCTTGGCCCTGCCGTGCGCGGGCTGCGGCTCGCCGGCGATGGCGCGCGTGCCGGTCGCGCCGACGGATCGGATCGTGGTCGCGGCGCCCGCGTGGAGCGTGCCGCCGCCGGCTCGGCAGGTGATGATCGGCGCGCCGACGACGGTCCCGCCGGATCGCGTCGTCGTGCAACCCATGGATGAAGCGGCCCGGACCGAGGCATTCCGGAGCCTGGTCGGATCGGCGATCCGCCATCCGCCGCCGGCACCGCCGGCGGAGGACGGCGCGACCGAGCGCGTCGTGCGCGTCGCATCCCCGCACCGAACGCATGTGCACCACGCCGGCTGCCAGCCGGGCTGCTCGCTCGGGCGCGTCGCGGTCTACACCGGCCTCGGCGCAATCATCGGCCACCAGTTCGACGACCGCAGTTGCGGCGCCGCGATCGGTGCCGGGCTCGCCTTCCTGACCAGCCCCTGGTGGTGGGGGCGCGGCTGCTGGTTCGACCCGGTCGACTGCTGGTACGACTGACCGCAGCGGGTACGGCCGGCGATCGGTCGTGGCGGACGGCGAAGCCGCCGTGCCTGCCGCCGCCGCTCGCCGGCGCCGTCACTCCCCCTCGCCGCTCGCGGCCGCCTCCTCGTCCTCGTCCTCCACCTCCGCGTATTCGAGGTAGCCGCCGAGATTCCGGACGTCGAAGGCGTCGCCGGCCGCGCTGCTCTCCTCGGTCGCGCGGCGTGCGCTGAGGCGCCGCTCGCGCGCCTCCTCGCGCTGCAGTTCGAGCTCGGAGAGGAGGTCCGCGGCGGCCGCCTCCTCGTCCGCCGTCCCGAACCGGAGTTCACGCGTCTGGCGCGGATCGCGGACCACGTCATGCACCATCGTCCGGGGCGCTGCCCGGGGCTTCCCGGAACGGGCGATCGCGGCGTCGCTGCGCTCGTCCCTCGCCTCGAGCGCGGTGCGATCGTCGGCGCGCCGGCGCTGCCAGCGGTTCTCGGGCACCAGTTCGAGTTCCGCCGCGAACGGCGTCGGCGTCCACGGGCCGCCGTGCAGCAGCGGCACGAGCGAGCGGCCGTCGACCGGATGGGTCGCCGGCAGGTCGAGCAGCTCGACCAGCGTCGGCGCCACGTCGAGCAGCGACACCGGCGCGTCGATCTCGCGCGGCTGCGCCCCCGGCAGCCGGATCAGCAACGGCACGCGCACCATCTCCTCATGCAGCGTGCGACCGTGGTTGACGCCGCCGTGGTCGTGGAACTCCTCGCCGTGGTCGGAGCAGACGATGACGATCGTGTCATCGCCGATACCGGCCTGCTCGATCGCCGCGAGCAGCTCCCCGACCCGCTCGTCGGCCTCGCGCAGCGTGGCGTCGTAGGCGTCGACGAACTGCTGGAGGTCGCCCGGCGTGGGCGCATCGGTGCGCGTCCGGTCGCGGATGAACCCGAGGTCGCCGCGCGGCACGTCGCTGCGACGACTGGCGAGGAAGCGCGCCTCGTGCTCCGGCGCGGCGAGGTACTCGTGCGCGACGTAGGTGTGGAGGAACAGGAAGAACGGCGCGTCCGCGTGGGCATGGATCCAGTCGACGGCGCGCTGCCAGTCGTTCGCGCGGCGGTAGCGCGTGTTGAACGCGGGGTCGCCCGGGCGCGGCAACTCCCGCGCGCGCGGCGCGTCGAGCGGGAGCGCGAGGTCGGTCGAGTCGTAGCGATCGAACCCGCGGACGAAGCCGAAGCCGGGTCGCACGTAGACGCCGCCGGTGAACGCGGCGGTCAGCCATCCGGCGGCCTTGAGCTGCTCCGCCAGCAGGTCGGAGCGATCCGCGCGAATCCGGTTGCGGCCGGGGGCTTCGGAGTGTGCGCCGTGGCGCGTCGGCAGCTGGCCGGTCAGCAGCGAGGCGTGCGCCGGCAGCGTGTAGGACGAAGTGCTCGATGCGTCGCGAAACCACGCCGAATCGAGCGCCAGGGCGTCGAGATGCGGAGTGGTCGGACGCGGATAACCGTTCACGCTCAGGTGGTCCGCGCGAACGGTGTCGAGCGACAGCAGCACCACGTTGGGTCGCCGATCTCGCGTGCCGCTGCGTCGCACCAGCGGCGCGCCGATCGCCACCAGATCGTCGCCGGCGCGAGCCGTCGCGGTGAATCCGATGCGCACGCGCCCGGCCTGCTCCATCACGATCGGCAGCGCCCGGTCGATCCAGCCGACGGCGTCGGCGCCGGCGGCGAGTCCGGTCTCCTGCCGCGCCGGCGCGGCGCCGTCGCGCTCGACCGTCGCGACCACCGTCGCCGCGTGCCGGGCGAACGACCGGCGCGCTTCGTGCAATCGGGTGACGCCGTACTCGAGCCACCAGCGCCCGGCCGGCAGCTCGAGCTCGATCACGCCCGTGGCCGGCGGCGGGAGCAGCAGCGCGTCGCGCTGCTCGAGCAGGTGTTCCACGCGACGCACCATCGGCAGGCGCGGGTCGGGCGCCGGATGGAGGCCGACCTCGGGCAGCGCCGGCGCCACCAGGGCCGTGGTCTCCAGCTCCGCCGAAGCGCCGGCGCCGCCGGTCGGATCGGCGTCGGTGGCGAAGACGAGTTCCCGCTCGAGCGGCAGCTCCTCGATCCGGATCGACTCGAGGTCGACGGCGGTGGGGAGGCTGCCGTCCCCGGCTGCGAACAGGAGCAGAAGGCTCCGCGTCCCGGGCGGCGTCACCAGGCGCAGCGCCAGCTCGTGGAACTCGCCGTCGGCGGGCGCCGCCCCGCTGCCCGGCAGCACGTCCGGAGTCGCCCGCGCGGTCGGGTCGTTCGCGATCAGGTCGAGCAACGAACGCGCGGCGAGTTCGCGCGGCAGGTCGAGTTCGCGCAGCGCCGGCTGCGCGTAGAGCCGCACCTTGGCCCGCTCGCCCTCGATCGGCGCTGCGCCGGCCGCGAGCGGCTGCCGCCGCACGCGGGCGACGATGCGGAGCAACCGCTGCGCGGTCATCGGCAGCGACAGCGTCAGCGCGCCGCGAGCGGTGGGGAATCGCAGGGCTCCCGGCGTCGCCGCGTCGTCGGCGAGCGGCCGCGGTGCGTGCTCGGACCGGTCCGCCGCCTGGCCCGCCTTGCGCGCCTGTTCGTCGAGGACGAGGAACCCGGCGGTCCCGCGGGCGAACTCGAAGCGACGCAGAAGATCGGCCGGGCCGCTCGTGGGCGTCGTCGTGTAGCGCAGCGCCAGCGGGTCCTGCAGCACGAGTTCGAGCAGGCGCCGCGGCCGTCGATCGTCGGGAGCCGACCGCCGTTCGAGGGCGTGGGCGCACGCCGCCGCCAGCGCGGCCAGCGTTGCCAGGACGACTGCGCCGGCGACGCGGCAGCGCGGGTACATCAGCGACTCCCCGGATCGAGGAACGGCTCGCGCGCCAAGGCCGCCGACAGCGCCTGCAGCCGGATCCGCTGCGCGCGCGTCCACTCGGCCGTCGCGAGGTCGCGCCGCTCGCCCGGATCGTCGGCCAGATCGAAGAACCGCGCGTCGAGCGACGCGGCCAGCTCGCTGCCGCCCTCGGCGTACCCGATCGCGTTCAGCTGCGCCGTCACCGTCGCGGAGAGCGCCGCGTCCCCGACGGCGCCGAGCGGCGCGGCGACGATCAGCTTTCCATCGCGCGTTCGCGCCGCGCGCTGCGTGTGCGTGCCGGCGCTGCGCGGCCGCGTGAACGCTCCGGTGCCCTCGTGCAGCGTGATCGCGCGCGGCTCGTGCCCGGGATCGAGCAGGTCGCTGCCGCGCATCCGCGGGTCGACGGGCAGCCCGAGTCGTGCCAGCACGGTCGGCGCGACGTCGATCAACTCGACCGGCTCGGCGACGACGCGCGGCGCCATGCCGGGGACGTGGATCAGCAGCGGGACCCGCAGGATCTCGTCGTAGAGCGAGTGGGCATGGGAGAGGTCGCCGTGCTCGAGGAACTCCTCGCCGTGATCGGAGGTGACGATCACCATGGTCTGGTCGGCGAGGCCAAGCGCTTCGAGCTGGTCGAGCAGTCGCCCGACCTCGCGATCGGCCTGCGCGACGGTCGCGTCGTAGCGCGCCTCGAGCCACGGCAGGTCGCGCACGGCGACGAACGGCACGCCGTCGAGCAGCGGCGCACCCGACTCGCGGTCGCAACCGAGGTGCGGCACCACCCGGGCGAGGTCGAGCGGAGTCGGCGCCAGGCCGCGCGAGAGCTCCGCCAGCAGTTCCGGCTCCGGCTGGTAGTTGTGGGTCAGGTAGGAGTGGAGGAACAGCAGGAAGGGCGTGCCGCGGTGTGCGGCGAGCCAGGGAAAGACCGCGTGCTCGAGCCGCCGTCGGGTCGCCAGCTCGCGGTTGTAGCCGGGCCGCTGCTGCAGCGGCGCGATGTCGCGCAACCGGTCGCCGGCGGTGAGGATCGGATCGATCTCGCCGAAGCGGTCGAAGCCCTCGTCGATCGCGCAGAAGACCGAGTTCAGCATGCCGCCGGACGTGAACGCCGCGGTCGCGTGGCCCTGCTCGGCGAGGCAGCGCGCCAGCAGCGGCGATACGGCCGGCTCGAGCTGATCGAACACCGAGAGCATCCCGTGCTCGCCCGGCCGCTGGGACGTGAACAGCGAGACATGCGCCGGCAGGGTGTAGGAGGAGTTCGAGAGCGCCTGCGTGAAGACGGCGGACTGGGCCGCCAGCGCGTCGAGCCGCGGCGTGAGCGAACGGCCATCGGGTCGGCGGCGACCGAGCCGGTCGGCGCGGAAGGTGTCGAGCGAGACGAGCACGACGTTGCGGACGCGCGTGCCGGTGGCGGCCGCGGTCGGCGACGGCGCCGGGTCGGCTGCGAACAGGAGCGGGTCGGAGAGCGCCAGCAGCGGGAGCGGCGCCACGCCGGACCCGGCGCCGCGCGACCGGTCGGCGGCGACGTACTCCACCTCGAGCACGCAGGGTCCGCCGCTCGCCGGCAGCGGCAGCACCAGCTCCTCCCAGCCGTCCGGAGCGTCGAAGCGCAGCCGCACCGGCACGTCGTGGACGCGGCCATTGAACGTCACCCGCGCGAGTGATTCGCGCGGCCCCTCGATGCAGCAGCGCTCCTCGCGCACCAGCGCCACTCCGAGTTCGATCCGGCCGGAGGCACCGGCGGTGACGGCTGGCGCGTCGAATTCGCAGCGCACCGTGGCGCCACCCTGCAGCAGCAGGGCGCGGCGCGTCTCCCATTCGCAGCGCACCTTGGTCAGCGGCAGATCCGGTGCGAGGTTGCGCCACGGCCGCGGCAGGTCGAAGTTCTCCGGCCCGCCCGGACCGAGCGCCAGCACCTCGGCGGCGCCGAGCTCGTGGACGGCGAAGTCGTCGATCCAGCTCGGGCCCGCCGCGGTCCCGCTGATGACGAAGGCGAGCGCCCGCGTGCGCCAATGCGCCTGCAGCGTGACGCGCCAGCGGACGGCGCCGTCGCCGATCGGCGTGACCTCCGGCTCGAGCCGGCGCGAGAGGAGCGCCGGATCGCCGGTCGGCGCCGCGTTCCAGCTGGCCTCGCGCAACGCTTCGACGGCGTTCGCGCGTCCGACCCGCGCGAGCAGTTCGTCCGGCGTGGCGGTGCCGGCGAACGGCTCGGTGAAATCGACGACGTGGAGCCGGATCTCGTCGGCGAGCGCATGGCCCAGCGTCAGCTCGACGACGAACGGCGTCAGCGGCGCCGCCGGCAGCACGCACGCCGCCGCGCTTTCCCGCTGCGGGAGGAACAGCCGGCCGCCGGCGACGCGGGCCGGTTCGACCGCCGCCGGATCGACCGCGGCGGCGACCTGTCGGCCGAAGCGGCCGTCGCTGCAGAACCGGAACGCGGCGAGGTCGGACGCGCCGTCGAAGCTGGCCGAGAAGTCCGCCGGGCGGCCGTCCGCCGGGTGGCGCGCGCGGAGCGTCGCCGGGACGAGCGGCTGGCCGGAGGGCCAGGTCCAGCGCGCCGCGAACGGGGCCGGTGATCCGGGAAAAAGGCGCCGGACGGCAGCGCCGGAGGCAGGCGGCACGATCGGGGCGGCGATGGCCGCCGCGCCCGCCGGGGCAACCACGCCGACCCGGGCGCAGCCCGTCGGGAGCGTGCAACCAAGCGCCGTCAGGAGCGGCAGCAGCGGAATCCGCCGGCCCTGACGCCGCCCGCGGCTGGTTTCGGCGACTGGGGCGCCCCCGGGGCGTCCCGGAGCCGCGGTCGCCCGCTCGAGGGGCGACGACGAGTCGGCCGAACCTGCTGCGGGACGCATCGCGCTCTGTGGGTTCCTTGAGGGAGACGCGGTGGAATGTTAGCCCCGTTTCGGCCCGCCACCGGGGCTGGAAGAACGGGCGGGAGGGGGCGTCTGAGACGCTCGTGATCGGAACGATGACGGCACCCACCGAAGATCGCGCGCTGGTGATCGCCGCCCGGGAGGGGTCGCAAGACGCCTTCCGGACGATCGTCGAGCGTTATTCGGCGCGCCTGCACGAGGTGGTGCTGCGCATCGTCAAGGAACGGTCCGACGCCGAGGAGGTGGTGCAGGAGGCGTTCCTGCGCTGCTGGCGGAACCTGAAGGGGTTCCAGTTCGACTCGGCGCTCTACACGTGGCTCTACCGCATCGCGGTCAACGCGGCGGTCGATCTGGCGAAGAAGCAGCGGCGCCGCTCGGCGCTGTCGCTCGACGCGGGAGAGACGCCGCTCCACGCTGCGCTGCCCGGGTGCAGCGAGACTCCGGGCGGGCCGATCGAGCGGCGCGAGGCGATCGACTGGGTGCGCGCCGCGATCGCCGCGCTGCCGGAGCCGTTCCATTCGATCCTGGTGATGCGCGAATACGGCGATCTGAGCTACGAGGAACTGTCGGTGTCGCTCGGCATCCCGAAAGGGACGGTCGAATCCCGGCTGTTCCGGGCGCGGCTCAAGATGCGCGAGTGGTTGCAGGAACAGCTCGGCGAGGACGGTCTCGCCGATCTGCTGCCGAGCGAGGCGTGAAGGCCATGAACGACGACGCAGACGATCTCTCCGCCGGACCGACGACCCGTCACGACGACGTGCTGCGCTGGTTGTCGCGCGATCTCGACGGCGAGCTGCCGGCGCGCGAGCAGGTGCTGCTGAACGACCATCTCGACGGCTGTCCGCGCTGCAGCGCGGTCGCGCGCGAGTGGCGGGCGGCGCGACGACTGCTGGCCGCGGACGCGGCGCTCGCCGCCCGGCGCGCGCCGGTGGGGCTGACCGAACGGATCATGGCGCGG
>VGYY01000025.1 GCA_016872815.1 Planctomycetota bacterium
TCCGGCCGTGGCAGCGCGGCGAGCTGCGCCTCGATCGCCTGCCGGTCGCGTGCGGCGACGCCGACGCGGCGCGCGTGACGCCGGGGGCGCTCGCCGAAGCGCTGCTGGCGGCGGCCGCCACGAACCGCATCGGCCGCATCGAGCTCGAGTCGTTCGACGGACCGACACCGCCGCCTGACCTCGCGGCGCTCCGCTTCGCGCCGCGCGAACGGTTCGAGTTCCTGCTGCCGCTGGTCGGCGACGAGGCGAGCCGCTTCGCGCGGCTCAAGTCGAGCCATCGGCGCAAGGTGCGCGCGGCCGAGAAGGCGCAGGTCACGGTCGCCGACGAGACCGGTCGCACCGAGCTGACGTTGCTGCGCGCGTTGCAGGGCGGCACGCAGGAGCGGCGGGCCGATCGCGGCGAGGAGATGGAGCTGCTCGATCCGCGCCAGTACGAGCGCCTCGCCGCCACCTTCGTCGCGCGCGGCGGCGGCCGGCTGTTCGTCGGCCGCCTCGCCGGCGAGCCGGTCAGCGCGGTGCTCTGCGGCGTCGAGCGCGACCGCGCCTACTACCTGATGGGCGGCACGACTCCGGCCGGCTTCGCCTGCAACGCGGCGACGCTGGTGCTGTGGCGCGCCGCCTGCCTGCTGGCGGCGACCGGCGTCACCGAGCTCAACCTCGGCGGCGTGCCGCGCGCGGCGGAACAGGACGGCCATGCGCAGCACGGCCTGCTGCGCTTCAAGGACGGCTTCGAGCCGGTGCGGATCGACTGCCGCAGCGGCACCTGGGAGAGCGGGCGATGAGCACGCGCGGCAAGGCGCTGCTGGAATCGACGAAGTGGCGATTGAAGGGCGCCCCGCTCGCGGCCGGCGCGGCCTGGCGTGACGGCGCGGGGCCGCGCGCCGCCGGGCAGCCGAACCAGCACCTCGACGCCACCCTCGGCTGGCTCGAGCACGCGCATGCCGCCACCGGCGGCAACGGCGTCGCCCGCAGCTTCGTGCTGCGCCGCCACCATCGCTACGGCATCACCGGCTGGCTGCCCGCCTACCCCGAGACGACCGGCTACATCATCCCGACCTTCTACGACGCGGCGCGGCAGCTCGCGCGCCCGCAGCTCGCGCTGCAGGCGACCGCGATGGCGGCATGGGAGGCGTCGATCCAGCTCGCGGACGGTGCGGTGCGCGGCGGCACGGTCGCCGATGCGGTGAGCCCTGCGGTGTTCAACACCGGCCAGGTGCTGTTCGGCTGGGTCGCCGCGTTCGAGGAGACGAGGGAAGAGCGATTCCGCGAGGCGGCGCGGCGCGCCGCCGGCTGGCTGGTCGACCACCTCGACGCCGACGGCTGCTGGCGGCGCGGCGCATCGCAATTCGCCGCCGCCGGCGGCCACGTCTACAACGCGCGCGCAGCATGGGGACTGGCGCGCTTCGCCGAGCTCGCCGACGATGGCGCCGCGCGCAGCGCCGCCGCTCGCGCCGCCGACTTCGCCTGCCGCAACCAGCAAGGCAACGGCTGGTATGCCGACAACTGTCTCTCCGACCCGCAGCATCCGCTGACGCACACCATCGCCTATGCCGCACAGGGCGTGCTGGAGATCGGCGTGCTGCAGCGCGAGGAGCGCTTCATCGCGGCGGCGCGCCGGACCGCGCAGGGCGCCCTCGCGGCGTTGCGCGACGACGGCTTCCTGCCGGGCCGGCTCGATCGCGACTGGCACCCGGCCGTCGACTGGTCATGCGTCACCGGGCAGGCGCAGATGGCGCTGGTGTGGGACCGGCTCGCGCGACTCGACGGCAACCGCGACTTCGCTGCGGCGGCGGAGCGCTCGCTCCAGTTCGCGTTGCGGACGCAGGACCTCGCCAGCGCCGATCCCGGCATCCGCGGCGGCGTGCCCGGCTCGTTCCCGATCTGGGGTGGCTACGGCAGCTACGAGTACCTGAACTGGGCGGCGAAGTTCCTCGCCGATGCCCTGCTCGGCCGGCACGCGAACGCCCCCGGCGGCATCCGCGGCTGAATCAGTGGTGGCCGGCTTCGCTCGGCCACGCGCTGCGCGCGCACGCGCAGCGGCGGGTGCGGGCCAGCCGTTCGCTCAGACGTTGGCTTCCTTCGGATCGTCGCCGATCAGCAGGGCCATCCGCACCAGTTCGGCCAGCGACCCGGCGTCCATCTTCTTCATCACGTTGGCGCGGTGCACCTCGACCGTCTTCGGGCTGAGATTCAGCGCCGCCCCGACCAGCTTGTTCGGCCGCCCCTGCACCACGAGGTCCATCACCTGCCGCTCGCGCGGCGTCAGCGTGACGCGGCGCCGGCGCACTTCCTCGCGCGTCATGCGCGTCTGCCGACGCCGCAGGTCCTCGGCCACAGCCGCCTCGATCCGATCGATCAGGATCTGGCCGCTGAACGGCTTCTCGATGAAATCGAAGGCGCCCTGCCGCATCGCCTGCACCGCGACCGGCACGTCGCCGTATCCGGTCACGATCAGGATCGGCAGCGCGATCGCGTCGGTGGCGAGGCGCTCCTGCAGCGCGAGCCCGCTCATGCCGGGCATCCGCACGTCGAGCACGAGGCAGCCGGCACGGTCGCACCGATAGGACTCGAGGAACTCGCTCGCCGACGTGAAGGTCTCGACCTGGAGGCCGGTCGTCTCGAGCAGCTTGCGGATGAGGCGCAGCAGCGCCGGGTCGTCGTCGACGACGAAGACGGTCGGGTCCGGCAGCGGCGTGGGGGCGGCAGGCATCATCGTGGGATCGGTCGCACCCGACGGCTCGTTCGCTTGACCTGCGGGTTCGACCGCGGACGATCCCGCTCTGTTTCCGCCGCCTTCGAGCGGCGTCAACTCACGCGAGCTCATTTCCGCACCTCCCTTGGGTCGCGCAGCGCAACCGTTGCAGATGAAAGCGTATCGGCACGGTCGCGCGATGCGAAGACGCAGGGCCCGCGCCGCTCGTGCGCGCAGCCCTCATCACGACGCGCGTGGTCGGCGCGCGAACTGCAGCCGACCAAGGGCCCCCCGGGGGCGCTTTCGGTGCGCTGACTCAGCCGAGCAGCCGCTCCACCAGCGCGCGCGGCCCCTCGAACGCCGTGCGCGCGAGGTAGTGCTGCACGCCGCGAATCCCGCCGAGTTCCTCGCCGCCACCGGCGCGCCCGGGCCCGCCATGGATGAGGTCGGGCAGGACCATCCCGGCCGGCAGCGTGATGCCCTCGCTCTTGCTGTCGACGAGACAGACGCGGCCGACCCAGGGGGCAATCCCCTTCGCCACCTGCGCGCCCCACTCGCGCTCGTCGCTGAACACGGTGGTCACCAGCATCCCGCCGCCGCGACGGACCAGCGCGATGGCGTCGGCGGCGGCACCGGAGTACGGGACCACCGTCGTCACCGGACCGAAGATCTCGTCGCGGTGCGCCTCGGCGACAGCCGTCTCGCCGCGCGCGACAAAGACCATCGGCCCGCAGAAGAAGCCCTTCCCGGCGGGCACGTCGATCAGCTTCTCCGGCCGCTCGACGCCGAACGCGACTTCGGCGTGCTTGCGCATCCGCGCGCAGCCGGCGTGCACGTCATCGCGCTGCTGGCGCGTCGCGAGCGGACCGACTTCGACTTCGCGATTCGCCGGATTGCCCACGCGCACCGCGCCGAGGCGGTCAGAGAGCTCCTCGAGCAGCGGCGCCACCAGTGCCTCCGGCACGATCACCCGCCGCGTCGCCGTGCACTTCTGGCCGCTCTTCTCGGTCATTTCGCGCACGACGTCGCGCAGCAGTGTCTGCCACGCCGAGCTGCCCGGCTCGACCCCGCCGCCCACCACCGCGGCGTTCAGGCTGTCGGCCTCGACGTTGACGCGCACGCCGTGCTTCAGCAGCGCCGGCAGCGAGCGCACCGTCGTGCCGGTGCCGCTCGACCCGGTGAAGGCGACCACGTCCTGCGGCCCGAGCGCCTCGAGCAGCGGCGTGACGCCGCCGAGCAGCTGCTGGAACGCGCCGGCCGGCAACACGTTCGCGGCGACCAGCAGCTCGCACAGCTTCGCCGCGGTCCACGCCGTCGCCGTCGCCGGCTTGTTGATGACCGGCATGCCGGCCAGCAGCGCGGTCGCCGCCTTCTCGGCGAAACCCCACGCCGGGAAGTTGAAGGCGTTGATGAAGACCGCGACCCCTTCGCGCGCCGACCAGAGGTGGCGGCCGGCCAGCTTGGCGCCGCGGCCGATCATCACGGTCTCGCCGTCGGCGAGCTCGCGCGCGTCGCCGAGCTTCTTGCCGAGCTCGGCATACGCCTGCAACGTGCCCGCCGCGCCGTCGATGTCGAACTTGCCGCCGCCCCGCGTCGTGCCGCCGTTCGCGACCGACGTCTCGATCAGCGCGTCACGCTGATCGGCGATCACGGCCGCCAGCTTGCCGAGCAGCTCGCCGCGCTGCGCGAACGTCAGCGCGCGGAGCGCCGGCCCACCCTGCTCGCGCGCGAATCGGAGCGTCGCCGCGAGGTCGACGCCGCCGCAGCTCGCCTGCGCCACGACCTCCTCGGTCGCCGGGTTCAGCAGCGGGACGAGGTCGCCCTTGCCGGCCTGGAACGCGCCGCAGGTGTAGCTCGTGAGCGTCAGCATCGGTGGCTCCGGGAGCGAAAACGGGCCGGGGAGTCTAGCCCGTCCTGTTCATGAGCCCCTACTCCGGCTCGGTCGGTCGGCGCATGCCATCGTCGGAACACCGCGTTCATTCTTCAGCGAGTCGATTGACCCTGTACCGCTTCTCAGTCCAGCGATCCTGAGACATCCCGCGGAAGCGGAATCGCCTTCGCCAACTCCGCGCTGACCTGAAAGAGACCAAGACCCGCTGCGCAGGAGGTGCGTGACGAATGACGTCCCTTCACACGCTTCGCGATCGGAGCCGACTCGCGCCAACTGCGCGGTCGGGTCGCGACACCCCATGGTCGGCGGGATGCCTGGCGAAGCCGCGCTCCCTGCCGCCCCCCTTCACCCTCCGGATACCACGACCATGTCCGATCGAGACGAAGCCTCTCTCACCGCCGCTTCGGCGGCAGCGCCCCCCGCTCGCGGCACCGTGCCGATCGCCCCGCCGCGCACCATGTCGCGCCACTCGAGCACCACGCCGTCGCAGAGTCCGCGACTTCACGTTCGCGGACGACGCATGAAGCCGAACACGGCCGGCTTCGTCCTCGCGGCATCGCTGTTCGCCGCTCTGCCGCTTCATGCCCAGTCTCCGTCGCCCGGTGCGAACGGCACGGTCGCGATCGTCGAGTCCTTGGCCGGCAATGGCGACCAGCTCTCCGTCTTCTTCCCGGGACTCATCCCGCCCGGGACCCTGATCACGAACCCGACGGGAGCGTGCCCGGGCGCCCCCGGCAAGTTCTGCCTCGTCATGAAGAACAAGATCGCGAATTGTCAGCAGCGTCGCGTGCAGCAGTGTCCCAAGGAAGCGGACATCGCCGTCCTCACCGATTCGGTGTTCGGTGGTGGCCTGCCGATCTACTTCGTGCTCTCCGACGACCGTGCCGGGAACTCGGGCGACGTCTACGCGTCGGCGGTGAACGCCGGCGGGAATACGCTCGTGACCCGCGTCGCGACGCGATCGGCGACTTCTACGGTGACCCCGAGCGCTGTCGGGGCGTACTCGACCGCGTCGGTCCTCACGAACGACACGCGCTCGCCGTTCTGCACCCGCATGTCGATCGATCCGATCACGAACTCGCTCTTGATTCCGTTGCGCACCCGCATCGACGTCGTCGATCCGGCGAGCATGGCGTCGGTCTTCGCATTCGAACTCTCGACGCTCCCGGCGCTCGCCACCCAAGCCGGCACCTTCGGTCCGGAGTGGGTCGGCGCGAATGACCTGCCCCCGATCGTTGTACCGCACCTCAAGTTGTACTCCCCGGGACGAGTGACGGCAGCGGGGCCCGGAGGAGCGGAGCGACACCGACGTGGACACCGGCCAGGCCGCGCCCCCCCTTCTCGACCTTCAGCTCGTAGGACGCCGTGCCGGAGCGCAGCGCCTCGCCGCACTCCTGCCAGCGCTCGGGGTGGACGGTCCAATCCTCGGGCGGTGGCGCGAGCCATGGCCGCCGTTCGGCCGCAACCGGCGCCTGGCCGAGCTCGACCAGCGCCGCATTCATCGCTTCCCAGTCGCCGCGGAGCAGCGCGTCCTGCGCCAGCCCGCGCAACGCCTGCTGCCACGGCGGCGTCCCCTTCTCCGCGGTCGCCTGCGCGACGCGCAGCGCGCGATCGATCACCGCGAAGTTCGCCTGCGGGTCCTCTTTCGGCTGGTAGCCGATGCGATTCGCCGACACGAGCACCGTCGCGTGGAGCATCCCGCGCAGGTAGCCGGCGAGCTGCAGCGCCAGCTCCGCGGTCGGTTCCGCGTCGAGCCGCGCCTGCCAGCGTTCCGCCACCTCGCGACGCAACGCGAGCGCACGGACCGGATCGAGCTCGGCCGCGGCCTTCGACACCCACGCGCCGACGTGCGGATCGAACGGCGCTGCTTCGATCTGCCCCGCCCAGAAGGTGAGCGGATCGCTGCGACCGGAACGCTCTTCCATCCGTGCCAGCACGGCGAGCGCCCGCGCGCGCAGGCCGGGCGCCGCGTCCTTCGTCCACGGCCGCACGAAGTCGGGCAGATCGGCGCCCGTCTCGCCGAGCATCGTGATCGCGAGACCGCGCAGATCGAGATCGTTGCGTTCGTCCGCGATGAATCCGCAGAGCGCCGCCGCCCCCGTCTCGCCCAGTTCGCCGAGTTTCCAGATCGCCGAACGGCGCGGATGATCCCCTTCACCCGGATCGGCCGCGATCTTCGCGAGGACCGGCGCCAGCTCCGCCGCCGCCACCGGCGCTTCGACTTCGGTTCGCTCCTGCAGCGCGCAGGCCCACGCGGCAAGCCACAACGACGTCCGACCCATGCTGGCCACTCCTCGACGAGCGAGCGCGAAACGCGGGCGGCGCGACGCCCCGGAACGCGAGAGCGCGTGACGATTCTCCCCCACACGGCACGCCGGCGGCTATGGCGCCGGCGAACCTGGGGGTAACCGCGCGTTCGTCGCGTCAGCGCTTCACCATGCAGTTCCAGACGCGGGCGTTCCGGACCCTGGAGGTCCACGGGTCGTCGTCGGGAAGGCCGCCGAATCGCGTCGGCGCACCCGGTTTCCGCAGCTACTCTCCGGCGTTCATGTGCCATCGCCTGCCTGGACCACACTTCGCGCGTCGGCGTCAGTTCGGCGTGTCGCTGGCCGTCACGCCACTGGCCGCCGCACTCTTCGCCGCACCGGCAGCCGCGCAGGTGGCGCTCGATCCGGGCCATCCGATCCCGGTCGACAAGGGGTTGCCGGCGGAGTGGTGGGAAGCGCTGACGGCGCGCGGTTCGCCCACCGTGCTGCGCGGTTGGGACGAGCTGCGCTACGTCGGAATGCCGGTCGGCGGCATCGGCTGCGGCACCGTCTATCTGGGCGGCGATGGGCGGCTGTGGTGCTTCGACATCTTCAACGCCCGCCATGAGGGCGTGGTCCCGAACATCCTCGAAGACGCCGCGCTCACCGACCCGTTCGGCGGCCGCGTCCGCGAGCGCGACGGCGCCAACTTCGTCCGGCCACCCGAACAGACCTCGCCGTGGGACATCGAGCTGCGCTTCGCGCTGACCGTCGATGACGCGGCGCCGCGACCGCTCGACCGCAGCGGCTGGCGCGACGTCGAGTTCGAGTGGCGCTGGCCGATCGGGATCGTGCGCTACTCCGATCCGGCGGTGCCGGTGCGCGTGACGCTCGAGGCGTTCGCGCCGCTCATCCCGCTCGACACGGCGCGAGCGACGCAGCCGGCGACGATCCTGCGCTACTCGATCGCGGCGACCGACGGCAAGCGCCACGCGGTCGCGATCGGGGCGACGATGCGCCATCCGGTGCTGCGCGGCGCCGGCGGCCTGGGAGGCTTCGAGCGCAACGTGGTGCCGGTGGACGGGCTCTCTGATCCGGCGGTCGGCGTGCTCTGGAACGCGCATCTGCTGGAGACGCCGAACCAGTCGCGCCCCGATCACGCGATCGCCGACTTCGAGTCGGAGCAGTGGCCCGCCGGCTGGACGGCGGAGGGCGACTGCTTCGCACGCGGCCCGTTCCCGTGGGCGGAGCGGGCGAGCTACCACGACGTGCGCGGCCACGGCGACGCGCGCTACCTCACTTCGCATGACACGCGCGGCGGCGGCTCGTGCGCAGAGGTCGACGATTTGACGGGCACGCTCCTGAGCGCGCCGATCACGCTCGATCGGCCGTTCCTCAACTTGAAGGTCGCCGGCGGCGCGCGGCCCGACGCGGTCTACCTCGCGGTGGCGGTCGACGGCCAGGAGGTCGCGCGCATCGCCGGCCACAGCGGCAACGACCTGCGGCCGGCGACGCTCGACCTGCGCGCGTGGGAAGGGAAGCAGGCGCAGTTCCGCTTCGTCGACGCCGCGAAAGGTGGCTGGGGCAACCTCACGCTCGATGACCTGGTGCTGAGCGATCGGCCGGCCGCGCTCGCCGCGCTCGAGCAGCGGCCCGACTGGGGCTCGATGGCGCTCGTCGCGACCTCGGGTCGCGGTCAGCTCGCCAACCGCAGCGGCCACGCTGCTCGTGAAGAGGCGACGCTCTCCGTGACGGGGAACGCCGCTGCGGTGACCGCCGAGTTTCCGTTCGTCCTCGCCTGGCACTTCCCGAACGTCGCCGACTCGGTCGTCGCGATCCCCGGCATCGCACCCGCCGATCGCGTGCGCGCCTACGCTGATCGCTTCGCCGACGCCGGCGCCGTCGCCCGCGCAGTGGCCGCCGATCTCGACGAGACGACGCGGCGCGTGCGCGCGTGGTGCGCCGACTGGTACGACGGCACGCTGCCGCGCTGGCTGCTCGAGCGGACGATCGCGCCCGCGACCACGCTGCAGACCTCGACCTTCCACCTCTTCCGCGGCGGCCACGCCTGGGCTTGGGAGGGGATCGGCGCCTGCGAAGGGACCTGCACCCACGTCTGGCACTACGCGCAATCGGCGGCGTTCCTCTTCCCCGACCTCGAGCGCGACCTGCGCGAGCGCACCGACTTCGGCATCGCGTTCCGCGCCGACGGCATGGTCGACCATCGCGGCGGGCTCGGCGGCGGCGAGGCGATCGACGGCCAGGCCGGCATCGTGCTGCGCACCTGGCGCGAGCATCGCCAGAGCGCGGATGACCGCTTCCTGCGCCGCAACTGGCCGCGCTGCCGCCAGGCGATGGAGTGGCTGATCGGCGTCGATGCGCGCGACGGCGCCGAGGATGGACTCCTCGCCGGCTCGCAGCCCAACACGCTCGATGCCGCGTGGTTCGGCGCGATCCCGGCGCTCTGCTCGCTCCACCTGGCGGCGCTGCAGGCGGCGGCGGCGATGGCAGATGAGATCGGCGAGAGCGGCGATGCGGAGGCGGCCGCCTTCGCGGCGCGCTGCCGGGCGATCGCGCAGCGCGGGCGTGCGACCTTCGCGACGCTCTTCGACCGCGAGCGCGGCTGGTTCGTCCAGCGCGAGGATCCGGCGCACCTCGACGCGATCGGCACCGGACTCGGTTGCCACATCGATCAGCTGCTTGGCGATGGCTGGGCGCGGGTGGCAGCGCTCGACCCGATCGTCGAACCGACGCTGGCACGCACCGCCTTGATGAGCCTCTTCGATCGCAACTTCGCTCCCGACATGGGCGCGGTGCGCGCATCGCTTTCGCAGCCGCAGTTGCGCGGTCGTCCCTACGCGCTGGCCGGCCACAAGGGACTCGTGATGTGCACGTGGCCGTTCGGCGGGCGTCGGTCGGACTGGGAGCGCCACTGGCAGTTCGGCTACTTCCAGGAGTGCATGACCGGTTTCGAGCACTTCGCCGCGGCGACGATGATCGCGCAGCGCGATGCCGAGCTCCTGCGACGCGGCCTCGCCGTCGAGCGCGCGATCCACGAGCGCTACGCCGCGCGCGAGCGCAACCCCTTCAACGAGGTCGAGTGCTCCGACCACTACGCGCGCGCCATGGCGAGCCACGCAGTCTTCCTCGCCGTCTGCGGTTTCGACTACCACGGGCCGCGCGGCCACCTCGCCTTCGCGCCGCAGATCCGGCCGGAGGCGTTCCGCGCCGCCTTCACCGCCGCGGAGGGCTTCGGCACGCTCGACCAGCGGCGCAACTCGAACCAGCAGGTCGCGACGATCCGCGTGAGCGACGGGCGGCTCGTGTTGCGGACGATCGGCCTCGAAGTCGCGCCGGGGATGCGGGCGCGATCGGCGAGCGTCGCGTTGGCGGGCCGGAGTGCCGAGCGCGGCCTCGCGGCGACGAGCGCGCGCTTCGTGCAGGATGGCGCACGAGTGACCGTCGCGCTGCCGAGGCCGCTCACGCCCGAACGAGAGGAACAACTCGAGGTCCGACTCGAACTCGAGGCGGGCACGGAAGGCAAGGGAGGCGGACGATGATGCGACGGGCGGCTTCGATCGTGGGCGGCGCGCTGCTGCTCCTCGGTTGTCGTGGACCGGGACGCGACGGCGGCCTCGCGCGCGAGCTCGCGCGCCTCGGCCATCGCAACGTGATCGCGGTGGTCGACTCGGCCTATCCGGCGCAGGTGGCGCCCGGCATCGACGTCCGCGTGGTCGGCGGCGACCACATCGCCATCCTCGAACGAGTCGTGGCCGCCATCCGCGACGCGAAACATGTCCGCGCCAAGGTGCTGCTCGACGCCGAGCTTGCGGCCGTCACCGAGGCGATGGCCCCCGGCATCGACGCCTACCGCACCGCGCTGACCGCCGCGCTGCGCGACCTGCCGATCACCCGCCTGCCCCACGAGCAGGTGATCCGCACCCTCGACGACACCGCCAAGAGCTTCACCGTCCTCATCCTCAAGACCGACCTCACCCTCCCCTACACCTCCGTCTTCCTCGAACTCGACTGCGGCTACTGGGACGGCGAGCGCGAAGCAGCGCTTAGAGCGGCGATCGCGGCGGGGAAGTGAGCGGGCGGGGGCGAACGGCCCCGCCGCGATCGGCGCAGTCCGCGTCGCGCTCGCGCCGCTCACCCTTCGCGAGGGTCGGTCAGCCACGGATCCTGCGGCACGTCGTGCTCGATCAGGAGGGTCGCGATCGCTTCGCGCTGCGCGCGCGACTCGCAGGTGACGGTGATGCGCTCGCCCGGCAGGTCGGGAGCGCGGGCGAACTCGATGACGACGTCCTCTTCGCCGGCGCGTCGCCAGCCGCGAGCCAGGGACCACGGCAGGAAGCGGCGGCGGCCGCGCGCGCCGAGTTCGAGCGCCTTTTGCCACACCCCCAACGTCCCGCGCGCCTCGCGCCAGGCAAGGTGCGCGAAGTAGAGCCCGGCGGGCAGCAGGCAAAAGAGGCTCGCCACGAACAGCGTGCGGCCAGGGCCGGCGTCGCCGCGTTCCTGCCGCGAGAGCCAGCCCCACGGCCGCTCGGCGGTGGCCAGATGATGCGCCACCGAACCACCGCCGACCGCCAGCAGCCCCACCGCGATCAACAGCAGCGAAAGCCCATGCCGCAACGAGCCGCCGAGCTGGAAGAGCCGCTCGCCGAGGCGACTCGCTGGCGGCGGGCCGGCGCGCCACGACTGCGCGGAGCGGTCGCTGGATGCGTCCGCCCCGCGCGCGTCGCCGTCGACCGCCGCCACGGCGCCCGTTGTCTCAGTAGCGGTACCACTCGGTCTTGTACGGCCCCTCGACCGGCACGCCGAGGTAGTCCGACTGCTCCCTGGTGAGCTTGCTCAGCTTGACGCCGAGCTTCTCGAGGTGCAGCCGCGCCACCTCTTCGTCGAGCTGCTTCGGCAGCTTGTGGACCCCCACCGCCAGCTTCGGCTCACCCTTCCACAGCGCGAGCTGCGCCATCACCTGGTTGGTGAAGCTGTTCGACATCACGAAGCTCGGATGGCCGGTGGCGCAGCCGAGGTTCATCAGGCGGCCGCGCGCCAGCAGGATCAGGCTCTTCCCGTCCTTCAGGAAGAAGCGGTCGACCTGCGGCTTGATCTCGTCCTCGCGCGCGCAGTTCTGCTGGAGCCACTTGACGTCGATCTCGAGGTCGAAGTGGCCGATGTTGCAGACGATCGAGTTGTCCTTCATCCGCTGCAGGTGGGCGCCGGTGATCACGCCCTTGCAGCCGGTCGCCGTCACGAAGATGTCGCCGCGCGGGGCGGCGTCTTCCATCGTCGTCACCTCGAAGCCCTCCATCGCCGCCTGCAGCGCGCAGATCGGATCGACCTCGGTGACCAGGACGCGCGCCCCGAAGCCGCGCATCGACTGCGCGCAGCCCTTGCCGACGTCGCCGTAGCCGGCGACGACCACGACCTTGCCCGCGACCATCACTCCGGTCGCGCGCTTCAGCCCGTCCGCCAGCGATTCGCGGCAGCCGTAGAGGTTGTCGAACTTGCTCTTCGTGACCGAGTCGTTGACGTTGATCGCCGGCAGCCGGAGCTGCCCCTTCTCGTGCGCCTGGTAGAGACGGTGGACGCCGGTCGTGGTCTCCTCGCTGAGGCCGCGGATCTCGGCCAGCAGCTGCGGGTGCTTCTGGTGCACCAGCCAGGTGAGGTCGCCGCCGTCATCGAGCAGCAGGTTCGGGCCCTTGCCGCCCGGGAACTTCAGCGACTGCTCGATGCACCAGTCGTACTCCGCCTCGGTCTCGCCCTTCCAGGCGAACACCGCGACTCCCTTCGCCGCCACCGCCGCCGCCGCGTGGTCCTCGGTCGAGTAGATGTTGCAGCTGCTCCAGCGCACCTCGGCGCCGAGCTCGGTGAGCGTCTCGATCAGGATCGCCGTCTCCACCGTCATGTGGAGGCAGCCGGCGATGCGCGCACCGGCGAGCGGCTTGCTCTTGCCGTGCTTCTGGCGCAGCGCCATCAGCCCCGGCATCTCGGGTTCCGAGATCTCGATCTCCTTGCGGCCGGCGGCGGCGAGGCCGATGTCCTTCACCTTGAAATCGGCGGTCTTCGGGTCGAGCAGCACGGGGTTCATCGGACGGATCCTCCAGGTCACGGGTGGCGCGCCGGCACGGCGCCACGCTGGCGCGCCGCATCGGTCGACGGATCGAGCGCCGCGTTCCGCGGCACCCGCGCTTCGAGCAGGAACAGGGGGAGTTCGGCCCGCTTGCCGGCCGGTCCCAGCACGACATGGCGATCCTCGATCGCCTCGATCGCGAGGTCGACGAAGCCGGCCTTCTCGGCGCGGCTCCTCAGGTCGACCGGGTCGAGACCGAGCTTCAGGTCGGCGAAGCTGTCGGCCATCCACGCCTCCTTGTGCGGCAGGAGGTCGGTCAGCACGAGGCGGCCGCCCGGCTTGAGCGCGCGGCGCATCTCGCGCAGCGCCGCGAAGACGTCGGGGACGTGGTGCAGCACCAGGCTGGCGAAGACCGCATCGACCTCGCCGTCGGCGAGCGGCAGGCGGTCGAGCTCGCCCTGGCGGAATTCGACAGTCGCGGCATGCGGCGCGAGGTTCTCCCGCGCCCGTGCCAGCATCGCGGCGGAGTGGTCGATGGCGATCACCCGCGCCGCGACCCGCACCAGCACGCGCGACAGGTAGCCGGTGCCGCAACCGACGTCGGCCAGCACGAGACCCGGCGCGACCAGGCTCTGCAGCGCGCGCCAGCGCACCAGCCCGTGCGCGAACGAGCTGCCGACCGCGTCCCACTCCGGCGCGACCCGATCGAAGAACGCCCGGCTCCGGCGCCGCCGTTCCTCGAGCACCTGCGCCAGACGGATGAGGTCGTCGCCGCGCCCCTCGACCGTCGGCAGGCGCGATTCGATCGCCGCCCAGAGGTCGTCCGGCAGACCGCCACCGCGAGCGAGCTTCACCAGGACATGCGCACCCTCGCGGCGTTCGTCGAGCAGGCCGCTCTCGCGCAGCACCTTGAGGTGATTGCTGACCCGCGACTGCGACATGGCGACGGCGCGCGCCAGCTCGCCGACCTGCAATTCCTCCTGCGCCAGCAGGCCGAGCAGGCGCAGCCGGGTCGGGTCGGCGAGGAGCTTGAGCAGGCTTTGGAGCGGGGCGGCCATGACGCAGGACATCATGACTTCATGAGTCGATGATGCAACCACCGGCACGGATGATCGAAAACCGAACTATCGAGGCCCTTTTGATTCCGCATGCTTTCCGAACCATGCGATCGCCGCCTCCACCGCTCCGGCAATCGCCCCGCGATCGCGATAGAGGTGCCCCTCGGTCGGCTCCGAGCGCAACTCGCAGATCCCTCCGGCCGCCGCGACGGCGCGTTGCAACGCAACGCTCTGCGCATGCGGCACCCGCCGATCGCGCTGACCGTGCAGGAGCAGCAGCGGCGTCGTGATCTGCGCGGCGTGGGTGAGCGGCGACCGGTCGCGCCAGAGCGCCCCGTCGCCGTCGCGCCGGCCGAGCCCGATCTCCGCCAGCCGCGGCAGGTCGCTCTGCTCGAAGTAGCTCGGCCAGTCGCTGACGGCGGCGGCGGCGACCGCGGCGGCGAAGCGGTCGCTGCGCGTCAGCATCAGCTCGACCTGGAAGCCGCCGTAGCTGTGGCCTTGCAGGAAGAGCCGCCGCGGGTCGGCGCTGCCGCGAACCACCAGCAGATCGAGCGCACGATCGAGGTCGACCAGTTCCGCGCCGCCGAAGTCGCCCTCGTTGGCGCGCTCGAAGTCGAGGTCGTAGCCGGCCGAGCCGCGCAGATTGGGCAGGAAGACGGCATAGCCGGCGGCGGCGAAGGCGTGCGCGTAGCCGTCGTTGAAGCGGGCGGTGTGGCGCCCGGCGCTGCCGCCGTGCAGGACGCTGACGGTTGGCCACGGCGCGGGCCGCGCCAGCGGCGTCAGCAGCAGCCCTTCGAGCGCCAGTCCATCGCTCCCGCGCCAGTTCACCACTTCCGCGGCGACGCCGAGCCGATCGGCGAGGGCCTCGTTCGGCGCGTGGAGCGTGCGGGCGTGCCAGTCACGGACATCGCCGACGACGATCCGCTCCGGTTCGGTCGGCGTCGATTCGACCGCGACGAAGGTCCCGCTCGGCGCGACGCGCAACCGCTGCCACGAACGCAGCCCGTCGGTGGCGAAGCCGGCCGGCGGCACGCCGCGCAGCCCCGCCTTCGGCGCCACCCGGATCACGTGGTCGGCGAGCCCGTCCTGGGTGACGGTGGCGAGCTGACCATCGGGCAGGAAGTGGAGCGACTCAGCGAACCCGTTCACGCCGTCGCCCAGCGTGAATCCGCGCTCGCGCGTCAGGTTGCGCATGAAACCGTTGCCGAGATCGAACCAGCAGAGATCGCGCTTGGCTGCGCCGAGCAGCGTCGGCGCCGAGCGCAGCGCGCAGGCGAGGGTGCGCCCGTCGGCCGCGAACTGCGGTCGATCGACGCTCGAACGACCGTCGGTGACGCAGCGCATCTCGCCGGTGGCGACCTCGACGACGAAGAGATCGAGCGGCTCCCCCTCCGCCGCCCGGGTCGGCTGGTGGGTGCCGGTCGCCGCCAGCCAGCGGCCGTCCGCCGACAGCGCCGCTTCGCGCACCGTGAGGCCGCCGAGGCGGAGCAGTTCGTCGCCGAGTTCCTGCGTGAGCGGATCGGCGCGTCGCAGCACCGCCTCGCGCACGCCGACTCCGGGCTCGCTGCGCAGCACCAGCAGCTCATCGCGCGCGTCGACCCGCCGCCAGAAGAGGTCGAACGCCTCGCCCGTCTGGTCGGGGAACAGCGCCGGACGTGCCGCCTGTCCAGGGGGCATCCACCAGACCTCGGCGATCGGCGGGGAGCGCACGAGGAAGGCCGCCGTTCCGTCGCGCGCCCACTCGACCGGCAGCAGCGCCTCGTTGGGGAGCAGCGGCGAGCGCGCCATCCGCAGTTCCGCCGGAGCAGCCGCGTCCGCAGCGAGCGCTTCCGCAGCAAGCGCCGCCGCCGGACTCGCCGGCAGCGCGATCAGCTCGAGTTCAGTCGGGCGGCGACCATGGACCAGGAACGCCAGGACCATCGCTCCATCGGGACGGATCGCCACGTCGCGTACGTAGGTGCGCCCGAGCAGTTCGCCGATGGTGGGCAGCGACGTCGCCGGCGGGTCGTTGCCGGCGGCCCTGGCGGACGGCAAGAACTGCGCCAGCAGGAGGACCACCGCACGCCGTGCGTCGCTCATCGTCGCTCCGCTGCCGGCGCGCCGCTCCCGCGACTTGCGCCTCGCCTCGCGGCGCCACAACCTAGCAGGACGCTTGCGCCGCGGCGCGATGGAGGATCCGTGCGGACGACCGTACAGGTGGGAGACGGCGAATCGTTGGTGGGCGACGTGACGCCGGCGGCGCCTGGCGCGCCGATGGCTCTCTACCTCCATGGCCTCGGCTCCCATCGCCATGGCGAGAAGGCGACCTTCCTCGCCGCTGAGTTCGCGGCGCGCGGATTCGGCTTCGCCCGTTTCGACTTCCGCGGTCACGGCGAGTCGAGCGGTGCGTTCGAGCGGCTCTCGCTGTCGCGACTGCTCGAGGATGTCGCAGCGATCACCATGCACCTCGCGGCGGGCGCCGGCGCGCCCCCACCCCGTGCGCTGCTGCTGATCGGCGCCTCGCTCGGCGGGCTGGTGGCGGCGTGGCACGCGCTGCTCCAACCGATTGCGCCCGTGCCCATCGCCGGACAGGTGCTGATCGCGCCCGCTTTCCGTCTGCTCGAGCGTTACCTCGAACAGGTCGGCCCCAAGGGGCGCCAGCGCTGGGAGCGCGACGGGAGCTGCCGTTTCACCGGACCGTGGTTCACCTTCGAGCTCGGCTGGGCCGCCGTGCTGGACGCTCGGCGCTATCCGCACGCGCGGCTGCTGGCCGAGTCGCGCGTGCCGACGCTGCTGTTCCACGGCGACGCCGACGCAACCTCTCCGCTCGCCGAAAGTCGCCGCTTCGCCGCAGAATGCGCAGCACCGACCCGACTCGACGTCGTCGCGGGCGGTGATCACCGGCTCACCGCGCACAAGGAACGGCTGCGCGACGCGATCGTTCGCTTCGCCGAGAGGGACTGCCGATGGCCTTGATCCGGTTCGCCGTGCCGCTGCTGCTCCTGCCGCTGGCGCTGGTTCGCGACGGCGAGATCCCGCCGTTGCCCCGGGACACGCTGAGCGACGCGCAGCTCGAGGGCAGGAGCGCGCTTGGCCTGCCCGACGCGGTGCCGGGCATCGACCTGACGGCCGCGGGGCTGGCGAAGGCGCAGCTCGGCCGCGCGCTCTTCTTCGATCCGATCCTGTCGCAGGATCGCACGGTCAGCTGCGCCTCCTGCCACGATCCCGCCCAGGCCTTCGCCAGCAACGACGTGCGCCCGCTCGGCGTCGGCGGCAATCGCTGCGACCGCAACTCACCGCCACTGTTCAACCGCGCGTTCGGGACGAGCCACTTCTGGGACGGTCGCGCCGCCACGCTCGAGCAGCAGGTCCTGATGCCGATCGAGCATCCGCACGAGATGGGGCTGCCGCTCGACGAGGCGGTGGCGCGGCTGGCCGCTGACGGCGGCTACGCGCCCCGCTTCGCCGCGACGTTCGGCGCGCCGCCGGACAAGGACCAGCTGGCGGCGGCGCTGGCCGAGTTCGTGCGGCGCCTCGTCGTGGCCGACTCGCCGATCGACCGCTTCCGCGCCGCCAAGGGCCCGCTGACGGCGCTCGAGCGGACCGGCCTGTGGGTCTTCGAGAGCAAGGGCAAATGCTGGCGCTGCCACGCCGGTCCCAACTTCAGCGACGAGAAGTTCCACAACACCGGCGTCGGGGTGCAGGAGGGCCGGCTGGAACCCGGCCGCTTCGCCGTGACCGGCGACCCGGCCGACCGCGGCGCCTTCAAGACGCCGACGCTGCGGATGGTCGCGAAGACGGCGCCCTACATGCACGACGGCAGCCTCGCCTCGCTCGACGAGGTGGTGCGCTTCTATGCGCGCGGCGGCAACGCCAACGACCACCTCGACCCGAAGATGCAGCCGATCGAGTTCAGCGAGGCGGAGATCGCGGGCCTGATCGCCTTCCTCGAGGCGCTCTCCCGCGCCGGCGACCCGCCGCCCCCGCCCGACGAGGAGGGCGACCCGCTGCTGGCCGACCCGGCGAAGGCCGCGGCGCCCGAGCGCAAGTCGTACTGACTGCAGCCACGCCCGATGCGGGCGAGCGAGCGCCGCGCCGCAGCTCTGGTAGCTTCCGACCGCGTGGAACGACCGCACGAGCGTCCCGCAGCCGCCGCGATCACGCTCCGTCCGATCGGCGTGGTGCGCTCGCCGTTCAAGGTGCACCTCGAGACGCCGCGGCAACCGGGCGTCGCGCCGGTGGCGGAGGGGACGATCGAGCTGCGGCGCGGACTGCAGAACACGCTGAAGGACCTGGCCGGCTTCAGCCACATCTGGGTGCTGTTCTGGTGCAACTACAGCCGCGGCTGGAACCAGCAGGTGGTGCCGCCACGCGACACGCGGAAGCGCGGGCTGTTCGCCACGCGCTCGCCGCATCGGCCGAACCCGCTCGGACTCAGCGTGGTCGAGCTGCTCTCGGTGCGCGGCACGCGCCTCACCATCCGCGGCCTCGACATGCTCGACGGCACGCCGGTCCTCGATCTCAAGCCGTACCTCCGCTACACCGATGCGCACCCCGACGCCAGCGACGGCTGGCTGGCGGAACTGCCGCCCGAACCGCGTCCCGACCATCGCGACTGGCGGGTGTTGGACGCGGCGCGGCGCGCGCAGCGGTGACCGCACCGCCGGCCGCGCGCCCCGACCGGACGCGCCGCCGTGACGAGTCGGTCTCCGGGCGATTCCGGGCCGCGTCGGGAACCGGTTGCCGGCCCCGCCGTCTGAACGTGACGCGGCCGTGGCACCGATCCGACCCCGGCTTCCCGGGACGCCGGCTATCGTCTCGCCCCTGCCGCCACCCACACCGTGACGGACGCTGTCCGTCGGGGCACCGACCACCGCATCGCGTGCAGCGCGTTGCCGACGGACGCCCACGGTCCGCGAAGGGGAAGTACCGATGCCGCTAGTTCGCTCGATCGCACTCGCCGCGCTGTCGCTGATCGTCGCGCTTCCCCCGCCCGTGCCGGCTGCGGCACGGCGGCCGGCTCCGGCCGCCTTCGACACGCCGAGCCGGATCTACCGCGACCCGGTGCACAAGTTCTCCTTCAAGATGTACCCGAAGTGGGGGCAGGTGCCGGTCGAGATCACCGAGAAGTACGAGGTCGCGAAGTTCTTCGAGAGCGGCGACCGCGGCAGCTACTTCGACCCGGAGGTGAACGTCTATCGCATCGACAAGAAGAGCGGTGCCGGCGGGCCGGTGACCGGTCTCGATCCGAGCAAGCTCGACAACGACAAGCTGCGCGAGCTGCTCGAGCAGTCGCAGGCGCCGAAGAGCACCTTCGACCTCGCCTTCGGCAACCTCATCGTGCCCGAAGGCGCCAAGAATGCCGATCCGACCAAGTTCACCAAGATCACCTCCTTCGACAAGGTCGACGGCAAGCTCTGGATCCACGAGATCCAGCGCGGCACCAACCCGAAGGTGAAGACGACGATGCTGCTGGTGATGCTGGCGGCGTTCGAGAAGGACGGCATCGAATACGGGCTGCGCTTCAGCGGCCCCTCCAACCGGCGCAAGGAGTTCGAGCCGGCGATGAAGACGATGGCGAAGTCGTTCGTCTTCCACGACGACAAGGCGAAGGAAGTGGTGAACCTCGACGAGATCCTCGCCGGGCTGAACATCACGCCGAAACGGCGCGGCGACATCGAGAAGGGGCTGGTGAAGGGGTGGGGCGTCGAGGTCAGCCCGAAGAAGAACTACGTCATCATCTACAACACGAAGAGCAACAAGAACCTGCGGCTCGCCAACACGATCGCCGAGCGCATCGAGAGCATCCGCGAGCAGATCTACGAGGTGCAGTTCAAGCCGGCAGAGCCGATCAAGGCCGTGTCGATCGTGCGCATCTGCGGCGATCGCAACGAGTACCACAAGTACGGCGGTCCCCCGGGCTCGGCCGGCTACTGGAACAGCTGGGCCGAGGAGCTGGTCTTCTACGACGCCAGCCCGGCGAAGGAGGCCGACGACGACACCCTGGCGGTGCTCTACCACGAGGCGTTCCACCAGTACATCTACTACAGCGTCGGCAACGTGGCGCCCCACTCCTGGTTCAACGAGGGGCACGGCGACTACTACGCCGGCAGCCGCTACAAGTCGCACAAGTGGAAGGTCGGCCCGTTCGACTGGCGCGTCGGCACGGTGAAGAACGCCATCCGCGAGGGCCCCCGCACCTTCACCGTGAAGAAGGACGAGCAGAGCGGGAAGGAGGTCAAGCTCTTCGCCAGCGACAAGGGCTACACGCCGATCAAGGACCTGGTCGCCTTCAGCCAGGGCGACTACTACAGCTACCCGGGCGTGAGCTACGCGCAGGGCTGGAGCCTGATCTACTTCCTGCGCGAGGAAGTCCCGAAGAACAAGAAGTACGCCGAGAAGTGGGGCAAGATCCTCGACACCTACTTCAATGCGCTGAAGCGCGAGGTGAACAAGGAGGGGCGCCTGCGCCGCGGCGGCTTCGGCGATCCGGAGAAGCCCGACCGGCCGGACGACGGTCCGGCCGAGCCCGAAGACCCGGACGCACCTGCGGATCCGACCGATCCGACCGATCCGGGCAGCCCGGACGATCCCGATGCCGGCGGCGACGAGCCGCCGGCCGACCCCGGCTTCCAGCCGCTGCAGCAGGGCGAAGCGTCCGAGTCCTCGCTCGAGATCGCGCTGCGCGAGGCGTTCACCGGCGTCGACTTCGACGAATTCGAGACCGCGTGGAAGGAGTTCACGCTCAAGGTCTCAGGCTGACCGGTCCGGACTCCAGCCCCGGACGATCGTCGCCGTGACGTTCCTCCCGAATCCGTGCCAGACCGAGAGTGGCCGTCGAACGGTCCGCTCCGGGTTGCGGTAGCCTCAGGCCGGCAGATCCGGGAGCCGTCGATGAACGGTCCGCTGCGTTGTCCGCAATGTGCCGGCATCCTCGCCCGGCCGGGACAGGCGCGTTGCGAGTGGTGCGGCGCGACGTTGACCGGCGCCGAAGCCGCGACGCGCAACCCCGCCGAGCGCGACGCCGCCGCCGAGCGCGCGCGGTTCGAAGCAACCCTGGCCGCGGCACAGCAGCAGGCCGCGGCCGGTGCCCGCCGGGTCGGCGGCGCCGGCTGCGCGGTGTTCGTGCTGGTGGCGGCGGTGCTGCTGACGGTCTTCGTGCTGCTCTTCCTCGCGGTCAAGCCGAATGCCGTCCACCCGAGTACGCCGGCTCCCGTCGGCCCTGAGCGCCCGCAGGGGACGCCGTCGGATCGGTCCGGACCGGAAGGCCCGGAACGACCGCGCGATCACTGAACCGCGCGTTCCGCGCTTTCCGCGCCGCCCGCGACCCGCCGCGCTGGCAGGCACGCGTAGAGCCACGCTCCGATCAGTCCCACCACGCCGACCACTCCCCACAGCACCGCGGCTCCGTGGGCATGCAGCAGCGCGAGCCCGGCCTTCGGCCCGAGCGTGCAGCCGGTCCCGAACGCCAGCATCAGCGTGCTCATGTAGAGGCCGCGGCGCCGTGGCGGCGCGATCTCGCTGACGAAGGCCGACATCGCCGGCATCGCGATCATCTCGCCGAAGGTCCACACCACGACCGTCGCCGCGATCTCCCACCATGAGTCGGCGCAGGCCATCGCCCAGAAGCCGATGGCGGTCAGCACCGAGCCGAGGACCAGCGACCGGCGATGGCTCCAGTGGGCGGTGCGCGTGTTGAGCTCGACCTCGACCAGGCCGATCAGCAGCGTGTTGACCGTGATGGTGAGGCCGAACCGGAACTCGGTCATCCCGAGCACGCGGTTCATCCAGTAGGCCATGGTCGAGTCGTGCTGGAAGAAGACCAGCCCGTTCGCCACCGTTCCGACGAAGAACAGCAGCAGCACGCGGTCGGAGAGCAGCACGCGCACGGCGGAGCCCTGCGGCCGCTCGACGTGCGGATGGGCCGGGAGGCGCGTCCTGAGCAGGATCAGCGCCGCGAGGCTGCTGGCCGCGGCGTCGACCCAGAAGATCGCGAGGTAGGACCACTGCGCGATCAGCCCGCCGAGCGCCGGGCCGATCGACAGGCCGAGGTTGACCGCCACGCGCGAGAGCACGAAGGCCTGCTTGCGCCGCTCGGGCGGGGCGACGTCGGCCACCAGCGTCATCAGCGCCGGACGCGGCATCTCGTTGAACAGCGAGAAGAGGATCGTCGCCGCCGCCACGCCGAGCGGCCCGCGCGCCAGCGGGTAGCAGCACATCGACAGCGCCGCCAGCACCAGCGCGCAGCGGAGGACCCGCGCCGCGCCGAAACGATCGGCGAGCCAACCCGACAGCGGCGCCGCCACCAGCGTCGTCGCGCCGTAGAGCGCCAGCATCCATCCGGCCAGCGACTCGGAGAAGCCGAGCTCGTTGGTGAGGTAGAGCACCAGCATCGGCCGGACCATGACGCCGGCCCGGTTGACGAAGGTCGCCAGCGCGAGCAGGAAACTCGCCCGCGGAAGCCCCGCAAGACCACGCCACGGATTCACGGACCACGCTCCGACCGCGCGTCCACGCCGCGCATGCAGTCGAGGCCGGCGACACGCAGGCCAGAAATGGAGGGCGGGGAAGCTAGCGAGCCGACCGGACTGCGCAAGCTGCGGACGACGGCGCTAGCCGTCGCGCTCGATCGCTTGCACCGCGTTTTCCGCGGATTGCACGACCGCCGGCGTGCCCTGGCCCGGGAACACGGTGTCGCCCGCGAGGTAGAGCCCCGGCAACGGTGTGCGCGCGCCGGCGGCCCGCCACGGCGGCAACGCGAGCCCGTGACCGAGACCGCCCACGGCGCCATCGGGACGCAGCGTGTAGCGCGCGAAGGTGCGCGGCGTGCCCGGCAGGAACGGTCGCCACTCGGCGCGCGCCAGCGACGGAAAGGCGCGCTCGATCGCTGCGCGCATCGCGGCGGCGATCGAGTCGACGGCGGCCGCATCGTCGGCGAACCGACCGCTCGCCCACGCCGCCGGCGCGTCGACGTGCGTCGACACCGTCAGTGCGCGACTGCCCGGGGGGGCGCGGCCGGGCTCATCGGCGCGCGAGAACGAGAGGAACAGCGAGCGTCCGCCCCCCCACGGCAGGGGCGCCGGCAGCAGCAGTTGATGGAACGGCGTGCCGTGCTCCTCGAGCGCCTCCCCCGGCGCGAATCGCAGCCCCGCGCAGAGCGTGAACGCGCCGACCTTCGCCCCGCCGCGCTGCCGGTCGGCGCACCAGGGCGCTAGCTCGGGGCACGCCGTGGCCAGCGCCGCGAGCGGCGGCGTGAACAGCAGCGCTCG
>VGYY01000026.1 GCA_016872815.1 Planctomycetota bacterium
TGCGCCTCGCGCCGGCGCGCCGAGGCGTCGCAGCGAGCCACCGCCGGTGTGCGACTCGAGCCGGGCGGCGAGCGCCGCAAGGCGGGCATCCGGTGCATCCGCCCAGGCGGTGAGGCGCTGGGTCAACGGTGGGAGAGCGGCGGCGAAACTGCGGCAGTCGGCGCAAGCGCTCAAGTGGTCGGTCAGCACGTCGTCGTGCTCGCCGACACCGTCGTGCCACGCGCTCACCCGCTCGCGCATCGCGCGGCAGGCCGCGAAGTTCCCGTGAGTCTCAGCTCGTCCCATGGTTCGCTCCTGTCGGGGCCGGCGGCGTCTGCGCGCCGGCCACCAGTCGCTCCCGCGCCCGCGCGAGGCGCGACATCACCGTGCCGATCGGGATCGCCAGCGCCTGCGCGATCTCCTGGTAGGAGAGGCCGCCGAGTTCGCGCGCCACCACCACGGCGCGCTGCTCGTCCGGCAGTCGGGCGAGCTCCCGCTCCAGGGCGTCGCGCACGTCGAGCGGCGGCTCGCGCTCGCGACCGAGTGCGTCAGGGTCGATCGCCGCCGCGCGTCCCCGCTCGCGCCGCAGTTGCGCGAGCCGGTTCAGGCAGTGGTTCACCGCCAGCCGGTGCAGCCAGCCGGCGAATGCGCCGCGGCCGTCGAACTGCGCCGCGCGCGCATGCACCCTGAGGAACACCTCCTGCACCGCATCGTCCGCCTCCGTCGCCTGCCCGAGCAGCGACCGGGCGATGCGCCAGACGCGCGGACCGTGCACGCGGAAACAGTGGGCGAGCGCCGCCGCGTCGCCGCGCGCAAGCTGCGCCACGGCGTCTGCGCCGAACAGCCGCATCTCGCTGGCAGCAGGCCCCGTCGCAGGCGCGTCGATCGTCGCCACAGCGTGTTCCCGCGCATCCTCGGTCGACGCGACTCCGTGCCGCCACGACCGCTGGACCGACCCGACCGTGCGCTTTATTCCCCGCCGTCCTTCGCCGGGGCCGCCGCCTCGGTGAATTCGCCGAAGGCGCCGGGCAGGCGGGCCAGTTCCAGCCGCAACAGCTCCTTCATCCGCGCGAGGCGCGCGGCATGCCGCGGCTGCCCCGCGAGATTCGTGCGCTCCTCGGGATCGGTGGCCAGCTGATAGAGCTGGTCCCGCGCGTCATAGGCCGGGTGCCGCCGGCGAACCGCTTGTTCCATCGGCCCGCCTGCCAGGTGACCGTAGCGCGAGTCCGGATCGCGCCCGTCCTTGCGCGCGTCCTGGCTGCGCCGGCGGAAGTCGAGGGACGCGGGTGCGTCCGCCGGGATCCGCGTGGCGATGTACTTGAAGCCGTCATGGAGGATGCCGCGCGCAAAACCGACCTCGAAGTAGACGTGGTCGCGCACCTGCGTCGCCGTGCCCTCGAGCAGCGGTCGAAGGCTCGCGCCATCGAATGCCGTGTCCGGCGTCGTCACCCCGGCGTAGTCGAGGAGCGTCGGCGCGACGTCGAGATTGGTGACGAGTGACGCGAGGCGGGGGCCGCACGGAAATCCGCCGCTGCGCCAGATGAATCCGGGGCAGTGCGTGCCGGCCTCGTAGAGCGATCCCTTGTCTTCCTGGCCGTTGTCGTTCAGAAAGACGATCATCGTCTGCCCGAGCGCGCCGATGCGTTCGAGGCGCGCGAGGAGCGCGCCGATCGCGTCATCGAGCCAGAGGAGATTCGCCGGCTGGAGACGGCGCGCGTCCGGGTCGAATCCCGCCGCGATCAGGCGCTCGCGCAGCGACGCGCGCGGCGGGAGGACGGAGGGAGCCTGCTCGAGCCAGCCGTATCCCGAGGCGCGCGGGTCGGCGCCATGCGACCGTTCGGGTTCGCTCGGCGCGTGCGCCACGGTGGGAGCGAAGAAGAGGAAGAACGGCTGGCGGCCGACGCCGTCGAGGAACTCGAGCGCGCCCTCCACCAGCCAGTCGAGGTTGTGGACGGCGATCTCCCGCGGATAGCCCTCGCGGACGTTGCCGTCGTAGATGCGCGCAGCGAAGCTGAATCCGCACCGGCGCAGCGTCTCTTCCATCCGCGCGCCGTTGTCGCGGAGTCGCCGGGCGACCTCCGGATCGTTCGCGTCGGCGGCGCTGCCGACGGGGATGACGTCGGTCCAGTCGACGCAGTGATGCTTGCCGACGGTGCCGGTCCGGTAGCCGGATCGCTCGAGCGCCTGCGGGAACGTCGGCTCGTCCGGGACGATCCGGGTGTTGAACTCGACGTAGGCCGTGCCGAGCGACTCACGGGCGCGGAGGAACTGCCGATTCCCGGCCCGGCTGGCCTGGCGGCCGGTGAGCAGCGAATAGCGCATCGGCGTGCACAACGGCGCGACGACCCGCTGACCGTCGAGCACGACGCCCTCGCGCGCGAGACGATCGAGGTTCGGCGTGAGGTTGCGGTTCCCGGCCTGAGGCAGGTAATTCAGCATCTCGCGATCGAAGTCATCGACCAGGATCACGACGAAGTTCGGGCGCTGCGGCCCGCCACTCGGCGACGGGGCTGCAGGTTCCTGGGCTGCGGAAACCCGGGTGAGGAGCAGGAAAGTCGCGATGAGAACGACCATCGATCGACGCGAACTGCGGAGCACCATGCGCGCAACTCTCCTCCGCGCGATCCTTCGGCGCCGGATCCTCGAGCCGGCAGATGATGCCATCGCGCCCGCCGTCGCGGGAAACGCGGGGTGGCGAACGGCACGCGGCGCGGGCCGGGGTGCGGCCGTCTGGTTGGCGGCGCTCGTCGTCGGGGTGATCGCTGGCGGCTGCGTCGCGCCCGCGCTGGCGGCGACCGACGGAGTGCGCCCCGACGCCACTGCCGCCGCGCTCGAGGCGCTGCGCGAGAGACAGCGCGTCCCGGCGCTCGGCGCGGCGCGCTTCACGGCCGACACCATCGAATCCCTGCACGTCGTCGGCCGTCGCGTCGCCGACGGTGCGAGCGACGATCCCGAAGCGGCGCTGCAGCCCGACGACGCCTGGCATCTCGGCTCCTGCACCAAGTCGATGACGGCGACGTTGCTCGCGTTGCTGGTCGAGCGCGGCGACCTGCGTTGGGAGGCGCCGCTGGCGCAACTGCTGCCCGCATGCGCGTCGACGATGCATGCGGCGTTCCGCGAGCTCACGCTGGTCGAGCTGCTGGCGCATCGAGCCGGGCTCGCCGCGATGACCGGGCCCGATCCCCTGTTCGTGAAGTACGCCACCCAGACCGGAACGCCGCCGGCGTTGCGCGCGGCGTTCACGCAGGAGCTGCTGGCCGCTCCGCCGGGCCATCCGCCGCGCGGGGCGATGGTCTACAGCAACGCCGGCTTCGTCGTCGCCGGCCATGTCGCCGAAGTGGTCGGCCGCAAGCGGTGGGAGGAGCTGATCGAGGAGCTCCTGTTCGCCCCGCTCGGCATGACGACCGCCGGTTTCGGCGCGCCGGGCGAACCGGACGAACTGGCGGCGCCGCGCGGTCACCTCGAGGGTGCCGTGGTCGAGCCCGGCCCCGGCTCCGACAACCCGGCGTTCCTCGGTCCCGCCGGCACGGTGCACGCGTCGCTCGCGGACTGGATCAAGTACCTGCAGCTCCACCTGCGTGGCGTGCGGGGCGACGTCAAGGTCGGCGCCGTCACGCTGAAACAGGCGACCTTCGCGCGGCTGCGGACGGCCTGGCGCGTGCCGGCCGCGGGAGGCGGCGTAGCGGCAGCGGCGGACGCGAACGCCTACGGCTACGGCTGGCTGCTGCCGCACCGCGACTGGGCGGCGGGCGACAAGCTCGTCCTGACCCACACCGGCAGCAACGGGATGTGGTTCTGCTGTGCGTGGCTCGACCCGGCTGGCGGCTACGGCCTCGTCGCCACCACCAACACCGGCAGTCCGAACGCCGCCGCCGCAACGGACGGCGCCGTGGCACTGCTGCTGCAGCAGCGCGCCGCGGCCACCAAGCGCTGACCAGTGTCGTCGGGCTCGCCGGCGCACTGGCGCCGGCGGCAGCCGAAGAGCTCTGCATCTCGTTCCCGAACCTGAGCGAGATCCGGACGTTCGACAGCGCGACGCGACGGCTCGAACCGTGGGCCGACAACGTCGGCATCGCCGACCTGCGGCGAATGGGGGCCGGATGACCGGCTCTGCGTCACCGACCACGGTTTGCAGCACGTCCGCGTCATCGATCCGGTCAGCGCGACGCGCCGTCGTCGTCTCCGGTCTTGCCCCCGTCCGCGTCGTCGCCGCTCTCGCCGTCCCCGTCGTCGGCATCGGGCAGGAGATCGTCGCCGCCCTCCTCGGTGTAGCCGAGCTTGGCCAGCTCCTCGATCTGCCGGCGCAGCTCGGCGGCATCGGGCCCGGTCTTCCCGTCCACCTCACCGTAGAGCTCGACGTGGCGCGAGCGGTGCTCTTGCACCATCTGCAAGAGTTGTCGCTCGAGCACGTTGGCGATCTGCGGCTCCTTCTCGGCGAGATCGTCGAGCTCATGCGGGTCACGTTCGACGTCGAACAGCGAGCGCGTGCCGTCCTGGAGGCGGATGAGGTGCCAGCGGCCGACGTGGATCGAGTAGTCGCCACGCCGCGCAGGGGACATGGTGAACACCGCGCGCGGCTCGAAGTCCGCCGCGAGCACGTTCTTGCCGCTGGCCTGGGCGAGGAAAGCCTCTCCCGGAAGTCCCGGCGTGTTGGCGACGGCGGTGGCCACCGCATCGATGGTGGAGACCAGCGTCGGCACCCGTTCCGGCGCGACTCCCGGCAGGCGCAGCACGAACGGGACATGCGTGCCTTCGCGCCAAACGGGTCCGTGCGACATGACGTCATGCTGGGCGAGGCCTTCGCCGTGGTCGCCGACGATCAACACGGTGGTGCGCGGCCAGAAGCCGCGCTGCTCGAGCCGCGTGCGGAGGTCGCCGAAGCAGTCGTCGATGCGTCGCAGCCCTGCGTCGTACCACGCCACCTGCTTCTCGAGGTTGGTCGCGCCCTTGCCCTCCTTGCGGATGCCGCGCTCGGCGAGCAGTGCGCGCAGCGCGGCATCGCCGGCGAATGTGTCGACGTACTGCTGATTCTGTTCGCGCGGCGGCTTGTGCGGATCGAAGTAGTGCAGCCAGAGGAAGAACGGCGGCTCGACCGTGGCCAGCCATTCGAGCGCGTCGCGCGTCGCCTCCGCGCCGAAGCGGACCGGCTCGTCCGGCTCGGTCCAGCTGTCGAAGCCGACGGCGAGGCCGGTCGACTTCTTGGTCGTCGCCGCGGTCACGAAACCGCCGGTCCGCCAGCCCTGATCGGCGAGGTGCTGCGTGATCGTGCGCAGCCGATCGATCGGCTCGAAGCGGCGCGCCTCGGTCTTCTCGCGGTCGGAGTTGAAGGCGAAGTTGGTCACGCCGTGCTCGAACGGCCAGGTGCCGGTGAGGATCGAGGTGTGGCTCGGCGTGGTGATGGTCACCGTCGAGTGGCAGTTCTCGAACACGACCGACTCGGCGGCGAGCCGGTCGATGTTCGGCGTGGTCGGGCGCGGGTAGCCGTAGCAGCCGAGGTGGTCGGCGCGCGTCGTGTCCATCGTGACCAGCACGAAGTTGGGTGCGTCGGCGGGCGGGCGTGCGCGCGCCGGCGGCGCGTGGTCCTGCGCCGCGCGCGGCGGCGACGGCAGCCTCGCCGCCACCGCGGCCAGCGCGATGGCGACGAGCGCGACGAGGGGGGCGTGCATCATGCGCGAGTCCTCACGGTCGCCGCGATCGACCGCGCCGACGGGTCAAGATCGTCGCCGTTCGTGCGGACGGCGGCAATCGGCAGGAACTTCCGGCCGCGGCGGCGGCGAGCGGGGCGGGATCGCCGCGGCCGGGGCGCGAAGTATGGACGGGTGGTACCGCGCCGGTTCAAATCGCCCGCCGTCGGTTCGATGCATGGGCGACGGCGACCTGCGGAGTGCGACTGCGATGCTGCGAAGCTGTGGAGCCGTCGCGCTGGTACTGGCCGGGCTCGGCGCCATGTCGATCTCGGCGCAGGAGGAAGCGCCCGCGCCGGCACGCTACGGCGGCGGCGCGCCGGACGAGGAGCCGGCCACGCGTCGGCCGCTGCCGCCACCGCCGGCGAGCTTCGCCGATGCGCAGGCGCTTGCCGACTACGTCGACCTCGTCCTCGCCGACGCCTGGAAGGCGGAGGGCATCACCCCGGGGGCACCGGTCGACGACGCGACCTGGCTCCGGCGGCTCAGTCTCGACCTGCGCGGCGAGATCGCCGGTGATGACGAGGTGGCCCGTTTCCTCGACGACGCCGACGCCGGAAAGCGCGCCCGGTGGATCGACGCGTTCCTTGCCGACCGGCGCTTCGCCACGCAGATGGCCAACCGCTGGACCCGGCTGCTGCTGGTCGGCGCCGGGATGAACTCGGTGCGCATGGTCCGCTACGTGCGGCCGTGGCTCGAGGCGCAATTCGCCGCCGGGCGGCCGCTGGCCGACATCGCGCGCCAGATGCTCACCGACAGTTGCGACGGGGTCGAGGTCGACGGCTGCGGGCTGATGCTCGCCTACTTCGACTCGGTCGAATCACTGACCGCGATCGTCGCCCGCTCGTTCCTCGGGCTGCAGATCCAGTGCGCGCAGTGCCACGACCACCCGTTCGATCGCTGGAAGCAGGACGACTTCAACCGCTTCGCCGCGTTCTTCGCCGACTCGCGCGCCGACTTCGCGCCGCTGCGCGATCGCGAAGCGCGCATGGCGGCGGAGGAGAAGGTGCAGGCGCGCAAGGAGGCGCGGCGCGAAGCGATGCGCGCCAACGGCGGCAAGCGCTCCGCCGACGGTTCGATGGCCGGCGGCGCGATGGGCGGCGGCATGGGGGCGATGGGGATGGGCGCCGGCGCCGCCGACGATCCTGCGCGCTACGACGAGCTGTTCGATTCGCCGATCCAGTGCGGCTTCGTCGTCGAGGATTCGAGCCCCGAGATGGTGCTGGCGAAGGGGCTGCGCAAGCTCGACCTGCGCTCGAACGCCGGCGGCAAGGGCATGGAGGAGATGGTCCGGCGCCGGAACGGCGGGGAGCCGGAGGCCGCCGAGGGGCCGGCTCCTGCGGCGGAGCACGAGTTCGCGCCGCTGCCGGGCGACACCGCCGGCGCCGCGATGCTGGACGCGGTTCGCGAGGACGGCGACGGCCCGAAGGTCGCGCGTTCCGATTCCGAGGCGATCCGCGAGCTCACCCGGCTGCTGCAGTCGGCGGCGCGTCATCCCGAAGAGACGGCGACCAGACTGGCGCGCGAGAAGGTGAAGTTCGACCGGCTGGTGGCGCAACTCGCGCCCGACGCCGTCGAGCTGGTCGAGAAGTACCGGACGCGCAAGGAGAGCTTCTCCGCGCCGGGCTTTCCCGACGGCACGGCCTACGCACCGAAGAAGGGCACCGCCGTCACCAAGCGCGAGGCGCTGGCCGACTGGATCGTCGGCGCCGGCAATCCGTGGTTCGGGCCGTCGGTGGCCAATCGCGTCATCGCCCAGCTGTTCGGCAAGGGGCTGGTCGAGCCGGTCGACGATCTCTCGGGCAGCATCGATCGCGTGCTGCCGGAGCTGCTCGACGTGCTTGGCCGGGCGTTCACCGAGCACGGCAGCGACGTCCGGTTCCTCTGCTCGGCACTGGCGCGCACCCGGGCTTACGCGCTCGGCGCCTCGCCGGAGAGCGACGCCCATCGCGCCACGGTGGCCGAGCGCTGGCTCGCCGCGCACCCGGCGCGTCCGCTGACGCTCGAGCAGTTCTGCCGTTCGCTGCTCAAGTCGACCGACCCGACGTTCGCCGCCGCGGTCGAGGCGGAGGCGATCGCGCGCGAGGAGTGGCGCGCCCGCCAGCTGGCGCAGTCGATGTCGGCGTTGTGCACGGCGCCGGACGGTACCGGCACCATCTGGTGGTCGGCGACCATCCCGCAGGCGCTGTTCGCGATGAACGGCGAGGCGAGCGCGATCGTGCCGGCCGATTCCGCCGCGCCGGGCTACGCCGAGTTCGCCGACCTGGCGCGCGCGCCGGCCGCGCGGCTCGCGCCGCTCTGGTTGTCGATCGTCGGCCGGCCGCCGGCGGACGACGAGGCGGAGCGCGTGTTCGCACTGCTGCCGGCCGATGCGGCGCTGCTGCCGCGAGCGTTCGCCGAGCTGCGCTGGGCGCTCCTGAACAGCACCGAATTCCAGGTCAACCACTGAACCGATGGACCGCGGCACCGCGCCTCGCGCGCGGTGCGGCCCCGGAAACGACTGCGATGCTGCTCGTCCCCGACCGCGACGATCGTGCGCTGCGAAGCGCGGTGTGGAGCCGCCGCGAGCTGCTGCGGCGCGCCCTGCAGGGTGCCGCCGCCGGCGCCGTCGCTCCCGCCTTCGCCGGCCTCTTCGCCCGCCATGCGCTGGCCGCCGCCGCCGCGGGCACGGCCGCGGTCCGCGGCAAGCAGCTCCTGCTGGTCTGGCTCGACGGCGGGCCGAGCCACTTCGAGACCTTCGATCCGAAGCCGGGCGTCGCGACCGGCGGCCCGTTCGGCGCCATCGACACCGGCATCGGCGACTGGCGCTTCAGCGAGCTGCTCCCGGAATTGGCGCAGCGCGCGCCGCACCTCTCGATCGTGCGCACGGTCACCTCGAAGGAGAGCAGCCACGGCCGCGCCCGCGACCTGATGCACTTCGGCTACCGGCCGAATCCGAGCGTCGACTACCCGACGCTCGGCGCGATCGCGGCGCTCGAGATCGGCGATCGCGAAGGCGATCTGCCGCCCTTCGTGCAGATCGGCGGCACGCCGCGGACCGCGGGCCACCTGCCGGCCGATTGCGCGCCGTTCTTCATCGCCGACGGCAACGAGAAGGTGGCCAATCTCGAGTGCCCCGACTGCGAGCTGCAGGCCGCCACCGGCGGCGATGGGACGGCCGATGCCCGCCCCGACCGCGAGCGACTCGAGGCGCTGCGCGCCGCCATCGACGGCGAGTTCCGCGAGCGCGGCCACGGCCGCACGGTGGAGCTGTTCGAGACGCGCCGCCGCGCGGCGACCCGCCTGATGCGCTCGCCGCTGAAGAAGGCGTTCGACCTCGGCGACGAGAACGACGCCACGCGGCGACGCTACGGCGGCCGCGGCTTCGGCTCGAGCATGCTGCTGGCGCGCCGCCTGCTCGAGGCGGGCGTCGGCGCGGTGGAGGTGGAGCTGCCGGGCTTCGACACCCATGCCGACAACTTCCCGCGCCACCAGAAGCTCTGCGCCGCGCTCGACCCGGCGCTCGCGGCGCTGGTCGACGACCTCATCGCGCGCGGCCTCTGGGAGCGCACGCTGGTGGTCTGCATGGGCGAGTTCGGGCGCACGCCGAGCGTGAACGCCGGCGGCGGCCGCGACCACTGGCCCAACAACTTCCCGGTGCTGCTGGGCGGCGGCGGGATCCGGCCGGCCACGGTGGTGGGCCGCACCGACGATCGAGGCGAGACGATCCTCGAGCGGCCGGTGCAGGTGGCCGACCTGTTCGCCACGTTCGCCGCGCTGCTCGGCATCGACGGCGACCGCGAGTTCAACCCGACCACGCGCCGACCGACCAAGCTGATCGACCCCGACGGGGCGGTGGTGAAGGAACTGCTGGCCTGACCCGGTCGCGCGACCGACCCGGACGGCAGGTCGCGCCCGTTCGAGCCGCGCCACCGGCGCGACCGCGCGGGCGTGGCCGCGCGGCGTGCTCCGCGCGTAGCCTGCGGCGATGGCCGCCGCTCCGCTCACGCCCGCCGAGGTCGCGCTCGGTTACCACTTCCGCACCCGGCACCACCCGCGCCGCTACGCCGCGTCGCTCGGCTGGCTCGATTGGGAGACGCAACCGGCGCCGTTCCGGCGTCACGACGGTGCGCCGCGGTTCTCGCTGCCGCTCGGTGGCGATCGCGCAGCGCCGTCGTTCGGCGCGCTGTTTCGACCGCCGCCGGCAGGCGCCGCGAGCGAGCCGCTCGACGCACGCTCGCTCGGCGCATGGCTGGAGCTGACGCTCGGGATCACCGCGTGGAAGCGGGCCGGTGCTGCCCGGTGGGCGCTGCGCGCCAATCCGTCGAGCGGCGCTCTATGAGTTCCTGAGCAGTTCGCGCAGCGGCCGACCGAGCGGGTCGACCAGCGACGTCGGCCGGGTGCCGGGCGGGGTCAGGTCCTTGTCGCCCTGCACGCCGAGCAGCGCGGCGACGGTGGCGAAGAGGTCGGCGATCGAGGTCGGCGGGGTGACCAGCGCCTCGCCGGTCGCGTCGGTGGCGCCGATCGCCTGACCGCCGCGGAGGCCGCCGCCCGCCAGCACCACGCAGCCGTTCTGCGGCCAGTGGTCGCGACCGCCCGACGCGTTGGTCGTCGGCGTCCGGCCGAACTCGCCCATCGCCACCACCAGCGTGTCGTCGAGCAGATCGCGCTGGGCCAGGTCGTCGATCAGCGCCGACAGCGCCGGATCGAGCTCGCCGCAGAGGTTGCGCGTCGTCGGCAGGTTGTCGACGTGGGTATCCCAGCCGCGCAGCGTGACTTCCACCGCGGCGACGCCGCGCTCGACCAGGCGGCGCGCCAGCAGGACGCCCTGGCCGAAGCGACCGCGGCCATAGGCGTCGTGGACGGCGTCCGGCTCCGTCGCGAGGTCGAACGCGCTGATCAGCTCGGTGTCCATCAGCCGGCGTGCGCGCTGGCGTTGCGTGTCGTGGCGGCGCGCCGCGTCGCCGCCGCCGCGGCCGACGAAGCCCTGCTCCAGCACCTGCCGCAGCTGCTCGCGCCGGTCGAGCCGCGGGGCGTCGACGCCGCGTCGGTAGTTGAGGTTGTCGATCTTCTTGCCCGGATCGCGCACGAAGAACGGCGCGACATCGACGCCGAGGTAGCCCGAGCTGCTGACCAGGCCGTCGACCTGCACGAACGGCGGCAGCGGATGATCGCCGTCGCCGAGCTGGTGGGCGACGATGGCGCCGATCGTCGGGAACGCGATCGCCGGCGTCGGCGTGTAGCCGAAGTGGGCGAGGTCGCTGGCGCGCGCGTGGCTGCCTTCGCTCGAGCGGAACGAGCGGATCACGGCCATCTGCTCGGCGCGCGCCGCGAGGTTCGGCAGCCACTGCGAGAAGGTCCATCCGGCGGTCGCGGTCGGGCGGATGTTGATGCCGCCGCCGGTCGGCGTCCCGGGCTTGGGGTCGAAGGTCTCGAACTGACTCGGGCCGCCGGCGAGCCAGAGCAGGATCAGGTGCTTGTTGGCGCCGGTGCGGCCGCCGTCACCCTGCGCTGAAGCCGACTGCACGAAGAGGTCCGCGAGCGACGGCGCGAGCCAGGTCGCGCCGCCGGCCGCGGCGACGCGCGCCAGCCAGCTGCGGCGCGTGAGCGGCAAGTCGGTCGTGCGGCAGGAGTCGTGGCTGCAGGCCATGGCGCGGGTCGGGGTCCGTTCGGTGCGGTGGCGGGACAAGGCGCCCGCCGCCGCTTGGTGCCTCAGCGGCAGGTGTGGAACTCGGTGGCGTTCAGCAGCGCCCAAAACACATCTTCGAGCGCGCGGAGTCGCGGCACCGCCGGGTCGGACAGGCTGGCGGCGAAGGCGGCCTGCTCCTCGGTCGACGCCGGCCGCGACAGCGTGCGCCGGAACAGGGCGTCGATGGCGGTGGCGGCCGGTGGTGTCGCCGGATCGAACAGCGCGGCGAGTTCGGGATCGTCGGCCAGCAGGCCGGCGCGGGCGGTCGCGTCGCCGTTGATGAGGAACAGCGCTGCCGGGATGGTCGGCTCGTACTCGGCGTTGCCGGTCGGCACGTCGACGATGCAATTGCCCTTCAGCTGGTCGATGCGCGACTTGCGCGACTGCTCGGTGCGGAATTCGACGGAATCGGTCGGCAGCAGCATCGCCGTGCCGTCGGGCGACGTCGCGCGCTGCAGCGAGAAGAGCAGTTGCTCGGCGGTCATCGGTTGCAGTGGGTGGGCGGCATAGCGCCGTTCGGCACGCAGCGCGGGGAGGGCGTCCTGGCGCGCCGCCGGCGGCAGGCTGGAGAGTCCGTAGGCGCGCGAGCGGGCGAGGGCACCGTAGAGGAGGCGCAGGTCGCCTTGCGCCGCGAACGCCGCCGCGAGTTCGCCGTGCAGCTCTTCGAGCACGCGATCGCCGGCGCCGGTGAGATCGTCGACCGGCTCGACGAAGCCGGTCCCGAACAACTGGGAGACGACGCGATTGGCGACGGCGCGGCCGTACCACGGGTTCGCGGGTGCCGCGATCCAGTCGGCCAGCGCCTTGCGCCGGCTGCTGCCGTCGTCGTTCCATTCCTGGTCGTCGAGGAAGCCGGCCTGCGTGAAGTTGGCGCGCCGCGCCTGGTAGCGCAGCACCAGCTCGCGCGCGTCGGTCGGCAGCGCCTCCATCAGCGCGGCGAGCCGCGCCGGGTCGGCTTCGAGCTCCGCCAGCGCGTTGTCGCGCTTCTTCGCCTTGCGGGACGCCTTCTGCAACTCCTCCAGTGCGGCGAACTGGGACGTGCTCGGCGCCGGCGCGGGCGCCATGGTCTCGCCGGGCACGCCCTTGCTGCCGAGGATGTCCTCGGCGAACACCTGGCCGTCGTCGCCGTCCATGCGCGCGGCCGCCATCTCGCGCTCCATCGCCGCCGCCGCCATCCCGCCGGCCATGGCGCCCGCGTTGGCCGCGCTGCCGCGCCGCGCCTGCGCGACCATCTTGTTCAGCCGCTCCTGGAAGTCCCATTCCGGGCTGTGGTCGATGATGCGGAACAGCGACTTGCCGCCCGGTCCGACCGTGTGATCGGAACGGACGTCGAGGAAGAAGCCGGCGAAGCGGTTGAACTGCGCCTGGGTCCAGTTGTCGAACTTGTGGTCGTGGCACTGCGCGCACTGGATCTGCAACCCGAGGAACGAGCGCGCCACCGCCCCGGCGAGCTCCTCGATCGAGTCCTGATAGGTCAGCACGAACGAGGTGCAGCTGGTGAAGCGCGACCACTCGCTCGAGGCGACGATGCCTTCGACGATCGTCGCGAACGGCACTCGCTGCCGGAACTGCTCTTCGAGCCAGGGGCGCAGCAACGCTTCGGTCCGCAGCCGCTCGCGCGGTCCGCCGGAGAAGAGGATGTTGCACCAGAGGTAGGAGAGGTGGCGGGCGAATTCGTCGCTGGCGAGGAAGGCGTCGATCGTGCGCGCGCGCTTCGCCGGCGCGGGGTCGGCGAGGAACGTCGCCACCTCGGCGGCGGTCGGGATCAGGCCGCGCAGGTCGAGCGAAAGTCGGCGCAGCCAGGTGGCGTCGTCGGTCGCCGGAGTCGGCGTCAGGCCGGCGGCGCGCCACTCGGCCGCGATCCGCTCGTCGATCCGCGCCGCCAGCGCGTCACAGGCCGCGGCGTCCAGCGCGAGCGGTGGCCGCGGCGTCAGCTCGGGCGGAGCGTTCGGCTTCGGGTTGCCGCCGGTACGCGCGGCCTCCTGCGGCCGCAGCAGCGCGAGCGGCGCCAGCAGCGTGAGCAGCAGAGCGGAGCGCAGGACTGGGAAACGGCGACGCAAGGGGGATGCTCCAGGGAGGCTCGGAGCGGGGACCGTGGGAGGATACCCCGCTCCGGTTGCCTTGCCAGTGAAGCGGTGCGGGATAGGCTTCCGCCATGTTTCTCGCCACCGCTGCACTTGCGTGGTCGCTCACCGCGACACCACCGACCGGCCCGCTCCAGGACGTGCCGCCGGCGCCGCCGTCGGCGCCCGTCACCCCCGACGGCGCCGCGCCGACTGCCGCCGCCGGCGGGGTGCGCAATCTCGTCGTGGTCACGATCGACACGGTGCGCGCCGACCGGCTCGGCTGCTACGGCTACTTCCGCGACACATCGCCGCGGCTCGATCGCTTCGCTGCCGAGTCGCTGCGCTTCACCCGCTGCCTGACGCCGGTGGCGCAGACGACGCCGAGCCACTGGTCGCTGTTCACCGGCGTCACGCCGCACGAACACCAGGTGCTGACCAACTTCTCCGGCGGCGGGACGCGCGGCGGCGGCGTCAAGGGGCGCAAGTCGGTGGCGACGCTGCGCCTGCTGGCGGAGCGGATGAGCGAGCGCGGCGTGAAGACCGGCGGCTTCGTCTCCTCGGCGCCGACCAAGGCCAAGACCGGCCTCGCCGCGGGCTTCGCCACCTTCACCGAGCCGGACGAGATGCGCCGGCTCGGCCATTCGGTGGTGGCGGATGCCATCGGTTTCGTCGACGGCTGCGGCGACGCGCCGTTCTTCGCCTGGCTGCACCTGTTCGATGCCCATGAGCCGCTCAAGCCGCCCTACCTGCCGGCGGACTACATGGACCGCTACGCCGAGGACGACGCGCTGCGCGGCTGGCTGCGCGAACGCGACTTCCCGGCGACGATCACGGTGCTGGCGAAGCGCGGCGTCACGGTGGCGGAGGTCAACAACCACTACGACAGCGCGCTGCGCCATCTCGACGACCAGTTGACCCGCTTCCTCGACCGGCTCGATCGGTCGCCGCTGCGCGAGTCGACGGCGGTCGTGATCGTGGCCGATCATGGGACCGCCGCCGGCCAGCGCGATCACATGGGCCACGGCATGTGCTGGGACGAGCAGTTGCGCGTGCCGCTGTTGATCCGCGTGCCCGGCATCGAGCCGCGGGTGATCGACACGCCCTGCTCGATGCTCGACCTCTGGCCGACCGTCTTCGGCCTGGTGCCGGAGCTGGCCGACGCCGACTTCGCCGCGCAGTGCCGCGGCAGCGACGTGCTCGCCCCCGACCATGTCGAGCGGCCGGTGTTCTCGATGGGGGCGAAGCCCAGCTACGACTCGCTGACGATGCGGCGCTGGAAGCTGCTGCGCGACCCCGACGGGGTGCGACTGTTCGATCTCGAGGCGGACCCGCACGAGGCGAACGATGTCGCCGCCGACCACCCCGAAGTGGTGAGCCGGCTCAAGGCCGCCCTCGTCGCCGAGGTCGCCCGCCACAAGAAGGCCGGCCTGCTGCATCAGCGCGTCGGTGCCAGCGGCACGCTGGATCCGAAGCTGATCGAGGAGCTGCGCGCGCTCGGCTACACCGAGGATGACCCTTCCGGGGGCGCGGTCGAGGACGATGGGTCGTGACCCATCACGACCGACCGTGACCGGCTCTGCCGGGAGGGCGGGTCGCGTAGGAATTGCCGGAACCCACCGGCGCTGCAAGCTTGCAACCTCAGTGAAATTCCTTAGCGTTCCGGTCGATCTCGCCTCACCGGGGTAGTCGGAACTCGAACACCCCTTCGAATCCGGCCGGGCAGACCCGGTGAGGCGGGGTTGTTCGTTTCGCGGCAACTCGCCGCCCGCCAGCTGCGTTCGATGCGCGTCGTCCTGTCGCCCTGAGTGCGGCAGTTCCTGCTGCAGAGCCCGCTGCAGATCGCGCGGGTCGGCCCGGAGTGCCGCCCCGCCTTGGCCATGCGCTCGACTGCTCCGAGCACAGGATCAAGTCCTTGCGCCATTCCCATTCGTCGCTGCCGCCATCGTCGGATCGTCGGCCATTCGCCTTTCGTTCGCGTCGCCGCGATCGTCCGGCTCATCCGGATGCGCCGCCCCCGCCCGCGCTGCCGCCGCCGCCTCCCGCCGCTGCGACCGGCCACGACCAGCCGACGGAGGGCCGCTTCGCCGATCTGGCGCTGCTGCCGCAGCTGCAGCAGGCGTTGACCGCCGCCGGCTATCGCGCGCCGACGCCGATCCAGGCGCGCGCGATCCCGCACCTGCTCGAGGGTCGCGACCTGCTCGGTTGCGCCAAGACCGGCACCGGCAAGACCGCCGCCTTCGCGCTGCCGATCCTGCAGCGACTCCACGGCAGCCGGCGCGGGACGCACGGACCGCGCGCGCTGGTGCTGGTGCCGACACGCGAACTCGCCGGCCAGGTGACGGCCAGCTTCGAGAAGTACGGTCAGGCGCTCGGCGTCGCGGTGGTCTCGGTCTACGGCGGCGTCTCGCAGGATCCGCAGGTGCGGGCGCTGCGCCGCGGCGTCGATGTCGTGGTGGCGTGCCCGGGCCGCCTCGTCGACCTCATCGGCCAGGGCCACGCGCGGCTCGACCAGGTCGAGGTGCTGGTGCTGGACGAGGCCGACCACATGCTCGACCTCGGCTTTCTGCCCGACGTGAGGCGGATCCTCTCGCGGCTGCCCGTGCAGCGGCAGACGCTGCTGTTCTCGGCGACGATGCCGGGCGAGATCGCCGCGTTGGCGCGGCAGATCCTGGTCGATCCCGCCGAGGTGAAGATCGCTCCACCCGGCGCCACGGTCGAGGCGATCGAGCAGCGTGTCCACTTCGTCGACCGCGAGCGCAAGCTCGACGTGCTCTCGGCGCTGTTGCGCCACGAACCGGTCGAGCGGGCGCTGGTGTTCACGCGCACCAAGCACGGCGCCGACAAGGTGGCGCGCCGGCTGGCGCGGGACGGGATCCCGGCCTTCGCCATCCACGGCAACAAGTCGCAGGGGCAGCGCGAGCGGACGCTCGCCGACTTCCGCTCGGGCAAGGTGCCGGTGCTGATCGCCACCGACATCGCGGCGCGCGGCATCGACGTGCAGGGCATCTCGCACGTGATCAACTTCGAGCTGCCGAACGTGCCGGAGACCTACGTCCACCGCATCGGTCGCACGGCGCGGGCCGGCGCCCGCGGCGTCGCCATCGCGCTGTGCAGCAGCGACGAGCGCGAGTTCCTCCGCGACATCGAGCGGCAGCAGCGCCGGGCGGTGCCGGTGGTGGCGCTGTCGCCGGAGCTCTCGCAGCTGGCGGCCGAGATCGGTGACGCGGCGGCGGCGCGCAAGGAGGCGCGCGCCAGCTTTCCGCCGCCGGGCGGCGGGCGGCGCGGCGGGCCGCGCCCGCAGGGCGGCGGCGGCAACTCCGGCCGCGGTCACGCGCGCGAACACGCCAGCGGCCACGGCGGTGGCCACGGCGGCGGCCACGGCGGCGGCCACGGCGGCGGCCACGGTGGCGGCCACGGTGGCGGCCACGGTGGCGGCCACGGTGGCGGCCACGGTGGCGGCCACGGCGGCGGGCCGCGCGGGTGGCATTCGGGGCCGCGCAGCGGTGGTGGCGGTGGGCGCGACCGCAATCGGCGCGGCGGCGCCTTCCGGACCCGGCTGCGCCGCTGAACCCGCGATCGCGCGTTCGTCCATTCGGCGGTGGTCGGCGGACCGGCGCAGCAACTCGCCGATCAGTGCGAGGCTCCCGGCGGTCGGGCCGGCCCGCCGGCTGCGCCGTCCGCCTCGCCCGTTGCATGCGCCTCGGCTGCGCTCGTCGCAGCGAGCGTCCGCAGCGCCGTCACGCGCTCGATGCCGAGGTCGACGACCAGCACCTCGCCGCAGAGTCGCGGACCGTCCGCTGCATGCAGGCAGCGCTTGTCCGCGGCGAAGGCGAGGGTCAGGTCGGCGCGAAACGCGACTGCGGCGGCGCGGCCGGACGCTGGATCGATGCCGCTCGGCAGGTCGAGCGCGACGCGCGCGCGGATCGGACGGCGGGTCGCGAGCTCCGCCAGCAACGCCGCGACCAGGCCGCGCGGAGGCCCGTCGGAGCCGGTGCCGAGCAATGCGTCGATGACGATGGCGCGGTCCGGGATCGCGTCGATGGCGCGGCTCGCGGCGGCGGGATCGCGGAGGGGCAGCAGCTGGAAGCCGGGCGCGCCGTCGCCGGTCGTGGCGGCCAGACGGGTGGCGATGGCATGCATCACGGCGGCATCACCGCGCCGCGGCCGATCCGCCGCGGCGTCGAGCACGACGACGTCGCTGCCGAGGCGGTGGAGGTGGCGGGCGACGACGAAGCCGTCGCCACCGTTGTTGCCGGGACCGCACAGGACCACGGCGACGCCGCGCCCGTCGGCGCCGGCCGCGTCGCGCCCGCCGAACCGTCGCGCGATCGCCTCGGCGGCACCGCGCCCGGCGTTCTCCATCAGCAGGAGCGACGGGATCGCGAGCTGCTCCGCCAGCGCGGCGTCGAGAGCGCGCGCCTGTGCCGCCGACAGCGGCCCGCAGTCGGCAGCGGTCACTGCTGCCGGTTCGGCTTCGTCGCGGCCGCCGGCGGCAGCGCGTGCTGCTCGGGCCGCACGCCGCGCTTCCACGTCCCGAAGCCGAACATCGACGGCCGGTATTCGCCCACCGGCTCGACGCTCGCCTTCGGGTCGATCTGCGCCTCCATGCGCAGGCCCCAGTAGACGGCGTTGACGAACGCGCGCCGCAGCCCCTCGCTCTCGAGGTCGATGGCGGCGCCGATGGTGGACGTGATCAGCCGCTGCCGTGCCGCGCCGACCGTCCGCTCGCGCGTCCAGAGCAGCGGCATCATCGGCTCGTTCTGCGCGCCGGCGACCGGCTTGCTGTCCGGCGTCATCCCGTCGAGGACCTGGCCGCGCAGCACCACCGTGTCGCCTGGCTGCAGCCGGACGATGCCGTAGACGTCGGTCGGTCCCCAGACGTCGGCCACGCCGCGCAGGATCGGATGGTCGGCGTGCGCCGCGTCGGCGACCCCGCGCGTGCTCTGCGAACCATGGTGGCCATGGTGGCTGACCCAGGTGTCGCCCAGCACCTGCTGGCCGAAGCCGCCGGGCCACTTGCCGCTGTCGAAGCTCCAGTGCGCGAACGGGCTCGCCTGGTTCCGCGAGTAGGCGAAGGCGTGGGTCGCGGTGCGGAGCGCCAGCAGCGGCTTGCCCGACTCGACGTAGTCGACGAAGTGCTTCATGTCGGCGTCGGGCAGCTCGCGGAAACGCCAGGCGCAGACGACGAAGTCGGCGGTGGCGAGCGCGGCGAGGCCCGGGATGTGGGTCTGTTCGTCGGGGTCGATCTCGCCGGTGGCGCGACTCAGCGAGAAGAGCACCGTGCAGCGGAAGCCGTGCCGCACGGAGAGCACCTTGGCCAGCATCGGCAGCGACTCCTCGCTGCGGTACTCCTCGTCGCCGGCCAGCAGCACGACGTGCCGGCCCTTGCCGGGCCCGTCGCCGCCGGCGAAGACGAGGCCGGAAGCGGCCGGCGTCGACGGCGGGACGGCGGGAGCTGCGTCCGTCGACTGCACGGTCTGCGCCATCGGCACGGCGCCGGTCGCGGTGAGGGCGGCGGCGAGAACGCAGGTCGAGAGGGGCATCGGCGGCTCCGCACGAGGGAAGGAGGGGCGCGGCGGTTCTGCCGTGGCGCGCCGCGCAGGTCAAGCCGCCCGCTCCGCCGGCCGCGCTCGAAATGCGGCTTGCGGTCCACCGGGGCGGACGCGACGCTCTCCGTCACTCCGTGCCGGCGGGCGGGGCGATCAAGCCGATTCCCGCCGTGCGCGCACCGGAAGAAGAGGCCGCTCATGCCCGCACTGCTGGTTAGTTCGACGCTCGCCGCGCTGCTGTTCGCCACGGAATCGCTGCCGGCGCAGGAGCCGCCGCGGTCGCTGCTGCGCAAGGGAGACCGCATCGCGCTGATCGGCGGGGCGATGGTGGAGCGGCTGCAGCACGACGGCTGGTTCGAGGCGTCGCTCCACGCGAGCCTGCCCGACCACGAGCTGGTGGTGCGCAACCTCGGCTTCTCCGCCGACACGCTGACGGTACGCCAGCGCACCGCGAGTTTCGGCTCGCCGGACGAATGGCTGACGCGGGTCGGCGCCACCCTGGTGGTGGCGGCATTCGGCTTCAACGAGAGCTTCGCCGGCTCGGCGGGGCTGCCGCAGTTCCGCCACGACCTCACGCTGTTCCTCGACCACCTCGCGGCCCTGAGCTGCGGCGGCAACACGCCGCCGCGGGTCGTGCTGGTGAGCCCGATCGCGTTCGAGCCGCAGGCGGAGCCGCTCCGCCCCGACGCCGCCGCGATGAATGCGCAGCTCGCGAGCTATGCCGGTGCGGTGCGCGAGCTGGCGACCGCGCGCGGCGTGCCGTTCGTCGACGCCTTCGCCCCGATGGCGCGCGCCTACGCGGCGAGCACGGCGCCGCTCACCCTCAACGGCATCCACCTGAACGACGCCGGGAACCGCGTGCTGACCGACGTGCTGGTGGCGGCGCTGGCGGGACGCACCGCGCCGCCGCCGGTCGCCCCGCTGCTCGAGCGGACGCGCGAGAAGGCGCTGCTCTGGTTCAATCGCTACCAGGCGACCGACGGCTACAACGTCTACGGCGGCCGCAGCTCGCTCTCCTACGACGGCGTCACCAACTTCACCGTGCTGCAGCGCGAGATGGAGATCCTCGACGCGCAGGTGGCGGCGCACGATCGCGTGCTCTGGTCGCTGGCGAAGGGCGTCGCGGCGGAGCTCGACCTCGCGGAGGTGCCCGACGCGATCCCGGTCGGCACCAACTACCCCGGCCCGCTGCCGGGCGGACGCCACGAGTTCCTCGACGCCGAGAAGGCGATCGGGCAGATGACCGCGGCGCCTGGCCTGCGCGTCGCGCTGTTCGCCGACGAGAAGCAGTTCCCGCTGCTGGCGAAGCCGGTGCAGATGGCGTTCGATCCGCAGGGGCGGCTCTTCGTCGCCGTGTGGCCGAGCTACCCGCACTGGGCGCCCGGCGAGGCGATGGACGACAAGATCGTGATCCTCGTCGATGCGGATGGCGACGGTCGCGCCGATTCCTGCAAGACCTTCGCCGGCGGGCTGCACAACCCGACCGGCCTCGAGTTCTGGAACGGCGGCCTCTATGTCGCCTGCGCGCCGGACCTCTGGTTCCTGCAGGACACCGACGGCGACGACGTCGCCGACGTGCGCGAGCGCGTGCTGCACGGCCTCTCCTCGGCCGACACCCACCACGGGGCGAACAGCTTCGTCGTCGGCCCCGACGGCGGCCTCTACTTCCAGGAGGGCACCTTCCACATGTCCCAGATCGAGACGGTCTGGGGCCCCGAGCGCAACCACGACGCCTGCGTCTGGCGGTTCGATCCGCGCAGCTTCCGCGTCGAGCGCCACATCGCCTACAACTTCGCCAACCCGCACGGCCACGTCTTCGACGGCTACGGCCAGGAGTTCATGACCGACGGCACCGGCAACGACAACTACTGGGCGCCGCCCTTCTCCGGCCGCGTGGTCCACCCCGACAAGCACCGCGGCTACTTCCCGTTCTTCGCGCAGCGCAGCCGCCCGTGCGGCGGCACCGAGATCCTCTCGAGCCGCCACTTCCCGGCCGAGTACCAGGACACCTACCTCGCCTGCAACGTGATCGGCTTCCAGGGGATCTTCCAGTACCGCATCGACGACGACGGCGCCGGCTTCGGCGCGACCGAGCTGCCGCCGATCGTGCAGAGCCGCGATCCGCGCTTCCGGCCGGTCGACGCCGAGGTCGCGCCCGACGGCTCGCTGCTCTTCCTCGACTGGTACAACCCGATCATCGGCCACATGCAGCACCACTTGCGCGATCCCAACCGCGATCGCGAGCATGGCCGCGTCTATCGCGTGACCGCGCCCGGCCGGCCGCTGCTGACGCCGCCGAAGATCGCCGGCGAGCCGGTCGCGAAGCTGGTCGAGCGGCTGAAGGACCCGGAGTACCGCGTGCGCTACCGCGCGCGGATCGAGCTGTCGGCGCGGCCGGAGCGCGAGGTGGTCGCGGCGGCGCGCAAGCTGGCGGCCGGCGTCGATCGGCGCGCGCCCGACGGCGGGCGGACGCTGCTCGAGACGCTCTGGCTGACGCAGCGCTGCGGGCAGGTCGATGCCGCGCTGCTCGGCGAGCTGCTGACGTTCGCCGATCCGCGGGTGCGGGCGGCGGCGGTGCGGGTGATCCGCCATTCGTGGCGCCAGATCGAGGGCGCGGCCAGGCAGGTGGCGGCGGCGGCTCGCGACGACCATCCGCGGGTGCGGCTCGAGGCGCTGATCGCGGCCAGCTGGATCGGCGGCCCGGAGGCGGCGCACGCGGCGTTCGCCACGCTGCGCTTGCCGCAGGACAAGTTCCTGCGCTACGCGTTCGAGGAGACGATGCGGACGCTCGATGCCGACTGGCGTGCGGCGCTGGCGGCGGGGCAGCTCGCGGTGGCCGACAACGACGCCGCGGTGGCCTGGCTGGTCGAGCGCGTCGACGACGCCTCCCTCGCGGCGCTGCCGCGGACGGCGCCGGTGCTGGAGGTGCTGGTCACGCGCCACGGGACCGACGGTGCGAAGCGGCGCGAGGCGTTCGGCGAGCTGGCGCGGCTGCGCGGCAGCGGCGAGTTCGCCGAGCGCGTGCGCGCGATGCAGCGCGTCGAGCGGTCGGGCGGCGAGCATGCGCGCCACGTGCAGTGGGCGCTCGGCGCCGAGCTGCTGGCGTCGCTGCGCGGGACGGCGGAGGAGCGCGCCGTGCTGCGCGAGCTGGCGACCGGCGGGCGGCTGCCGGAGACGGTGGCCTTCGCCTGGGCGGGGATCTTCCGCTGCGACCGGACGCTGGCGAAGGCGTGGGAGGAGTCGGCGCGCGATGCGCAGTTGCGGCAGGGCGTGCTGCAGGCGTTCGCGCACCTGCCGGACGAGCTGGTCGAGGATGCGTGGAGCCGGGTGCGGCCGCTGCAGTTCGCGGCCGAGCGTGGCGCCGGTGCGACGCGGGATGCGGCGGCGGGGGGCGGCCCGGCCGGCAAGCCCGGCTTCCTCGTCGACTACTACGAGACGGTGCCGCCCGACGCGCGGCGCGAGTCGTTCGCGGCGCTGGTGCCGACGCGCAGCTTCGTGCTCGACCGCGCCACGACCGCGCTGCCGGAGATCCAGAAGAGCGATGCCTTCGCGCTCCGCCTGCGCGCGACGCTGCATGTGCCGACCGGCGGCGAATGGCGTTTCTGGCTGGCGAGCGATGACGGCTCGCGGCTCTGGCTCGATGGCGCCGAGGTGATCGAGAACGACGGCGCCCACAGCGTGGTCGAGAAGAGCGGCGCGGTCGAGCTCGCGGCGGGGGCGCATGCGCTGGAGCTCTGCTTCTTCGACTCGGGCGGCGCCGAGGGGCTGCGCCTGCAGTGGTCGGGGCCGGGCGTGCCGCGCGCCGAGATCGCGCCCGAGCGGCTCGAGGCGGCGATGCTCGACCTGTTGCGGGCGACCGCGGTGCGCGCCGCGGCGGCGCTGCCGGGCCACGCGGCGGAGAAGGTGGCCGACGCGGTCGCGCTGATCGGCGAAGGGCGGCTGGCGGGCGAGGCGGTCGAGCTGCTGCGCTCGTTGCCCGACGCGACCTGGGGCGAACCGGCGCGAGCGGCGACGGCGGGCGATGCGCTGCTGGCGT
>VGYY01000027.1 GCA_016872815.1 Planctomycetota bacterium
GGTCGCGGCGCTGTTCGGCGTCGCGGCGACGGCGGGGCTGGCGGCAGCGCTGTCGCGCGCGCTCGGCGGCGGGATCGGCGACTATTCGCACGTGCTGCGCCTCCTGCTGGCGAAGCTCGAGCACGGCGGCGTCCTGCCGGCCGATCCGCGGCAGCTCGACTTCGAGGCGCGCCTCCTCTGGCAGGGACCGTTCGACACGGCGAGCCCGACCGCGCTGTGGCTCGGTCTCGGCATGGGCGGTGTCGCACTGTTGCTGCTGGCGGCGTGGCAGTTGCCGGCGTGGCTGCGCGGGCGCGGGAGGGACGACCGCGTTCTGCTCGGCGGCTTCGGCCTGCTGACGCTGTTCGCGGCGTGGATGGTGGCGCGGACCGAGGTGGTGGCGGCGGTGGCGGCGCCGGTGGCGGCGGTGATGCTGGCGGCGGCGCTGCCCCAGGCGGGACTGCGGCTGGCGGGCGGCATCCTCGCGGTGGCCTGCGTGGCGCCGTCGGTCGCGGCCTGGCTGCCGAACCACTTCGTCGACTGGTACTCGGTGCCGCGCCGGGATGCGGCGCGTCGCGTGCTGACCGATGCCAACGGTCGCCCGCAGCTGGTCCGCCATCCGCGCCAGCACGCGTTGCCGCGGCTGCTGGCGTGGATCGACGCCAGGGTGCCGCCGGGCGAGCCGATCTGCGCCGACATGGTCACGTCGACCGCGATCCTCGCCCACACCGGCCACCCGATCGTGATCCAGCCGAAGTACGAGTCGCGCGAGAGCCGGGCGCGCATCGAGCGCCTCTTGAACGCGCTCTACCGCGGCACGACCGACGACGTGGCGGCGCTGCTCGATGGCTGGCGCTGCCCCTGGTTCGCCGTCGACCTGAACGGGCTCGGCGTCGGCTCGCTCTACCTCGCCGGCCTCAAGGACGACGGCAGCGAGCGGCCCGACCCCGGCTCCGCCGCCGCCCGCTTCCTCGATCCGCGCGCCCCCGCGATCCCCGGCTTCGAGCTGGTCTGGCGCTCGTCGGAGGAGCCTGGGCGCGAAATGCACCGCGTCTACCGCCGGGTCGCCGCGCGCTGAGGGTGCGGCCGACCGGTCGCCGCCGCTCGACCTGGAGAGCCCTTCCCGCCGATGAGCGAAGCTCCGCCCCCGGGACAGGCTCGACAAGCCCCTGGAGAAACCGGAGACTGCCCCGCCTTTTCGCCCCCCGAAAACGGGCGCAGATGCACCGCGGCACGGGCTCGCGGAGCCGCGCCACCGACTCGAGCCAGGGACCGCTCTCACGATGCTGCAAGCCTTCATTCCCCGGGAGAGCGAGCCGGGCGAGACGCGCGTCGCCGCCACTCCCGAGACGGTCAAGAAGCTGATCGCCGCCGGCCTCGCCATCGCGATCGAGCGCGGCGCCGGCGAGCGCGCCTCCTTCACCGACGCGGCCTACACCGCGGCCGGCGCGACGATCGTCGCTGACCGCAAGACTGGCCTCGCCGCCGCGGACCTCGTCCTCCAGGTGCAACCGCCGCGCGACGCCGGCGAACAGCCGAAGGCGGGTGCGGCGCTGGTCGCGTTCCTCTATCCGGCGGCGCGCCGCGACCTGATCCGGCGCTTCGCCGAGGGCAACGTCACGACGTTCGCGATGGAGCTGATCCCGCGGATCTCGCGCGCGCAGCAGATGGACGCGCTCTCCTCGCAGAGCAACATCGCCGGCTACAAGGCGGTGCTCTTGGCGGGCGACCACCTCGGCAAGCTGATGCCGATGCTGATGACCGCGGCCGGGACGATCACGCCGGCGCGCGTGGTGATCCTCGGCGCCGGCGTCGCGGGCCTCCAGGCGATCGCGACGGCACGCCGGCTCGGGGCGCTCGTGGAAGTCTCCGACATCCGGCCAGCCGTCAAGGAGCAGGTCGAGAGCCTCGGCGCGAAGTTCATCGAGGTCGCCGTCAAGCAGGACGCCGAGGACAAGGGCGGCTACGCCAAGGAGGCCTCCGCCGAATACAAGGCGGCGCAGGCGGCGGCGCTCGCGAAGAAGGTCGCCGACGCCGACATCGTGATCTGCACCGCGCTGATCCCGGGCAAGCCGGCGCCGAAACTCCTGCCCGCCGCGATGGTGCAGGCGATGCGGCCGGGCAGCGTGATCGTCGATCTCGCCGCCGAGCAGGGCGGCAACTGCGAGCTCACCAAGCCGGGCGAGACCAGCGTGACCGCGAACGGCGTCACCATCCTCGCCGCGAAGAACGTCCCGGCGCTGGTGCCGGTCCACGCCAGCGACATGTACGCGAAGAACCTCGTCTTCTTCGTGAAGCACCTGCTGAAGGGCGGGGCGCTCAACATCGACCGCAACGACGAGATCACCGCCGGCTGCCTCGTGACGCACGGCGGCCAGGTGGTGCACGCGCCGACCGCGGCGCTGCTGACCCAGGGAGTCGCCTCGTGACCTCGCTGCTCGTTTCGCTCCCGCTGCTGCTGCCCTCCGCGGCCGGCGACCAGAACTTGGCGCTGATCGCCGAGCTCACCGTCTTCGTGCTGGCGGTCTTCCTCGGCATCGAGGTGATCAACAAGGTGCCGCCGACGCTGCACACCCCGCTGATGTCGGGCAGCAACGCGATCTCCGGCATCACCGTGGTCGGTGCGCTGCTCTCGTCGCTGTCGGGTTCGGCGACGACGACCAACGTGCTGGCGTGCATCGCCATCGCGGCGGCGATGGTGAACGTGGTCGGCGGCTTCCTCGTGACCGACCGCATGCTCAAGTTCTTCAAGAAGCGGTGAGCGGCCCTCCCCCATGAACGAGATCGCCGTCCCGCTCTGCTACCTGCTGGCCGCCGTCGCCTTCATCGTCGGCCTCAAGATGATGTCGACCGTGAAGGGAGCGCGCCGCGGCAACGCGATGGCTGCGCTCGGCATGGCCATCGCCATCGTCGGCACGCTCGCCCAGCGCGTCGACTTCGACTGGACCTGGATCGTCGCCGGCGCGGCGGTCGGCTCGCTGCTGGGCGGCTGGCTCGCCTACCGCGTGCCGATGACCGCGATGCCCGAGTTCGTCGCGATGTTCAACGGGCTCGGCGGGCTGGCGTCGGCGCTGGTGGCGCTGTGCGACCTGCTCCACTGGTCGGAGCGGACGAAGGATGTCGAACTGACGCCGGCAAGCGCGCTCGGCTGGACCTGGGTGATCGCGCTGGTCTTGAGCCTCGCGATCGGCACCATCACCTTCACCGGCAGCATGGCGGCGTGGCTCAAGCTCTCCGGCAAGGTGAACAAGGGCGAGCCGGTGCTGCTGCCGGGGCGCCACGCCATCAACGTGGCGCTCGGCGTGGTGGTCGTCGCCGTGTCGATCTGGCTCGGCGGCTTCGCGGCTTCGCACGGCGTCCAGACCGGCGCCGCGATCGCGATCGCCGTGGTCGCCGGGCTGCTCGGCTGGCTGCTGGTGCTGCCGATCGGCGGCGCCGACATGCCGGTCGTGATCTCGCTGCTGAACAGCTACTCGGGCGTGGCGGCGGCGACCACCGGCTTCGTGCTGAAGAACGACGCGCTGATCATCTCGGGCGCGCTGGTCGGGGCGTCGGGGCTGATCCTGACCCAGATCATGTGCAAGGCGATGAACCGCTCGCTTGGCAACGTGATCGCGGGCGGCTTCGGCCAGACCTCGAGCGGCGCGGGCGGCGAGAAGAAGAAGAGCTCCTACACCAAGGTGAAGAGCTGCAGCGCCGAGGACACGGTCGCGATCCTCGAGTCGGCGCGCAGCGTGATCTTCGTGCCGGGCTACGGGCTCGCCGTCTCGCAGGGCCAGCACGCGATCCGCGAGCTCGCCGACCTGCTCGAGGCGAAGGGGATCCAGTGCCGCTACGCGATCCACCCGGTCGCGGGGCGCATGCCGGGCCACATGAACGTGCTGCTGGCCGAAGCGAACGTCCCCTACGAGCAGCTGGTCGAGATGGACGCGATCAACCCGACGTTCAAGGAGACCGACGTCGTCATCGTCGTCGGCGCCAACGACGTCGTGAACCCGGTCGCCCGCAACCAGGTCGGCAGCCCGATCTACGGCATGCCGATCCTCGACGTCGACCAGGCGCGCACGATCTTCGTGATCAAGCGCAGCCTCTCGCCCGGTTTCGCCGGCATCGACAACCCGCTGTTCGAGGCCGACAACGCGCTGATGATCTTCGCCGACGCGAAAGAGGCGCTGCTGCAGATGGCGGCGGGCTTCAAGGGCAAGTAGCTCGAGGGCAAGCAGTCGCCGGCGCGCGTCGCGAGGGCGACGGAGTCGGCTCCAGCGAAGCGCAGTTCACGGCACTCCCGCGGGCGGGCCGGGCGGCGCGGCGGGCGGTTCGGGCTCGGCGCGCGGGCGCAGCAGCGATGCGACGATCGAGCCCGACAGCAACACCGCGATCACGGTGAGCGACACCAGGATCGGCACCTTCACCCAATCGGACGCGACCATCTTCGCGCCGACGAAGAGCAGCACGAAGGCGAGTCCGTACTTGAGGTAATGGAAGCGATCGATGATCCCGGCCAGGAGGAAGTAGAGAGCGCGCAGGCCGAGGATCGCGAAGATGTTCGAGGTGAAGACGATGAACGGGTCGAGCGTCACGGCGAAGATCGCCGGGATCGAGTCGACGGCGAAGACGACATCGGTCGCCTCGATCGTGACCAGCGCCATCAGGAGCGGCGTCGAGACCAGCCGGCCGTTCTCCCGGACGAAGAAGTTCTGGCCGTGGAGCATCGGCGTCGACGGCACGATGCGACGGAACAGTCGCACCAGCGGGTTCTTCTCCGGATGGGGCTCCTCCGAGCCGGCGAAGAACAACTTGATCCCGGTGATCAGCAAGATCCCGCCGAAGACGTAGATCGCCCAATGGAAGCGGCTGATCAACGCCGTGCCGAGACCGATGAAGAGCGCGCGCAGGACGAGCGCCCCGATGATCCCCCAGATGAGCACGCGGTGCTGCAGCGCCGCCGGAATGCGCAGCGCCCCGAAGATCACGACGAAGACGAAGATGTTGTCGACCGAGAGCGCCTTCTCGATCACGTAGCCGGCGGTGAACTCGAGCGCCCGCTCCGGCCCGAACCACCACCAGACGCCGAGGTTGAACACGCCGGCGAGCGAGACCCAGACCAGGCTCCATCCGGCCGCCTCGCGCAGGCTCACCTGATGCGCCTGCTTGTGGAAGACGCCGAGGTCGAGCGCGACCATCAGCAGCACGAAGAGGAGGAACCCGCCCCAAAGCGCGGGACTGCCGATCGACGCGATGAGCAGCATGGGGCGAACCGATCTCCGGAGGGAGGAATCGCGAAGGGCGGGGATCATGGCGTCCACGCGGCCAGATGCACGCGAAACCGGAGGACGGCGTCGCGTTGCCGCGGTCGAAGGCCGTAGGCTGCCCATCCGTCCCGGAGATCGCGCCCCCCGGAGCGTGCGCATGCGTCGAGCGGCCCGCCTCGCCCTCGTCCTTCTCGGCGCCACCGCGTCCATCCTTGCCGCGCCGCGGCCGATCCCCGACACCCTGATCCTCAAGGGCGGCAAGCGGCTCGAGGACGTCGTCGTCTCGCGCCAGGACGACGCCTTCGTCGTCGTGAACCCGTGGAATTCGCGCTGGCCCGAGATGACCTTCGAGATCCCGGAGAAGAACCGGATCGCGCGGGACAAGGTCGAGCAGGTGATCGTCGCCGAGCGGCCGCTGGTGGAGTATCGGCAGGCGGCGGCGAAGCGCGGCCTGACCGCGGCCGATCATCTTGCGCTGGCGCGCCGCTGCGTCGAGCTCGGACTGAAGGACGAAGCGCTGGTCGAGGCGCGCCGCTGCCTCGCGCTCGCCCCCGACGACGCTGCGGCGCTGCCGCTCGCCGGCGGTCGCACGGCCTTCGAGACCTTCGCGAAGGGCAATCCCGACGTCGATCCGGCGCTCGCGGAGCTCGAGCGGCGCTACCTGGCGGCGACCGACTCCGGCGAGCGCGCCGCGTTGCTGAAGGAGATGAAGGCGGGCGGGTCGACCCGCCCGGTGGCGTGGCTCGAACGCGCGCATCGTTCGGCGGCGCAGCCGAAGGGGCGGCGCGAGAAGATCCGCCTGACGCTGCACAGCGAGCAGGCGCCCGGCGCCACCTACTGCCTGCTGGTGCCGAAGAGCTACGACCCGCGCGTGCCGACCGGGCTGGTGATCGCGCTGCACGGCGGCGGCCGCGGCGGCGTCGATCCGACGCTGGTCACCGGCAGCGGCGAGGAGGCGATGCCGTTCTACGTCGACGTCGCGGAGAAGTACGGCGTCATCGTCGCCTGCCCCACCGCGCTGGCGGCGCCCTGGTCGCATCCGAAGAACGAACCGCTGATCGATGCGCTCCTCGAGGAGTTGCAGCTGCTCTGGAACATCGACGAGAACCGCATCTGGCTTACCGGCCACTCGATGGGCGGCGGCGGGACGTGGCATTGGGGGCCGAAGCGGGCCGAGGTGTGGGCCGCATTCGCGCCGTGCGCCGGCTGGGGCGGACCGGCCACCGGCGGCCTGCCCGTCTACATCTATCACGGCAGCGACGACGCGATCGTCGGGCCCGACTCCGACCGCGCCTCCGCGCGCATCCTGGCCGGCGACAAGAAGCGCCCCGACTTCGTCTACACCGAGGTCGATCAGGTCGGCCACGGCTTCCCCGACTGGGTGGTCGACGACCTGTTCAAGTTCTTCACCGGACGCTGGAAGGACCGCGGGAAGAAGCGCGCCACGGCGCCGCAGTCGTCGTTCCTGCGCAAGGCGAGCAAGGAGGAGGTGCGCTGCTTCGGCGATCCGGCGACGCCACCGGCTGCCGACGCTGCCGTCGACGGAGCCGACGCGACCTTGGCGGCGCTGATCGCGCGACTCGAGAAGGGCGGCGGCAGCGGCGAGGAAGCCGTGGCCGAGCTCGCAAGACGGCGCGACGCCACCACGGTGAAAGCGGTCGGACGGGTCCTGGCTGCGCGCAAGGGCGCGCGCGCCGCGAGCAGCGATGCGCGCGTGCTCGCGGCGCGGACGCTCGGCGAGCTCGCTCTGGCCGAGTGCATCAAGCCGCTGGCAGCGGCGGCCGACGACGACGACTTCCGCGTGGTCGACGCGGTGGCCACGGCGCTCGGCCGCTGCCCCGGCGCCGAGGCGCGCGAGCCGCTGCAGCGCGTCGCGCGCCGCATGGGCGCGTTCTTCGAGGAGTCGCGCCGCGGCGACAGCCTCGTCTTCACCGAATACAAGATCCGCTGCGAGAGCTTCGGCCGGCTGTGCGACGCCTTCGCCGCGCAACGCGACGCCGCCACGGCGCTGCCCGCGCTGCGCGACGAGCTGGTCGCCCGGCTGCTGGCGCCGAAGAGCCCCTACCGCATCCCCACCGACGAGCGGTTCGACGAGATCCCCGGCGCGGCGCGCCTCGCGCTGGTCCGGAAGCTCCGCGCCTGCCTCGTCGCCCTCGCGAGCCGGGACGGCGCCGCGCTGCTCGAAGCGACCGCCGCCGCGTGGCCCGACGAAGCCGCACTGGTGAAGGAGTGCCGCGAGGGAGCCGCGCAGCTCTAGTGCGCGTAGCCGAGCGCGCGCAGCACCTCGAGCTCTTCCGGTGAGGGAACCACCGGCGCGGCGTTGCCGGCGCCGAGTTCGAGCCAGAAGAGCGCCTCTCCCGGCTTCGGCGGCGCCAGCGTGGCGCCGGCGAGCGGCGCCAGGTCGGCGCGACGCAGCCGCAGCGGCAGGGGCTGCGGGTCCGCGGCGGTGCCGACGCGGACGCCGCGCTCGAGCGCCTCGCCGTCGAGCGTGACCGCGAGGTCGATCTTGCCCCCGCGGCACCAGCAGACCAGCTCGAGGCGCTCGCTGGTCATCGTGGTCTCCAAGACCAGCTGACGGCGGGCGAGGTCGAGGGAGAAGTCGCGCTCGTCGGGCGCGGGACGGGCGGCGAAGTTGGCGTCGAAGAGGTCGTCGGTGGCGATCGCGATGCGCAGCTTCGCGCCCGCTCGGCCCTGCACGCGCAGGTGGAAGCGGCCGCGCTGCAGGTGCTCCCAGCGGAAGGCGTCGAGCTGCGCGCGCGCGCGGGCGACCACTTCCGGGTGCGCCGCCTTCACGTCGTGCTTCTCGGCCGGGTCCGCCACGATGTCGTAGAGCGCCTCGGTGTGGAACCACGGGTCGTGCAGGTACTTGAAGCGTCCCTGCAAGACCCCCTTCTCCGCCGAGCTGTCGTAGCTCGGATACTCGAGGAAGACCGGCCGCTCGCCGCGTCCCTCCGCCGCGAGCAGATCGCAGCCGGAGAAGCTCTCCGGAGCAGGCAAGCCGACGGCGGCGAGCAGCGTCGGTGCAAGGTCGATCGACGCGACCGGTTCGGCGCGCGTCGTGCCCTCGCCGCGTCCCGGCACCCGCACCAGCAGCGGGATGTGCACCTGGTCGTCGAACAGCGTGTAGCCGTGGTGGTAGTGGCCGTGGTCGCCGAGTCCCTCGCCGTGGTCGGCCACCAGCGCGACGATCGTCCGCTCCCACATCCCGGTGCGCTGCAGCGCGTCGATCACCTTGCCGATCGCCTGATCGATCTCCGCGACTTCGGCGTCGTAGTAGTCGCTGACGAAGTGCTGGTCGGCGACGGAGAGCGGCGGCGGCTTCGGCGGCCCCTCGTGGGTGAACCAGCGCCGCCCCGGCCGCGGATCGAGCACCTGGAACGGCACCTCGCGGTTGCGGCCGCCGAAGCGGCCGTCGTAGTCGGGGTCGGTGAACTCCTTCCGCAGCGCCGCGTCGGTCGTGTAGGGCAGGTGCGGATCCATCATGTGCCAGAACAGGAAGAACGGCGTCGTCGTGTGCTGCTCGATGAACTGCGTGACGAGCGGCGCGTCGAGCTCGACCGATTCGAGTCCGAGCCGCTGCCACGCGACCGCGCCTGGCACGGCGTAGCTCTCGAAGCCTTGATCGAGACCGTACTCGGGCGAGATCAAGTGGTTCGCGGTGATGCCGACGGTCTCGTAGCCGGCCCGCGCCAGCGCGTCGGCGAGCGTCGCGATGCCGGGTTCGAGCGGCGTCCACTCGTCGTGGCCGCCCCGGCCGGCGCCGTGCTGCGACGGATACTGCGAGGTGAGGATCGAGCTGAAGCTCGGCAGCGTCCACGGCGCCTGCGAGCGCGCCTGCGTGAAGAGGACGCCGCCGCTCGCCAGTCGCTCGACGTTCGGCGTGGTCGCGCGGTCGTAGCCGAAGGCGGAGAGGCGATCGGCGCGCAGCGTGTCCACCGCGATCACCAGCACGTTCACGCCGACGGGAGCCTCTGCGTGCGGCTCGACCCGCGGGTTGGCGACGACGACGAGGTCGAGCGCATCGGGCTCGCCGACGTCGCTGCAGGAAAAGGCGAGGCGACCGCGCCTCCCTGCGGCCGGCGCGAGGTCGACGCGGGCGTGGAGCCAGCAGCGCTGGGTCGGATCGTTCTTCGGGTCGAACTCGAAGGCGCCGAGCGGCAGCGCCGTTCCGCCCGCGGGCGTGAAGCTCACGTCGATGCGCGCCCCGTCGCCGGCCGCGCTGAAGCAGGCCGGCACCATCGCGTAACTGAAACGCAGCTGCGGCGCGGTGGCCGCTTCCGGCAGCGCGACGTCGAACTCGAGGTGGCGCCCCGGCAGCAACAGCGCCGAGTCGCGCGTCGTCTCCTTGACCGCGCCGTCGTCGTCGAGCGTCACCCGCAGCCGCCACGGCGTGCGCGCGGCGTCGCGATCGGTCGCGCGCAGCCCTCCCACCAGCTGCGCGACGATCTGCGGCTCGTCCTGCACCTGCTCCGACAAGTGCAGTTCGTCGAACCACGTGGTCGCCTCCGCGCTGCCGCCGCTGCGATGGACGAGGCGCACCTCGAGCGAGCCAGTGCGCGAGTCGGTGAGCGGCAGCTCGACCTCGAAGCGATCCCAGTCGCCGGGCTCGCGCTGCCGCGTGGCGCGATGGGTCGCGATCAGCGACGGCGCGAAGCGCTCGAACAGGGTCGGGTCGGCGATGGCGCCGGCGTGCTCGAGCACCCGCACCACCTCGCGCGCGCTCGCTTCGTCGGGAGCGGGATGGCCGGCGAGGCGGACGCGTCCGCGCAGCACGTAGCGGGTGAGCGGCTTCGCCGCGACGACGAAGCAGAGGAAGCTGCCGTCCTCGCTCAGCTGCGGCCCGAGTCGCAACGCGCCGCCCGCGACGCCGCCGTCGCGGGTGAGCGCCGCGACCGACCAGGGATCGGCCTCGAACCGTGTGTCGCGACCGACGCGGCGCGCGACCCACGCCTTGCGCGCGAAGTCGGGCTCGAAGCCAAGGGGGAGCGCGGTCGCGGCGGCCGCGGCCGTGCCGGCCGGGAGCGCCGCGGCGTCGGCATCGACGAGGTGGTCGAAGAGGCGCAGTCGGCGTGGCGCCGGCGCGGTCGCTGCTGCGTCGGTGGTGGCAGCTTCCTGAGCGCCGAGGGCCGCGAATCCGGCCAGCGCGAACGTGAGTGCGATCGACATCGGGGTGCGTGCTCCGGAACCGGCTCGAGCCGACGCGTCAGGAAGCGGTTCTACAAGCTCGGTTGCAGCCCGGCATGATGGCACGCCGCTGCAACGGAGGAGTCGACGCCATCAGACGCGATCCCTGCTCGCCCTTTGCGGCCGCCCGGCGACCGCCTCGATTCCTGCGGCACGGACTGGCCAGCGTCACCGCCGCATGGATGCTCTGGCCGGCGGCCTGCACGGAACGGCCGCCCGCGCGCACCGCCCCCCCGCCGCTCGTCGCGGGACTCGCGCAGCCGGGACTCTCGGCGCGCGCACGTGGCAACGTGCTGCTCGGCGAGCTCGGTTGCGTGCTGTGCCACGAGCCGGAGGCCGGCGCGGCGACCGTTGACGGCAGAGTCGGTCCCGACCTCGCGACCGTCGGCGAGCGCGTGCAGGCCGACTGGATCGCCCGCTTCCTCGCCGCTCCGCATGCCGTCGCGCCCGGCACGCCGATGCCCGACCTGCTGCGCGATCGCGGCGAAGCCGCGCGGCTGCAGGCCGCCGACCAGCTGTCGCACTACCTGCGCTCGTTCGCCGCGGCGACCGCGGAGGCCGAGGCGAGCGACCCCGCCGCCGCGACGCGCGGCCGGTCGCTCTTCCACGAGATCGGCTGCGTGGCGTGCCACGCGCCGCGCGACGCGGCGGGGAACGAACTCGCGACGCCCGCTTCGGTCCCGCTCGGCAACCTGGCGGCGAAGTACACGACGAAGGGGCTGCGCACGTTTCTGCTCGCGCCGCACCTGGCGCGCCCGGCGGCCCGCATGCCGGACTTCCACCTGAGCCCGACCGAGTCGCACGAGCTCGCCCACTTCCTGCTGGCCGGTCCCGCGCCTGGCGATTCCTCCGCGGCGATGGCGTCGTCGTCGCCACCACCGGCCGCGGTCGATCCTGTCCGAGTTGCCGCGGGTCGCGCGCTCTTCGCCGCGAACGGCTGCGTCCATTGTCATGCGCTGGCCGATCCCGCCCGACCGGCGGCGCAGCGTCCGCGACCGCTACGCGAGCTCCGTGCGTCGCGCGGCTGCATGTCCGACGACGTCGGTCCGTGGCCGTCCTATTCGCTCAGCCTGGAGCAGCGCGGCGACCTCGCGGCCGCGTTGACCCCTGGAACTGCTGAGAAAGACGAAGACAACGACGAGCAGCGGATCGCACAGCTGCTCGCCTCGCGCAACTGCACGGCGTGCCACGCGCGCGCTGAGTTGGGCGGCGTCTCCACCGAGCGCGCGCCCTATTTCGTCACCACCGATCCGAACATCGGTGCGGAGAGCCGGCTGCCGCCGCCGCTGACCGGCGTCGGGGCCAAGCTGCAGCGTGACTGGCTCGCCGCTGCGATCAGCCATGGCCAAGCGGCGCGCCCCTACCTGCGCACCCGCATGCCGGGCTTCGGTCTCCGCTTCGGCGCCGAGCTTTCCGAACGGCTGGCGCGCCGCGACACGTTGCCGCCGCTCGAGGTCGCGCCGCTGCCCGCGGACGAGAAAGAGGCGCGTGCCGTCCTCGACCTCGGCCGCGAGCTCATCGGCGACAAGGGGATGAGCTGCATCACCTGCCACGCCTTCGCCGGCGATCGCGTCGGCACGATGGGCGCGATCGACCTGGTCGAATCGACCGGCGAGCGGCTGCGCCCGCAGTGGTTCGCGCACTTCCTGCGCACGCCCGTCGCCATGAAGCCCGGCACGCTGATGCCGGAGTACTTCCCTGGCGGCGTCTCGGCGCGTCCCGAACTCGGCGACGGCGACGTCGCGCGCCAGATCGACGCGATGTGGCACTACCTCGCGCAAGGCCGCAACGTCGGCAAGCCGAGCGGCATGCGCTACCCGCCGATCGAGCTCGCCGTCGGCGACGAAGCGGTGATCCTGCGGCGCAGCGTGCAGAACACCGGCAAGCGCGGCATCAGCGTCGGCTACCCGCTCGGCGTCAACGTGACGTTCGACGCCGAACGACTGGCGGTGAACCAGATCTGGTGGGGCAAGTTCCTCGATGCTGCGGGCGTCTTCACCGGGCAGGGTGCCGGCGAGGCGCGCATCCTCGGTCGGGAGCGCGCGACGCTGCCGAATGGACCCGCCTTCGTCGAGCTGCCGAACGCGGAGGCGCCGTGGCCGACGGCCTCGCGCCGCGAGCTCGGCCAGCAGTTCCTCGGCTACGACCTCGATGAGAAGCAGCGACCCACCTTCCGCTACGTCTGCGCCGACGTGACGATCAGCGACGCGCTGCGCGAGCAGCCTGCGGACGCTGCTGCACCCGGCGAGCGGCCGCTGCTGCGCCGCACGCTCCAGTTCACCAGCGCCGCGGACAAGACGCTCCACTTCCGGGCGGCGCTCGACGGTCGCATCGAACCGGACGGCCCCGGCGGCGCAACGGTCGGCCCATCGCTCCACCTGCAGCTGTCGCCGGCAGCGTTCGTCATCCGGCCGGCCGGCGAGCAGCGCGAACTCCTCGTCGCGATCCCGATCGTGAAGGGCGCCGCCGAGCTGACCATCGACTACACGTGGCGGGAGGCGGCCAAGTGAAGCGAGCGCTAGCAGGTCTCCTCGCAGGGCTGGCGGTGGCCGCAACGAGCCGCGCCCAGGAGCTCGGTTCGGCGTGGGGCACGGCCGCCGCCGAGGCCGAGTACTACCGCATCGTGCAGGTGCCGGTGCCGCCGGAGCTGGCGCTCGAAGTGGGCAGCTTCTGCGCGCTGCCCGATGGCCGACTCGCGATCGGCACGCGCCGCGGCGAGATCCTCCTCGTCTCCGGCGCGTTCGACGAGCGGCCCGAGGCGCGGGTGGAACGGTTCGCGAGCGGACTCGACGAAGTGTTCGGCCTCGGCTTCCGCGACGGCGCGTTCTACGCGACGCAGCAGACCGAGCTGACGCGCATCCGCGACCGCGACGGCGACGGCCGCGCCGACCAGTTCGAGAACCTGAGCGACGTCTGGGGTTTCGCCCACTACCACGAGTTCGCGTGGGGCTCGCCGGTCGCGCCGGATGGCAGCGTCTACGTCGTGCTCGGCCTGTCGGAGTCCTACTACTACCGCTCGCCGTACCGCGGTTTCGCGTTCCAGATCACGCCCGACGGCCGCTCGGTCCCGATCGCCTGCGGCATCCGCAGCGCCGGCGGCGTCGCCGAGAACGAGCACGGCGTGATGTTCTATGCCGAGAGCCAGGGCCCGTGGAACGGCTCCTGCTCGCTCAAGCACCTGAAACCGGGCGGCTTCATGGGCCATCCGGTCTGCTTCCCCGCCTTCGACCTGCCGCTCGCCGCGAGCCTCGGCCAGCGGCCGCTCGAGCCGCAGACGCCGTCGCGCCTTCGCACCGAGTGCGAGCGAGTCGAGCAGCTCGTGCCGTACGCCGTCGTCTTCCCCTACCGCAAGATGGGCCAGTCGATCACGACCTTCCGCGTCGATCGCTCGGCCGGTCGCTTCGGCCCGTTCACCGGCCAGCTCTTCCTCGGCGACTACAGCCTGAGCGTCGTGATGCGCGCCACCACCGAACTGGTCGACGGTGTCTGGCAGGGCGCCTGCTATCCGTTCCGCGAAGGGTTCGGCACCGGAATCCTCGCCGTCGAGTTCTCGCCGCAGGGCCAGCTCGTGACCGGCGGCACCAATCGCGGCTGGCCGGTGCGCGGCAACCGGCAGTACCTGCTCGAGCGACTCGAATGGACCGGCCGCACGCCCTTCGAAATCGAGCGCATCGTCGTGCGCCCCGACGGGTTCCTGGTGTCGTTCACGCGGCCGGTTGATCCCGCGTCGGCGGCCGACGGCGCGAACTGGCGCCTCTCGAGCTACACGCACATCTTCCAGGAGGGGTACGGCAGCCCCGAGGTCGACCCGACGACACCGCGAGTCGTGCGGGCCGAGCCGGCGGCGGACGGACGGAGCGTGAGGCTGACCGTGGAGGGCATGGTGCTCGGCCACGTGCACGAGTTCGATCTGGCGGGCGTGCGCGCGCAGGACGGCGGCGGACTGCTGCACACGAAGGCCTACTACACCCTGAACCGGATCCCGCGATGACGCTCCGCGCCCTCGCCCTGCTCGCGCTGCTGCCGGCAGCCTGCGCCACCCGCAGCCACCCCGTCCCCGACGATCCGCGTTGGCTCACCTATCTGGGCGGCGACGGTCCCGGCCGCGGCCGCCACATCGTGCTGATCGCCGCCGACCAGGAGTACCGCAGCGAGCAGTCGCTGCCGATGCTCGCGCGGATCCTGGCCGCGCGCCACGGCTTCGATTGCACGGTGCTCTTCGCGCAGAACCGCGACGGCCTGGTCGATCCGACCCAGAAGATCCGCTGGGAAGACCCGAGCGTGCTGCACGACATCCCCGGCCTCGAGCACCTGCAGCGGGCGGATCTGATGATCCTGTTCAGCCGCCTGATCACGCTCCCCGACGAGCAGATCGGCCACGTGATCGACTACCTCGATTCGGGCAAGCCGATCCTCGCGCTGCGCACGGCGAACCACGGCTTCCTCGAAAACTTCCCGTACCGGATCGACGGCAAGGCGGTCCGTTTCGGCGAGGACGTGCTGGGCGGCACCTTCCTCGAGCATCACGGCAACTGGTCGCAGGATTCGACCCGCGGCCTCCTGGTCGAAGCGGCGCGCGGCCACCCGATCCTGCGCGGGGTCGACGACATCTGGGGCCCCTCCGACGTCTACCGCACCTATCCCGAAGGCAGCAGCCTCCGACCGGACTGCACGGCGCTCGTCTTCGGCCAGCCGCTCCTCGGCCGCCAGCACGGCGACGCCCCCAATCCCGAGAAGGAGCCGCTGCCGGTCGCCTGGACCACGACCTGGACCGGCTCGACCGGCCAGAGCGCGCGCGTATTCCACTGCACGATGGGCAGCGCCCGCGACTACCAGAGCGCCGGCCTGCGCCGCCTGACCATCAACGCCGCCTATTGGTGCCTTGGACTCGAAGCGCAGATCGTCGCCGACGGCAGCGTCGACTTCGTCGGCCCCTACGCCCCGCTCGACAGCGGCTTCGACTACGCCAAGCTCGGCGTCGTGCCGAAGCCGGTGTCGGCGTATCGCTGAAAACCGCGGCGAACGCTCGCGCTGCGTCGCGGCGCATCGCGTCGGACACTGCGTTGGTGGACCCGCTGGGAGTCGAACCCAGCCACTGCCGATTATGAGTCGGCTGCTCTGACCAGCTGAGCTACGGGTCCGCTGCGGGTTGCGAGAGTAGCGGCGTGCACGCGCGGGGCGCGACCGGCCATCGCGTGGGTTCAGCGCCGCGCCGCGGCGACGTCGGTGGCGGCGAGTCGGCGCAGTTCGCGCTCGATGGCGGCGCGGCGCGGGAGGTCGGCGGCCGCTGCCGTCGCGGCGCGCTCGAGGAGCGCGGTCGCGGTGGCGACGTCGCCGCGGGCGGCGTGGAGGGCGGCGGCGTTGCACCAAGCGCCGACATGGCGCGGGTCGAGCTCGACCGCACGGGCGAAGGCGACGACGGCGGAGGGTGCATCGGCGCGCGCCTCCGCGATCAACCCCTGGTGGAACCACGCGGCAGCCAGCAGTTCGTCGCTCGGGCCGCCGCTGTCGCCCGCTCCCTCCGCGCCGTCCCGGGCGGCCGCTCGCGCCATCGCCAGGAGCGGCGCGAGCCGGGCGGCGGCCGCGTCGAGGCGCGGAGGACGGGCGGCGAGATCCTGCGCCGCCAGCGCAAGCACCGGTCGCGCGTCGGTCGCGGCGAGCCGGTGCGCCGCCTCGAAGTGCCGCTGCGCCGCGGCGGCGTCGCCGAGATGGACGGCCAGTTCGCCCGCTTCGTACTGGAGCCCGGCGTCGTCCGGCGTCGCCAGCAGCCGACGCGCGACGATCGCCGCCGCCGACGGCTCGCGGCCGAGATGCCGGAGCAACCCCACCTGGCGCTCGAGCCAGTCGGGGTCGTCGGGGGTCGCGAGCAGCGCCGCCTCCACCGTCGCCAGTGCGGCCCGCCAGCGTTGCTCGGCGATGGCCGCATCGACTGCGGCCAATGCGGCCGCTCGGACGGCGGTCGTGTCGTCGGGTGGGAACGGCGCCGCCGGCGGCACCGGACCGGCACAGCCAAGCTGCAGCGCCAGGAACAGCACCGCCGGCGCGGCGCGCCACCGCGCCCTGGCGCCGCCTCCGATTGCCATGCTTCCGCCTGCCGCTTGCGCCTGCTGCATGGCGCGCCATTCTGCCGACGCGATGCGAAGTTCCGCGCCCCCAGCGGAGCCGTGGCCACGATGATCCGCGCCCTCTTCCTCGACGCCCACCACACGCTGTTCCGTGAGCAGCCATCCCGCTCGGTGATCTACGCCGAAGTCGCCAGCCGCCACGGCCTCGCATGCCGCGAGCCGGTCGTCGCCGCCGCCATGCGCAAGGTCCATGCGGCGCTGCCACACGAGATCGACGGCGCATGGCGCTACACGCCGGCCTGGTTCCGCCACTACATCGACGCGGTCTTCCGCGAGCTCGGCGGCGTGGCGCCCCCGGAGGTCCACGCCGAGTTGCTGGCCCGTTTCGCCGATCCGGCCACCTTCGTCCCCTACCCCGACGCGCTGCCGGCGCTGGCGCGGCTGCGGCCCCGGGTGGCGGTCCTCGGCGTGGTCAGCAACTGGTCACCCGGGCTGCCCAAGTTGCTCGCTCAGCTCGGGCTGGCGCGGTGGTTCGACTTCGTGCTCGCCTCGGCCAGCGAGCGGTGCGAGAAGCCCGATCGCGAAATGTTCGTGCGCGCCCTGCGCCGGGCGGGAGTCCGACCGGATGAGGCGCTGCACGTCGGCGACCACCCGGAGAACGATGTGGCCGGCGCCCGCGCCGCCGGCCTGCAGGCGCGACTGCTCCTGCGCGGGGTCGCCACCGAGGGGGATGCCGGCTTGCAGCTCACCGAGCCGGGGCTACCTACGCTCCTTGCATTGGCGGATGCGTGGTAGGTGGCAGTGCCGGGGCGCGGTCGCAACCGCGCGGCCGCGGCAAGAGAAGGAAGGCAAACGGGGGGCTCGAGGTCCGGATCCCTCACGCTCTCACCAGGCTTCGTTTCTTGCGGCGAGGGGCGAGTGCCTCCGTCGCAGGACCGTGGGTCGGTCAGGGCCTCGAGTCCCCTCCTTGATCCAATCCGGGGTCGCCGCGCGGTTCCCGGCAGCACGCCGTGCGCGGCGCAGCGCCGGATAGAACGCGGCGACCGTGCGCCACCTCACTGCAGAGCTCCCCGGCACCGGTGGCCGGCTGAAGGCGACTCCCGAGGACTTCCGCGTCGACGAGGTCCCGCTGTGGGAACCGAGCGGCGAGGGCGGCCACCTCCTGATCCGCATCCGCAAGCGGGGCATGACCACGCTCGAGGCGGTGGCGCAGGTCGCACGCGCACTCGAACTGCCAGAGCGCGAGGTCGGCTACGCCGGCATCAAGGATGCTCGAGCGGTCGCCACGCAGTGGTTGTCGCTGCCGCTCGGCCGCGCCGAGCGCCTCGCCGCGTTGCGCCACCCATGGCTGTCGATCGAGGAGCGCGCCCGCCACTCGCATCGGCTGCGGCCGGGCGACCTCGCCGGCAACCGCTTCACCATCGTCCTGCGCGGCGTCGACGCCGAGGCGCTGCCGCGCGCGCAGGCGATCCTCGCAGTGCTCACACGGCGCGGCGTCCCCAACTGGTTCGGCGCCCAGCGCTTCGGCGCCAAGGGCGACAGCGATCGGATCGGCCGCGCCTTCGTGCGCGGCGACCTGGGCGACGCGCTCCAGTGGTTCCTCGGTCGGCCCTCGCCGCGCGAGAACGACCCGCGCGTGCGCGCCGCACGCCAGGCGTTCGACGACGGCGACCCTGCGCGCGCGGCGGCGCTCTTCCCGCCGCGGCTGCGCCTCGAAGCCGGCGTCGCGCGCGCCTTCGCCGAGCAGCGCGATCCGCTGCGCGCCTGGCTCAAGGTCCCGCGCCGGCTCCGGCTGCTCTTCCTGTCGGCGTGGCAGTCGCGGCTGTTCAATCGCTGCCTCGAGGCGCGTTTCGAGGCGCTCGACCGGCTGCTGGACGGCGACGTCGTGGTGCGCCATGAGACCGACAAGGCCTACCCGGTGCTCGATCCCGCGCAGGACCAGCCGCGCGCCGACCGCTTCGAGCTCTCGCCCGCGGGGCCGCTCTTCGGCCCGGGCCTGATGCGGACGCGGGGCGCCGCCGCAGCGCTGGAGGAGGCCTTGTTCGCGGCCGAGGGGCAGGCGCTCGATCACGGCAAGCAGCCCTTCCGCGACCTCCACCTGCGCGGCGAGCGTCGCGCCTACCGCTTCCCGCTCCGCGGCGCGACCGTCGCCGAAGGCGCGAGCGCCGACGCCAGCCCGGAGCCAGCCATCACCCTCTCCTTCGAGCTGCCGCGCGGCTGCTACGCGACCAGCGTGGTCGCCGAGGTGACGAAGAGCACCGCGAGCGGCGAGGAGGAGGCGGGCGAGCCGGCGAACGCCGCCGAGGACGACTCCGCGACGGCGGAGACGGGCGCGCCGGACGCGGGTTGAGCCGCGTCCGGCGCGAGGGCGCTGCGAGCGGTCATGCACCGCGACCGGCGCGCGCGTCGCCGATCGGGCGCGCGCTCAGAAGAACACCAACGTGATTACCGCGAAGAGCGGGATCAGGACGGCGATGCTCCAGCCCATGTAGCCGAAGAAGCTCGGCATCTTGACGCCCGACTGCTCGGCGATCGCCTTGACCATGAAGTTTGGGCCGTTCCCGATGTAGGTGTTGGCGCCCATCATCACGGCGCCGCAGGAGATCGCGGCGAGGATCTTCACTGCCTCCTCGCCGAGCGCGAGGTACTTCGCCAGGTTCTCCGGACTCAGCCCTTTCAGCCCGGCTGCGACCGACGCAAAAGTGAGATAGGTCGGCGCGTTGTCGAGGAACGACGAGAGCACACCGGTCGCCCAGAAGAACGACCGCGCACTCGTGACGCCGAGCTCCGGCCCCTTCGCGTTCAGGATCTTCAGCGCGGGGATCATCGCCAGGAAGATGCCGATGAAGAGCGCCGCCACCTCGACGATCGGCACGAACGAGAACTGGTTCTTCAGGTGGATCGCCTTCGGCGTCAGCTTGAGCGAGACCACCGCGAGGAGCGCCATCGCGAGCGGCTGCCCCCATGCCTGCAGGAAGTGCGGCAGGCGGTCGGCGTACTCGCCCGACGCGTAGATCACCCCGACGACGCCGAGCAGCAGCAGGAAGTTGGCGCCGCCCTCGATCCCGAACGGCTCGCGCGCCTTCTCGACCGCCTCGTCGAGGTCGGCCGACTTGTCCTGCACGTCCTCGCGGTGGAAGAACCACGCGTCGAGGAAGTGGAAGATCACCAGCAGCGCCCCGTTCACCAGCGCCCATTCCTTCCACAGGTTGAACGTCCAGCCGAACGGCACCCCGCGCAGGAAGCCGAGGAACAGCGGCGGATCGCCGAGCGGCGTCAGCAAGCCGCCGCAGTTCGACACCACGAAGATGAAGAAGACCACGACATGGACCTTCTTCTTGCGCACGGCGTTGGCGCGCAACAGCGGCCGGATCAGCAGCATCGAGGCGCCGGTGGTGCCGACGAAGGAGGCGATCAGCGCGCCCACTGCCAGGAAGCCGGTGTTCACCGTCGGCGTCCCGGCGAAGGTGCCGCGGACGTAGATGCCGCCGGAGATCGCGAACAGGGCGAACAGCAGCAGGATGAACGCGGCGTACTCGTGCAGCGCGCTGAAGACCGGGTGGTCGTGGAGCGTGAGCGGCACGTGGCGCGCGCTCGCCTCCATGAACATGAACATCCCGATCGGCAGCCCGAGTGCCAGCGACACGATCAGCTTGTTCTTGTTGTGCTCCCACCAGTGACCGAACGTCAGCGGCAGGATCGCGATCGCCAGCAGCAGCACCGCGAACGGAATCACCGACCAGATCGGCAACCCGCTCCAATCGACGTTCCCGCCGGACGCCGGCGGCGCGGCCAGCAAGTGTGCAAGGCAGCCATGGACCATGGACGGTTCCCCTCCCCCGGGAGCCGCCTTGCTGCGGGCGATCGTCGCGCCCGCAGGAAGTGGCTCGAGTAACGCGCGGCGCGACCCTGGATGCCGCCACCGGGTCGCGCGAAGCGACTTCTACCGCGGCGCGCGCCTCGCCGTAACGCGGAGCGCGTGCACCCCGGCGCGCGGCCGGCGCGGGGCCACCCTCGACCGGATCAGCGCGCGAAGTCGAGGACGATCCGGCCGTATTCACTGCCCCACTGGATGACCAGCGCGATGCCCCCCTCCGGTGCGGGGAGCAGGCTGCAGGTGAGGTAGGGGAAACGCTGATCGGTCTCGGCCAATTCGAGCGGGAACCGGACGTGATCCTGGTCGAGCAGGATCGACAGGTCGAAGGCGCCGCCTTCATCGAGCCACAGTCCGATGCGATAGCGGTCGGGCTCGAGGCGACGCCCGCCGACCATGAGCGCGACCGGCGTCGACAGTTCGCTCTGCAACGCGATCGGGATGGTCTGGTTCCAGCGCTGCCGCAGCCCCGGATCGGCGCGAACGCGGGCGATCGCCTCCTCCGACCAGGCCAGCTGGCGGTAGCGCAGTTCGATCTCGCGGCCGGGCGAGTGGTCGATGGCGGTGCGCGCGAATCCCTCGCGCGCCGGATCGGCGCCCCCCCGCTCCTGACGCGCCAGCAGCGGCAGCCCCGCCAGCAGCAGCGCGACGCCGATGATCTTCACGCCCATCGCCACCTCACTGCTTCTCGCCGGCGAACTTGGGCGCCGCGCTGGGCAGATCGTCGATGGTGATGCCGAGCTCGGCGGCGGCGCGATCCGATCGATCGACGATGGCGGCGGCGTTGACGCCGAGCGTCACGGCGATGGTCTCGCTGATCTCGCCGCGCGTTGCGCCGAACTTGATCGCCTTCTTCAGGTGCCCCTCGAGGCAGCCCTTGCAGCCGGAGACCAGCGACGCCGCGATGGCGATCAGCTCCTTGGTCTTGCGATCGAGGTGGCCGCGCTCGTAGGTCGCCTTGTAGAAGCCCATGTACGGCTTCATGATCTCGGGCTCGACCAGCGCGTAGGACTTCACCGCCCCGCCCCGCGCGCCGCCAGCCGCCCCGGCCGCGCCTTCCGCGCCGCCAGCGGCCACGTTCGCGCCCGCGCCGCTCGCCTTCGCCTTGCCTTCCATCCGGTCCTCCGAGGCGCCCCGGCCGCGACGACCTGTCGGCCGTCGGCAGGACACCGAAGCCCCGGCGCTGCAGCGCGCAGGGGTGAACGCCCGTTTATACGACCCCGCCCCCGCGCGGATCCCGGCGACGTCCGAAGCGCAGCGCCACCACCCAGATCGCGATCACGGCGCCGGTCAGCAGGATCTCGTCGATCCAGCGCAGGATCAGTCCCGCGGCATCGGTTGGCGCGTCGACGTCCGGTGCCGCCTGCAGATCGACCAGCCGGGCGCGCGCCGCCCGCGCCGCCGCAGGATCGAATGTCAGCCGGCTGTCATCCGTGGCCGCCTCCGGCGGCGGTTCGAGCTGCAGCGCGGCAACGACCGCCGGCGCAACCTCGCGCTCGAAGCGCGCTGCGAACCAGTTGCGCCCGGCGTCGCTGCTCCGCGCCGTCAGCGCCGCGGCGAGTTCGAGCCAGGGGGTCCCTTCGCGAAACGGCGCGCTGTCGAGCGGGAGTCCGGCGGCCCGGGCGGCCGCCACCACCCGCGTCGGCGCCACCATCGCCGCACCGGGCGGCAGGTCGCGCAGCAATTGCAGCGTCGAGGCGCTGTCGGAGCGCAACGCGCCGCCGGCGGCATCGCCGAGCGCCAGCTCGCGCAGTTCCGCGTCGGCGCTCCAGCCGAGCGCCGCGGCGATGGCGCCGAGGACGAGGCCGTCGCTCGAGGTCGGCGTGAACCGGCGCGACAGGACCATGCCCCGCTGGTCGGCCTCGATCAGGCCGAAGAACGTCGTCACCGCCGGCGCGCGGCCGTCCGCGTCGGCGCGCCAGACCGGCTGCCACGACTCGCCGGCGAACGGCCGCACCCCGGCCGAATGACCCGCCACCATCCCGCCGGCCGCCAACTCCTCGAGCAGTGACCGCTCGTAGCCGAGCAGCAGCGTGTCCGGGGCAAGGTCGCGGACGCCGGGTGCGACGATGCGTACCACCTGGGCGACGACGCCCCACTCGGCGGCGTGGTCGGCGAAGCAGCGGCCGAGCGCCGCCACTTCGCCGGCATCGAATGGCGCCAACACCTGCAGCACGCCGACGCCCTGGCGCGGCGGCTCGCGGCCGACCTGCGCGGCAGACGGCGCCGCCAGCGCCACGGCGACGACGGCGACCGCAACGTTCACGCCGCTGCTCCGCCGCCCGCTGCCACGCGTGGCGCCGGCTCCGGCGCCGGCTCGCGCAACCGCCACGCCAGCAGCAGGGCCGCCACCGTGCAGCCGACGGTGACCGCGGCGATCGGCACCAGCGAAAGCTTCGCGGCGCTGCCCGCGTGGCTCAGCAG
>VGYY01000028.1 GCA_016872815.1 Planctomycetota bacterium
GGCCGCGGCCGCTGGGGGCCGCGCAGCGGCGTGCCCGGTGGTGGCGGAGGGCGGCCGGTGAGCGGAACGCTGCTCGAGGTCCGCGACCTCACCGTGCGCTACGGCGCGGCCCGCGGTGCGCTGCCGGCGGTCGATCGCGTTTCGTTCGACCTCGCCGAAGGCGAGACGCTCGGACTGGTCGGCGAGTCGGGGTGCGGTAAGTCGACGCTGGCGCGCGCGCTGGTGGGACTCGCGCCGATCGCGGCCGGGACCATCCGTTTCGCCGGCATCGACGTGCGCAGCGCGCGCGGCGAGTCGCTGCGAACGCTCCGCCGCTCGATCCAGCTCGTCTTCCAGGATCCGTATGGCAGCCTCGATCCGCGGCAGCGCGTCGGCGCGATCGTGGCGGAGGGGATCGAGATCCACCGCCTCGCCCGCGCCGAGGCAGTGCGCGAGCGGGTGGCGCGCCAGCTGGTTCGCGTCGGCCTCTCGCCGGATTGCGCCGACCGCTGGCCGCACGAGCTTTCGGGCGGGCAGCGGCAACGGGTCGGGATCGCGCGCGCGCTGGCCGTCGAGCCGCGGTTGCTGCTGTGCGACGAGGCGGTCGCCGCGCTCGACGTGTCGATCCGCGGCGGCATCCTCGACCTGCTGCTCGACCTGCGCGAACGCGACGGACTGGCCTATCTCTTCATCTCGCACGACCTCGCCGAAGTCGCGGCGATGAGCCGGCGAATCGCGGTGATGCAGCTCGGCGAGCTGGTGGAGATCGGGCCGGCGCGGGAACTCCTCGCGGCGCCGCGCCATCCGTTGACGCGGGCGATGCTCGCGTCGGCGGCGGTCGCGCGGGGAGAGGCGCCGGCCGCACCGCCGCTGACCGGCGAGCCGCCGTCGCCGTCGGCGCCGCCGAGCGGCTGCCGGTTCCACCCGCGCTGCCCGCTGGCGCGCCCTGACTGCAGTCGCGACGCTCCGCCCGAGCGCGCGACCGCCGATGGCTGGCGCTGGCGCTGCGTCGAGTGAAGGGCAGCTCGCGCGGACCCGTCCGCGGTAAGGTGCGACGCCTGCCAGGAGCGCCCGCGATGAATGAGCCTCGTCGGTTGTGGACGGTCGCGCGCGCCAACCGGTCGCTGCCGCTGGTGGCACGGATCGCCGCCGACGCCGTCGCGCGGGCGGACGAGCTCGGCCGGCTGGCAGCGCAGCGGCAGGCCGCCCGCTGCGAGGCGCGCGAGACGATCGAGCGGCAGATCGGCGAGATCGCGCGCGAACTCGAGCGTTTCGCCGGCGAGCTCGCCGCGATGGGTTGCGACCTGAAGGATCCGCGGCAGGGACTGGTCGACTTCCCCGCCCGCAACGGGGATCGGGCCATCTACCTGTGCTGGGCGCACGGCGAGGCCGAAGTCGCGTTCTGGCATCCGGTCGAGACCGGCTTCAGCGGTCGCCGTCCGGTGAGCGAGCTGCCGGCGACCACCCGCGGGACGTGACCGCCGGCGGTCAGTCGCCGTCCGGCACCGCGATGCCGAAATCGCGGACGAGGATCGGCGGCAGTTCGGCGAAGGAGCGGATCTCGTAGGTCGGGGCCGTCGCGCCGGCAGCGTCGTTGTGGCGTGTCCCGCGACGGCTGCGCACGGTCACCATGCCGAGCCGGTTGCAGGGATCGATGTCCTGCAGCGGATTGTCGCCGACGTACATGACGGCGCGGGGATCGACGCCGAGGCGTGCGCAGGCGGTGGTCCAGAGCTTGGGGTTCGGCTTGCCGATGCCGATCTGCTCCGAGATGAAGATCGCATCACTGCGGAAGTGGGGGAGGAGCCCGAGGCGGATCAGCTTCTCGCACTGCTTGATCTCGAGTCCCGCCGACACCACGCCCAGCACCAGCGGCGTGCGCGCCAGGCGCCGCAGCACCGGCGGAACGTCCTCGAACGGGCGGAGCTCGAGCGACTTGGTCTCGTGGTAACCGATCACGCCGGCGGCGACGAGGATCGCAGGGTTCACGCCGGGCCAGCACGTCTCCCGCGGGAGGCGCGAGAGGAGCTTGTCGAAGTGGTTGCCGTAGTTGGACGTGAACTCCGCGATCACCTCGCCAAGTTCGCGGAAGGCGGTCTCCTCGTCGAGGCGCAGCCCGTGCGCGCGCATCGATCGGATCGCGTTCCGCCGCGCGCGCTGCGCGAAGTCGGAGGTGGAGAAGAGCGTGTCGTCGAGGTCGAAGAGGATCGCGGCGAGCTTCGCTGCCATGCGCGTTGCTCCCTTGCGCGGTGCCGGAAGCTGCATCCGGAAACGAGCGGGCCCGCGACGGTTGGCGTCGCGGGCCCGCAGGATACTGGCGTCGGTCGGTTTCCCGCTGCCGGGTTCCGGCAGCGGCGATGGTCAGCGGACCGGGGCCGCCTCGCGGAACTTGCTCAGGTCGCGGATACGCGCCTTGACCAGGATCACGAGGCTCTGCGCCTCGTCGGCGACACCCTTCTCGCGGAAGAAGAAGCCGACGAGCGGGAAGCGGGAGATCCACGGCACCTCCGCCCGGCGATTCACGTAGTTCAGCGTCTTCAGCCCGCCGAGGATGACCGCGCCGCCATCGGGCACGATCACGGTCGTGTTCGCGTTCTGCACCTCGAGCCGCGGCAACTGGAAGGTCACGGCGTCCGAGAAGCCGCCGAGCGTCGTCTCGAAGGTGTCGATCGGCCGCTGGATCGTGGCCACCGTCGTCCGCACGTCGAGGGTCACGTACTTGCGGTCGTAGGAAACCGTCGGCCGGACGTCGAGGACGACGCCTTCCTGCAGGATGCCGACCTCGGGATTGGCGATGAATGAGGTGTTCGCGACGTCGACGTCGAAGTCCTGGAGGAAGGAGACCTCGTTCAGCACCGTGACGTAGGCACGCTCGGTGTTGAACACGGTCAGTTCCGGCGCCATCACTTCGAGCGCGTTCACCGACTTGTCGACCATGTTGACCACGAGGTTGAACGCGGTGTCATCGATCAGGCCGAACTGGAACGAGCCGCCACCGGTGGTGGAGAGGATCGAGCCGAGCGGCGTGTCGAAGTAGTTCTCGGTCCGGCCGCGGATGTCGCCGTCCGAGTTGTCGTTGAAGAAGAAACCGGCGCTCGGCGAAGACGTCGCCGTGCTGCCGGTGCCGAGGTTGTCGAGGCCCGCACCGGCCAGGTCATCGCCGCCGTTCGTGGTGTCGTCGAGGTTCACCGCCGTGCCGAACACGCCACCCAGCCCGCGGAGGTCCGCGCCGATCTCCTGGATGAACGCGTCCGTCACCTCGACGAACCGGCTCTCGATCTCGACCACCGTCGTGGTGAAGCGGCGCAAGTCGTTCAGGAACGACTCGATCTCGTCCTGCACCTCGCGGGTGTGGATGACCAGGATCTGGTTCGCCGCGGGCTCGATCTTGAACTTGCCGGCGCCGAGCTCCCAGGTCTCGCGGACGACGTTCTCCTTCACCAGCGTGACGATGTCCTCGGGGGTGATCGTGACCACCTTCTCGAGGTCGGCGGCGAAGACCGAAGTCTCGGGATCGTCGCCGTACTCGCCCGGAAGCGCGATCTTGTTGATCTCGGGGCCCTTGAAGTCGGTGCGCCCGAAGGTCAGGTCCTGGATCGCGTGGGTGCGGATGACGGTCGAACCGAACGCATCCTCGATCGTGGTGATCTGGACGATGCCGTTGGTCACCGTCCAGGCGAACTTGTCGCCGAGGCGCTTGGTGACGATGGTCAGCACCGCGTCGAGCGAGAGATTGGTGAGGTTGGTCAGGTTGATGAGCGTCGAGTTCGTCTCGACCTCGGAGCGCACCGGCTCGGTCGCGCGGATGGTCAGCCCGGACCAGTTCGACAGCATCGTGCAGACGGCATCGAGGTCGGCATCGACGAAGTCGACCAGCGGAATCTTGACCGACTTGAGCTGCTCCTTGATGCGGTTGTCCTCGGCCGCGGCGGCATCGATGCCGCCGGCGCCGGTGGCCTGGCGGGCGGTCACGCGCGCCCAATAGTCGGCGTCCGGCGCGGTCATCCCGTCGGAGTACGGGATGCGCAATTCCTCGATCTCCGCCTTGAACCGCCGGTACGCCTCGGCGCGGTGCTGCGTGAACTCCTCGCTGCGCCGGCTGCGGCGCGCGGCATTGGACTCGACCTTCAGTTCCTTCGCCGTGGTGTTGTTCGGCTCGATGGTGAGGACCTGGTCGCAGAGCTCCATCGCCCCGCCGAAGTCGCCCGCGTCGAACTTCGCGTTGGCGCTCTCGAGCAGGCTGATGACGCGCGCGGTGTGGCGGGCTTGTTCAGCCGCCTCGTCGCCCCGGATCTGCTCGACGGCGCTCTTCAGCTTCGCCTCGCGGTCGGTCTTCATCGCCTCGTCGCGTTCGGTGCGCGCCTGCATCAGCATCGCGTCGTTCCGCGCCGGGAGGTCACCCCAGTCGACGTTGAGCGATGACCACTTGATCGACTGCTGCACCCGTTCGAACCAGCGGATCGCGGCGTCGTACTCGGCGCGCGCGAGCGCGTCCTTGCCGACGTTGTGCTGCTCGTTCGCTTCGAGCCGGAGCTGCTCGATCTGCGCGTGCATCCGCGCCTCGGCGTTCTTGCGCGTGGTCTCGATGTCACCGGGTCGCTCGCCGAGCAGCTCGAGCACCTCGGCGAGTTGCGCCTGCGCACCGAGATGGCCGGGATCGATCGCCACCGCCTCCTCGAGGGCGCGGCGCGCACCGGCGAGGTCACCGGCCTCGCGCAGCGCGCGGCCGTTGTCGAGCGCGGCGCCGAGCATCAGCTCGCGCTTCTGTTCGGCGAGCGACATGCCGTCGCCGGTCGCTCCCGCCTGGGTCGTGGCCCCACCGGACGCGGCGCCGGTTGCAGCGTCCGGCGCGGCGCCGCTGCCGTCACCACCGTCGTCCGAGGCGGAGCAGGCGACCGCGGCGGCCAAGAGGGCCGCGTAGGCGAGGCGCTGCGTCGTGCGAGCGGAGCTCAACATTCTGTTCGTCTCCCGACTGGCGGAGGCAGGTCGATCCGTGGCGTCCGTTCACGGCGTCACTTCACTGCGTCACTGCGTCACTGCGTCACTGCGTCACTGAACTGCGTCGTCGTCACTTCGTGGTGTCGCTGCCGCTGTCGCTCCAGCTGACCGGTCGGCGCTGCACTGCCCATCAGCGCCGTCCGTCACCCGGAGGCGACGAGCGCGGCCGGCACGAAACCGCGCCGCGGGGCTCGCCGAGTGACACGAGGCGAGCGCGCCGACCCCGCGAGTTCCCCCGCGGAGAGTGGCGCGCAACCTCGCCGCTCCCTCGAACAACCCCCACGTTCCCGAGCCAAACGCCCTGCCGGCGCCCGGGAAAGAGCGCGGTAGGTTAGGTCGACCCTCGGCAGTGGTCAATGCAAAAGATCGATGCCTAACTCGTGCCCATGCACGGAGTTAGCAGAGCCGGACCGGCGTTGGCACGCGCCGGCCGATTCCACTCGCCGCGCAGCGACGGAGCCTCGGGATGGGGACGAACTAGCGCCCGCTTCCCCCGGGGTAACGACGCGGCGGCGGCGGCCGCGGCCCGTGGTTGGCGCGCCGCGCCGGCGTGCCGCCACCGCGTCAGCGTCGAGGCAGTTGTTGCTGCAACGGCGCCACCCAGGGTGGTGCGTCCCGGGTGCGGGAGAGGTCATTCAACGCCCGCTCGAGCTTGCGCAGACGATCGGTGCGCTGCGGGTCGCGGCGGACCGCCGCCAGCAGCAGCCCGAAGCCGGCCTCGGCGTCGAAATGGGGGTTCGGCCGGCCGGCGCGCTCCCGGTCGAGCAGCACCGAACCATGCAACCACGCCACTTCGGCGATGGCCGCGTCGCCCCGTTCGGCCGCGCGCGCGGCGGCGGACTCGAGTTCGCGGACGGCGGTGGCGAACTCCCCGCCCAGTGCCAGCGCCTGGATCCGCAGCAGTGAGGCGCCCGGGTAGTCGGGAGCGGTCGCCAGCAGGCGCGCGAACTCCGCCGCCGCCTCGCTCGCGGCCGCTCCGCCGCGCCGCGGATCGCTCTCCGCCTGGGCGAGCTTGGCGCGGCCGCGGAAGAACCGGGCGGCGAAGAACTCCGGATCGGCGGCGAGGATCTCGTCCAGCGCGGCCAGCGCCGGCAGGACCTCGCCGCCGTCGAGGGTCGCGACCGCCTCGAGCAACCGGTCGATGGTGGCGCGGCGGGCGAGCGCCGAGCGGCCGTGCTGGTTCGCCGCCGGCGCCAGCAGCGCATGGCGATCGCGCTCGTCGCTGCTCGCCAGATAGCCGAGCGGCGAGAGGTCGCGCGGCACCGCTGCATCGGTCGCCGGCGGACGGCGCGATACGAACGCATCGGCCAGCGCCGACCGCCAGCTCGACAGCTCCTCCGCGCTGGGTGGGGCGCGTCCTGGGTCGAGCAGGAGCCGTTCATCCTCGTGGCCGGTCGCGCGCCAGTCAGCCCCCGGCAGCGCGAGCGGGGCATCGTGGCCACCGCGCAGCAGCAGCGCCCCTTCGCCGCGGACGCCGTACTGCTGCGCGCAGCCGAAGTGCAGCGCGGGCGCGAGCGTCTCGACGACGCGGGCGGGGTGGCGGCCGTCCGGGCGGTGGAGCGGGACGCCGGGAAGGTCGGCGATCGGGTCGACCGCCAGCAGCTCGAACAGGGTCGGCGCGATGTCGGCGAGGCTCGCGAGGCGGTCGCGGTCGGCGCCCTCCAGACCGGGCGGAAGTCGCGTGGCCGCACCCTCGATCTCGGCCAGCAGCAGCGGCACCCGGAGCGTGCTCGGGAGCAGTTGGTAGCCGTGGGTGCGTTCGCCGAGGTCACCCAGGCCCTCGCCATGGTCCGACGTGACGACGATCAGGCAGCGCTCGCCGCCGCCGCGGATCGCCGCCAGCAGGCGGCCGAGTTCGCGATCGACATGGGTGACCTCACCGCGATAGCGATCGTCCGCGGTCGCCGGCATGGCGGCGCCGGTGGGCAGGCAGTCGCGCGGCGGCGAGTACGGCTGGTGCGGATCGAAGTAGTGCACGAACAGGAACCGACGCCGGGTGCGGTCGAACTCCCGCCATGCCGCCAACGCGGCATCGGTCACGTCGCGGGCGGTCCACTCGCCGAAGTGTGTCGCGCCGGCCGCGCCGCGCGGGGGATCGGCGAAGCGCTCGAAACCGCGCTCGACGCCGCTGCCGCGCGCGAGCGGCTCGCCGCCGACGACGGCCGCGGTGGCGAACCCCGCCTCCGCCATCCAGCTGGCGAGGGTCGGCACGTCGCGGCGGAGCGGAAACGGGGTGTTGTCGTGGAGCCCGAGATCGTGCGGCGGGAGTCCGGTGAGCAGCGTCGAGTGCGCCGGAAGCGTCAACGGCACCGGGCTCCAGCAGTCGGTGAAGCGGCCGCCGCTGGCGGCGAGCTGGTCGAGATTCGGGGTCGCGGCACGGCGCGCGGAGTCGCCGTCGACGGCGTCCGCGCGGAGCGTGTCGATCGAGACCAGCAGCAGGTGGCGGGGCGTGTCGGCGGCGCCGTCATCCCCGCACGCCAGCACTGCGAGCGTCACGGCGCAACCGGCGCTCCGCCAGAAGCGCGGGGCAGGGGCGGGCCTTGCTCCCGACGAGCCGTCATGGGGCGCTGACATGACGGGAATCATGCCGCAGACAGCTGAAGGGACGCCGGCGCGCCGGCACGTGGGCGCCACGCCGCCGCCCTGGCGCGAGCGACCGGAACGGAAAACGGGGTCGGCGCTTGCGCGCCGACCCCGCAGGTTCCTGGTTCGCTCGAGCCGCCGCTCACGACTTGACGTCGCGAACGGGAGTCAGTGGAGGCTCGAGAGCGTGGGTCCGGTGACGATGACGCGAGTCAGCTGTCCATCGGCGTACCGGCGAAGGTGATGTCGACGAAGTTGGCCCGCAGGCACTCGTTGATCACCTTCACGCAGTCGATGTAGAGGGTGCCCTTGCCCGGATAGAGGGTCGCCTTGGCCTCGGGGTTCGCCTTGTGCACGCCGAGAATCGTCGTGTAGAAGTCCTGAAGGCCGGCGAGCTTCTTGCCCTGCACCCGGATGTCGATCTGGTTCTCGTGCCAGACCCACTTCGAGTCCTTGACGGCCGGGGCCGAACCGCGCCGGATGTGGATCTCGATCTTCTCGAGCTGCTTGTCCACCGGCGAGGCGTTGACGCCGACGTCCTTCGGCAGGTAGGCGGGGATCTTCCCCTCGAGCAGCTTGAAGTTGATGTTGCAGAGGAAAAAGATCAGCAGGTTGAAGGTGCAGTCGATCATGGGGGTCATGTCGAGCACGAACACCGCCTCCGATTGTTCCTTGTTCTTGCTGCTCATGGCTCACTGTCCCTTCACGCCGGGGGTCTCCTGCGGGAACGGTCCGCCGGCGGCGTCCTCCGAGCAGGCGAGCTCGATCTTGTAGATCTGCAGCCCCTTCTCGCCGCACAGCTGCATGATCTTCTGCACGTGCTTCATCTCGGTTCCGCGGTCGGTGCGGATCAGGATCGGCTTGCTGCAGAGGCCGTTCTCTTCGCGGTCGTACATGTCCGACCAGATCTTCAGGTCGGTTTTCAGTTGCTCGAGCGCGAACGGGCGGCGCTTGACCTTGATCACGCCCTCGATGTCGAGGTTGACGACCTTGCGCCCCTTCTCGTTCTTGTCGTCTTTGATGAACTGCGACGCGCGCGGCAGCGTGACCTTCTCGAGCTCCTGCTGGCCGAGGTCGACCACCAGGATGAAGAAGATCAGCAGGTTGAAGGTGCAGTCGATCATCGGCGTCATGTCGATCGCAACGTTGGTGATCGGCGCAGCGGCCTTTTTCACGTCTTGCCCTCCAAGATCTTCGGTCGATGGGCACGCGCTGCCCGTAGCGGCGGCGGTCGCGCGGTCAGCTGGCGAGGCAGCGCCAGCCGCCGCACCCGCCGTCGAGGACGGACAACGTCAGGCGGCGGCCTTGGTTCGGAAGCGCTCGAAGAGCTCCTCGACGATCGTGCCGACTTCCATCGTCGTCCTGATGACGCGGTTGCGGAAGATGACGAAGGCGAAGGAGACCGGGATGGCGACGCAGAGGCCGTAAAGCGTCGTGATGAGCGCCGCAGAGATACCGCCCGACAGCATCGACGGGTCGGCCTGACCCTTGGTCGCGGCGATCGTCTTGAACGCGACGATCATGCCCTGGATCGTGCCGAGCAGGCCGAGCATGGTGGCGACCGACGCGATGAAGGAGAGCCAGCCGACCTTGGTGTGCAGCTTGACCGATTCCTCCTCGGAGGCCTCGGCGAGCGCCTGCTCCATCACGGCGAAGTCGTGGTTCACCTTGGAGAGACCGGCGGCGACGATGTTGGTGAACATCCCCGGTTCGGCCTCGCAGAGGTCGACCGCCTCCTGGTAGTCGCCGGCCTCGAACAGCGCCTCGACCTCCTCGACGATCTCCGGCGGGCAGAGCTTGATGCGGCGGATGTTCACGGCGAAGTCGATCGACACGCCGAGCGCGACGACCGACACCAGCAGGATGAAGTGGCCGATGGTGCCGCCGTCGCGCAGGATCTCGGAGATCGAGAACGAGATGTCCGGCGGGGGCGTCGTGCCCTGCGCCAACGCCAATCCGGAAACCGCAACCACTGCCGCCGCCGTCATCGCGGCGAAACCGAGCTTCTTCAGCGTCATTGCCACGTGCTCCTTCAACCTGCCTGTCTCGACCTGACCCACGGGAACGTCGCCGGCATGGCGACGGGGAACCTGCATCACTTCAGCCACCGCGGAGTGCGGCGGTTGCCGCACCCAACGACTTCCGAACTGCTCAGTAGTGGCCCGGCGCGCGCCGGTCACCGTTCACTTGATCTCCGCCCGCGCACGGTCGGCCCACGGCGTATCACCGTAGCGCTCGATCACCTCGGCGAAGTACTCGTTCGCCTTCTTCTTGCCGTTCGGCTCGGCGTCCTTCAATGCCTGCATCGTCCGCCCGAGGAAATAGGTGGCACGCGCCACCTCCTCCCTTGCCAGATAGAAGACGACCCGCACGCGGGCGAACTGCTCGAGGGCGTCCCGCGGCTTGCCCTCCTCCAGCAGGACTTCGCCGACGCCGTTGCGCGCGGCAGCGATCACCTCCGGGGCGGCGTTCGGCCGGCTCGCGACCTTCTCGAAGAAGCTGCGCGCTTCACCGAACTTCTTGTTGCGCAGGAGCGCGGCGCCTTGCGACAGCGAGGCACGACCGGAGATGGCGTCGAGCTCGCGTTTGATCGCCTCGTCCTTCTGCGCGCCGGCGTTGCTCTCCGCGAAGCTTCCGGCCGCGGCGTAGGCCGCCTCGGCCTCCTTGGTCATGTTCGCGGTCAGGAACGCATCGGCCTTGAGGATCAGCGCGCGGCATTCCCACGCGATGCCGAGCTTCCGCTCGCGGGCGACCTGGGCGAGACGATCGTAGAGGGCGGCCGCGCCGTTGGCATCCTTGGCCGCCGCCAGCACATCGGCATTGCGCTTCAGGGCGTCCGGCATGAAGCGGCAATCGGGGGCATCCTTGAGGAGCTGCGTGTAGACCGTCGCCGCCTCCTTCAACTTGCCGGCATCCTTGGCGCCCCAGGCCTGGAGCGCCTGTCCGAGGTAGTAGTTGCCGTAGACGTTGATCCAGTTGTTCTTCGTCTTCTGCTTGAGCGCGAGACGGAAGCTGTTCGCGGCGTTCTCCGCGTCGCCCTTCTTCAGCAGTTCGCGACCCTGCTTGTAGGCGTCGGGCGCGTCGTCGTAGCTGATGTCGGCGACCTGCGCGGCATCGATCTCCTGCGCCTGCGCAACGCCATCGAGCTTGTACTTGACCTTGTTGATGTCCTCGGAGAGCACCGTCCCCTTGAACGGGTTCCGGGCGCCCTTCTGCAGGATCTCGTCCGCGTGCACCGGCGTGACGACGAGCGCGCTGATCAGCAGCGCGAGGAAGAACGGGAGACGCGCGGCCGTGCGGAGGCCGTGATCGCGGCGGAGCGACGTCGAGAGGGGGGAGCGATGGCTCACGAAGGCACCTCGGGGACGCCTCGATCGGGCGGCGGACCGCTGCCGCGAGCCGAATCGAGGCGGGGGATCTTAGGCCGGGGGGGGATAGGGTCAATGCCGCCCCGCGTCCCGGGCCGGGACGGCGGCGAGTCAGGTCAGCGGACGCGCTCGAACAGGTACTCCCAGCGGCGCTTCCAGTCGGCGCCGCCCAGGCGCTCGACGAAGTCGGCGTCCGTCTCGAAGAAGCCCCAGACCATCGTCTTGAAGTTGCCGAACAGCTTCAGCGCCTGCGGCATGTAGGCGGGATCAGCGTCCTTGCCGCGGTAGCGGCAGTAGATCGTCTGGAACTTCGCCTCGAACCACGGCGCTGTCTTCTCGGTGTCGGCGGTGAAACCCTTGGTGATCAGCGTGTCCCAATGGTCGACGGCGCGCTGGTAGTCGCCGGCGCCGGGGACCTCGACCGCCTTCTTGTCGACGATGTCGACCCAACCGCCATAGCAGCGCGCGGCGGCGCGGAGGAACGACGGGTCCTTGCCGAAGCGCGGCTCGAGGTCGCGGTAGATCGGGGCGGCGTCGGTGAACTTCTTCTGCTCGACCAGCACTTCGGCCAGCGTCCTCCGGATGCGCAGATCGATCGACTCGCGGTACTGCGCCTCCTTGCCGAAGACGTCGATCAGCTTCTTGTACGCCTCCTCGGCCTTCGCCCACTCCTTCAGGCCCGCCCAGGTCTCGCAGACAACCAGCAGGTTGTTGTAACTGGCGAAGCCGGTCGCGCGGCAGTAGACGTGCATCAGCTCCGCGCCCTTGGCCAGCAGGGTCGCCTTCTTCGCCGGGTCGGCTTCGCTGGCGCCGGCTTCGAGGTTGCCCTTCGCCAGGAAGTAGCCGGCGGTGTCGCGCCAGGGCTTCAGCTCGCCGGCCTCGATGCGCTTGCTCACCTCGAGGAAGTGCGCCTCGGCCTCGGGGAAGCGCTTGAGCTCGAGCAGCGCGATCAGCTTGCGGTAGTTGACCTCGGGGAAGAAGTCGACCTGCTTCGGGAAGTCCTTCTCGAAGGACTTGAGCACGTTGAGGACGTCGGCGTGTTGCTTCAGGTCGGCGAGGTACTCGGAGCGGTAGTAGACCGACTCCGTGCGGCTCACCTCGCGGTTGATCAGGCGCTGCTTGTCGGCGGGCGGCTCGTGGGTCGCCGCATGCTTGTCGAAGGCGTCGAGCGTGGTCAGCGCCACTTCCCACTTCTTCGGGTCGAGGTCACCCTGCTCGCCGTGGCACCGCGCGAGCAGCACGCGCGCGCGGTCGTAGTTGGCGTCGTCGTCCTTGATCGCCCCCAGCTTCTGCGCCACGTCGGCGAAGGCCTTCGCGCGCTCCTCCTTCTTGTCCGAAGCCAGCACCTTGGCCTGGTTGAACTCGTCGACGGCGACGAGGTACTCGGTGTTCTTGACCTTGTAGTCGGAGGCGAGCTTGCGCAGCGCGCTGTCCTTCACCTTCTTGTCGGCGTCGTCCTTGGTCTCCTTGAAGCGCGACACCAGCGCCTGGTACCAGCTGATGCCGATCTTCTGGATCGACTCCTCGTCGAGGCCGGCGACGGTTCCGGCCGCCGCCAGCCCCTGCTCGTAGGCGATGGCCGCCTCGACGTTGCGCGACAGGCCGCGGTAGCAGCTGCCGATGTCCGACCAGCAGTCGACGGCGACGGTCCCGCGCTCCTTCGCGTCGGTGACGAGGGCGAGCGCGCCGATCGCGTTGTGGTAGGCGTCGATCGCGTCGAGCAGCTTGTTCTGGTTGCGCGATGCGTCAGCGGCGCTGATCCAGGTGCTCGGCGGGATCACCGCCACCCCGCCACCCTGCCCGGTTGCGCTGGTGAGGATCTCGTTGATCAGCACGCCGGCGCGCTGGCCGACGCTGTTGCCTGGATTGCGCTTGGCGATCTCCTCGAGCAGCTTCATGCCGCCCGGGTTGTTCGCGCGGGAGCGCGCGAAGCCGACCTCGAGCAGCAGCATCTCGCCGACGCTGGTGCGCTTCGCGCCGCGGGCGGAGTACTTCTTGTAGAACTCGTCGACCCGCTTCTCGAGCTTGTCGGAGTCACCGAACTTCGACTGCTTGTTGTAGATGCGGGCCAGCTCGAGGAAGGTCTTCTCGACCATCTTGGTGAGCTCGCCGACTACCGCGGCCGGGAGGTCCTCGTTGGCGGCGATGACCCCGGGGATGCCGGTCTCCTCGCTGACGTTGTACTCCAGCATGGCGAGCCCGTCGTCGAGCTGGTTCAGGCCGACGTTGGCGACGCCGGCGATGAAGTTCACGTCGTAGCTGCGGATCGTCTCGGCGCCGAGCTCCCAGGTGTAGGTGGTGGTCTGCTCGATCGCCTTCTTCAGGTAGTCCTGCCGGTTGAGGTCGTTCTCGGGATAGAGCTGCGCCCATTCGTAGTAGGTGGCCGCCAGCTCGTAGATCGACTCGAAAGCGCTGATGCGCGCCTCTTCCTTCGCGGAGCGCGACGCCGGTTCGCCGTTGTCGGGCTCACTCGGGTCGGTCTCCTCGTCGGGCATCGCATCGACCGCCTTCAGCCGCGAGTTGTGCAGCTCGTTCAGCTGCTTCACCGCGGCGCGGAAGGCCGCGACGGCGGCCTCGCGCTGGGCCGCCGCATCGGGGCCGCCGGCGTCCGCCAATTCCTTCAGCTGGGCGCCGAGGGCCCGCTGGCATGCGGCCGACTCGGCGCGCGCATCGTCGCCGTTCTTGTGATCGACGCCGATCTTGCCGAGGAACTCGGAGTAGTGCTGGATCGCGGCCTTGAGCAGGGCCAGCCGCCCCTCCGGCGTCGAGTCGTAGTCACCGCCCACCTTCTCGATGAAGGCGCGCGCGTAGAGGCACGAGTTGCGCTCGTCCTGCGAGAGGTTGCCCTTCTCGATGCGCTGGATGTGCTCGGTGGCGAGGTCGAACAGGCGGTAGCGCGCCATGTTCTTCGCGAAGGCGATCTCGTCCTGCAGTTCCCACGACTGCGCGCGGAGCGGTGCCGCCAGCAGGAAGAACGCGAACGCCCACCATGACTTCGAGAGTCGTCGTGACATGCGCAACTCCACCAACGCGACCGCCCGGGAGAGATAGGGGCTCTCCCGGGCGGCCGTCATCGCCAGGATCTAGGTCAGGGCCACGGGTCGGAGAGGGTCCCGCGCAGGGCAACGTCGGCGCGGGCGGGGTGGTTCGGGCCGCCGCAGCGACGGCGCGAAATCATCACTTCCGGGCGACGGCCGGCTCGTACTCCTCCGGGATGATGATCTTCGCGCGCAGCAGGATCATCACCTTGGTCCGGCTCTTCTCGGTGCCGGTGCGGCTGGCGAAGAACGAGACGAGCGGGATCTCGCTCAGGAACGGGATGCCCGAGTCGAACCGGCGGTCGACCAGCGACTTCATGCCGCCGAGCATCAGCGTGGCGCCGTCCGGGATCGTCACCGTGGTGCGCAGCCGCTGGATCTTGAGGACCGGCATCTGCAGCTCGACCTCGTTGCCGACGGCGAGCGAGGTGCGGAAGGTGGCGATCGGCTCGACCAGGTCGAGGAGCGTCGGGCGCACCTCGACGGTCACGAACCGCTTGTCGGACGAGACCACCGGGCGGACGTCGAGCGTCGGCCCGTCGCGCAGCACCGCCACGATCGGGTCGGCGATCACGGCGCCCTGGGCGATCTCGGCCTCGAAGTCCTTCACGTAGCTGATGTGGTTCAGCACGTTGATGTGCGCGCGCTGGCCATTGAACACCGTCAGCGCCGGCGCGTGGATCACCTCGGACTGCGAGGTCTTGGTGACCGCGCGCAGGATCGCCTCGGCCACGGTGTCGTCGAAGAAGGTGAACTCGACCGACGCGCCGCCCGACGCGCGGAAGTCCGCGTCGCCGAGCGCGAGGTCGTAGAGGTGCTCGAGACGGCCGCGAGCGTCGAAGTCGCCGCCCTCGGTGAAGAAGATGCCGGAGTCGTTGCCGGTGCCGGTGCCAGCCGGAGCGCCGGGCGAGCCGACGCCGCCGGAACCCGGCGTGCCGAAATCGTCGAGCGGCACGTTCGGGACGGCCGCGGCGCTGGACGATCCGTTCTGGCCGTTCAAGCCGCGGAAGTCGACGCCGATGTCCTCGAGGAAGCGGTCTTCCAGCGACAGGAAGCGGGCCTGGATGTTCACCATCGTCCGCGCGTTGGCGCGGAGGTCGGACAGCAGCTTGTCGATCTTCGTGTGGACGTCGCCAGTCTGGCGGACCACCAGCGCGCCCGACGGCTGCATGTTGGCGGTGACTCTGTTGTTCGATTCCCAGGAGGTCGGATCGATGTTGTTGGTGATCAGGTCCTTGAGCGCATCACCCTCGATCACGAACGGGGTCGGTTCCGGCGGTTCCGGCGGCTCTTCCTCGATCGCGCCGGACGGCGACAGGTTGAAGTCGGTCGACGGGAACGAGGCAACCTTGTTGATCAGGTCGCGGACGTCGTAGATCTCGATGTACTCGCCGCCCTTGGCCGTATCCATGGTGATGATCGTGACGACGCCATTGCGCACGACGTACTGCACGGTGTAGACGGTCGAGATCAGCTCGAGCGCGCCCTTCGCCGTGACCGACGCCACCTTGAGCAGGGCACCGGTGTCGGTGCCGGCGTCGAGGACCGGCTGGTCGATGATGAAGTTGATGCCGGTCGAGATGTGCAGCCACTCGATGGCGTCGGGCAGCTTGGTGTCGTCGAAATTGAGTTCGACGCGGGTGTTGTTGAGGATGTCGAAGATCCGCTGATCCTCGGCCGACACCTGTTCACCCTGCAGGCGGAACTGGGTCGGACCGCGCAGCGCGATTGCCTCCCACTCCTGCTTGCCCGGGAACGAGATCTCCTCGGTCACCGGAGTGTTCATGAGGTCGATCTGGTCGAAGACCTCGCGCCAGTGGTCCTTGTAGGACGTCTGGTGCTGCGCCTGCTGCGAGGAGTGCCACGCCTTCTGCGCGGTGAGCTTGAGCTCGGCGGCCTCGACGTGGTTCGGCTGCAGATTGAGCACCTGCGAGCAGAAGTCGACCGATTCCTTGTAGCGCTCGGCGTAGAAGGCGTCGTTCGCCTGGCGGAGGAAGCGGTTGACCAGATTCTGCGCGCGCTCGCGCTCCTCGCGCTCGCGCTCCGCCTTCTCGGCCATCGCTCGCTGGTCGCGCTCGGCGGTGATGTCGCGCTCCTGCGCCGCCTTGCGCGTGGTCAGCGCCGCGATGCGCTCCTTGAGCTGCGCCTCGGTCACGCCGGTGTCGGTCGTGCCGCCGAGGTAGGGGTTCCAGCGCAGCACCAGTTCGGCGTCCTGCAGCGCGCGGATGGCGGCGTCGAAGTCGCCGGTCGCCTCATGGCGGCTCGACTGGGTGATCTTGTCCTCGACCTCGAGGCGCGCGGCGACGCGACGAACGCGGTCGCGGTCGGCGGCGCCACGGGCGACGTCGCCGACGGTGGCCGGCCGCTTGCCGAGCTCGACCGACAGCGCGTCGAGGAGCGTGCGCACGTCCTGATTGCCAGGATCCATCTCGTAGGCGTCGAGCAGCGCCTGATGCGCGCCGGCGACGTCGCCGCGCGACCGCTTCGCCTGCGCATCGGCGAGGTAGCTCTCGACCAGCGCAGCGCGCTTCTGCGCGCGCACGCTCTGCTCGCCCGACTGCGGCAGTGCCCCGGCCACCGGCGCAGCGCTGTTGCCACCGGCATCAGCCGCGTCAGCAGGTGCGCCCGCCTGGTCGAAGTTGGAGGAGCAGCCGACGACGGTGAGCGAAACCGCCGTCAACGCGCCGAGGAAAGGGGGGCTCGTTCGCATCTTCAGGATCTCCAGGTTCCTCGCGTCGAGGAACGGCCGAATCCGTACAGGTCTATCAGTTTGGGGCGGGCGATGTGAAGGTCCGAATTGCCCCGGACCGTTCACGGCACGTCAGCTCGAGCGTCCGCCGCGGCCGCGCGACGGTCTCCGTACGGAAGGTCGGGAGGCCGGTGACGGGGTCGAGCTGCCGCCTTCCGTCGGGCAGGAACTCGGCCCGCGAGCGTACTTCTTCCGTTCGCCCCTCGACCACCCGGACGCCGACCAGGGTCAGGCCGGTGTCGAGGCGGCGGGCGACCGGCTCGGGCGTCTCCGCCGACACGGCGGGGACGATGGCGGCCCCGACGGTGACTTCGAAGACCCGCTCGATCGAGCGGCCATCGAGCACGGCGTCGATCTCGAGACGGACGATGTCCGCTTCGGTCTCGAGCACCGTGAGGGAGAAGTTCTCGACTGTTTCGACCGAGATCACCGAGGAGCGCTTGCTTTCGATGAGGGTCGGCAGGTCGCCGATCGTGCCTTCGATCACCGTCGCCACGCAGTAGGAGAACCGCTCCCGCCCGAGGGGCAGATCGCGGTCCAGGAACGTGGTGCGATCGCTCGCCAGGGTGGTGAGCAACTTCGGCTCATTCCCTTCGCGCCAGCGGTATACCCGGAAGCCCAATCGCAGTAACGGCTGGGCGGCGACCCGCGTCTGCAGGGCGGCGAAGTTCGCCGGAGCGGTCCATTCGACGTCGATTCGCTCCGGCGCCGCCACCGCGACGACCGACGTCGGCGGCAGCAGATCCCGCGCAAATTCTCCTTCGCTGGCGTGCTTGTCGACCCAGCGCGCCTGTTGCTCGGGCGAGAACACCGTGCCGGCGTCGAAGCGGACGGCGGCCTGGCGTTCGGGCGGGAGCGCCACGGTGGCAGCAACCGCCCCGACCGTGTCGAGTGCCACGACGTCGGGCAGTTGGTTGCGGCGCACGCGCCGATCGTTCCGTTCCCGGCTCTCGAGCCGGTCGCGACGTTCGACCAGGGAGTGCTCGATCCGGCCGCCGAGGCCGGCGAGCCGCACTGGAACGGCGACAGCCGCCACCGCGGTCAGCCACGCGACCACGCCGAGGCGGGGCGGCAAGGGATTCGAGCGCGGGCTCATCGGCTCGCCTCCGTGCCGCCGGGGAACAGGAAACAGAGCGTGGCGTCGAGGCAGGCCGGCGGCGAGGTGAACTGCGGCCCGGTCAGCCGCCACTCCTCCGGTTCCTGCCGGCGCAGCGTGAAGTTGCGCAGGCTGCGCGGCGGCGCGTCGGCTGAGGGCGCGGCCAGTTCCTCGATGACGCCCACCAACTGGTCGATCGACCCGACGACCGTCACGCGCGCCACCAGGCGATCGCGCTGCTCGAAGGTGAGGGTCGCCGACTGCAGGTCGAGCGGCGCGCGCCGCCGCAGCGTCAGCGCGAGGAGGCGCACCGCGACCACGCGCGTGAACTGCTCGGCGAGCGCCTCCTCATCCAGCGGCGCCGCCCGCGAGAGCGAGGGCGCGACGAGGCCGAGCCGCGTCGGCGACAGACCCGGGACCTCCTTCACGTCGACTTGCAACGCGAGCAGGGCGTCGTCGAGCAGCGCGCGCCGGTCGTCTCTGCGCTCTCCGCCGCGCGCAGCGCGCGTGAGCAGGTAATCACTCGGTTCGTGCGCGCCCTGCCAGAAGCCGACGGCGAGCGTATCGCTCTGCTCGAGCGCGGCGCGCCGCCGCGAGCTCGCCAGCGCGAGCTCGTCACTCGAGGGGGCGGCGCCGTGCCGTTCTGCGGTCGCCAGGGCGAGGTCGAGGTCCCGCGCGAGAGCCTGGCGCAGCGCGTGCACCGAGCGCAGCGTCGCTCGCGTCTCCGTGAAGAAGATCGTCGTGGCCGCAGCGGCGGCCAGCAGCGAGAGCGCGAATCCGAGGCGCCTCACGGCTTCGCCGCCGCGTGGGGAAGAGCTGCGACCAGATCGACGCGCCGCGTCCCGTCGGGACCGCGGCGCTCCTCGACGCCGGTCACGTTGAGACCGACCCGATCGTGCAGCCAGCGCGTGATGGCGTCGACGTCGCCGACCGCGCCGACGTCGCTGCCGACGGCGCCGGCGACCGGCTCGAACGTGAGCCGCACCAGATCGGCCGGCGTGCCCGGCTCGGCCGCGCAGGAGAGCAACCGGAAGGGCGGCGTCGTCTCCGCGAGTGCGGCGATCAGGTGCCGGGCCAGCGGCCAGCGCCGTCCGGCATCGTCGATCGCGGCGAGCAACGCCTCGCTGCGCTGATTGGCCGCGGTGATGGTCGCGCCGGCGGACGCCCAGTCGGCCTGCACGCGCGGATCGACTGGCGCCACCACCCGTTCGCGCAGCGCCGCGAGCCGATGCAGTTCGCGCGCGGCGATGAAATCGGTGGCAAGGAGTCCCGCCGCCAGCGCGAGCAGGGCACCGGAGAGCGCCGGCACGGCTCGCGTCAGGCGGCGACCGCGCGGCGGGTCGACCAGGCTCCACGGATCGCCGGCTCGATCGAGCGCCGCCAGCGCGAGCCCGATCGCGGTGCCGTGGTGCAGCGGTTGCTGCGGCGCCGCGCGCGCCGTCACCACGAACGTCCGCGGGGCGTGCGGCGTGACCAGTTCGAGCCCGGTCGCTGCGGCCAGCGCGTGGCGCAATTCGGGATGGCGCGCCGCCTCGCCGAGCAGCACCGTGCGTTCGGGAGCGGTGCCGTCGTGGGCGCCGAACAGGGCGAGATGCGCCTCGCGCCATTCGGCCCGCAACCGCTCTGCGAGACGACGGGCCTCGGCGTCACGCGTCGGTCCGACCGGTGCGTCGGCGAGTGCGCCGCAGCCAAGCGGCAGGCTGCGCCAGCGCTGCGTTCCGTCACCGAGGAGGAACAACAAGTCGGTGCGGGTGCGCTGGCATTCCATCATCAGGCGTCGACCTCGCCCCGGCCACTCGAGTTCGCAGTACCGCGCCAGCGCGAGCGGGCCGGGAACCAGCAGGTCGAACGGCAGGCGCCAGCGCTGCAGGTCGCCGACGACACACTGGACATGCTCGCGGCGGGCGGCGAACCAATCGCAGCCGGGGGCGCCGGACGCGCTCGATCGGGTCGGACCGCGACGCACCAGCCACGGCTCGAGGTCCGACGCGACGGCGCGCTGGACCTCGAATTCGAGCAGCTTCTCCGCCTGTCCCGCTGCGGTCACCGCGACCTCGGCGCGACCGTGGCGAGCACCGAACACCGGCAGCGCCACGACCACCGGATCGCCGAGGGCCGCCGCGTGCGTGCGCACGAATTCGGCCAAGGCGCGGCCGGCGGCTTCCGGCAGATGGGCCGTGAGCGCCTCGGCTCCCTCGCCGGGGCCGCTGAGCGGGATCTCGATCGCGTCGAGGATCCGGTTGCGGCGCCCGGCGCGCTCGATGTGCAGCGCACGCAACGCCCCCCCGGTCAGGTCGATTCCCCACGCGGCCGGGCGCATCAACACGGAACGGTCTCCTCGGAGCGCCGCTGCGGCGCGAATCCGCCGCTGGCGCAACTGCGCGCACAGCAGGTCATGGCAGCCAGCGATCCCGCGATCACACGCCGTCGACGGGTCGGCCGACCCGCCTGGCGATCAGCTTTAGGTCGGCCCAGGCGTCATGTTTCGCTTCCGGACTGCGCAAGAGGTACGCCGGATGGAAGGTCGGGACCAACGGAATCCCGCGCCACGAGCGCTCGCGCCCGCGAACGGCGCTGATCGAGCCCGTTTCCGGCAGGAAGGCGCGCGTGGCCGGCAGCCCGAGGGTGCAGATGAGCTGCGGCCGCAACAGCTCGATCTGACGCAGCAGGAACGACGAACAGGCGCGCACCTCATCCGGCTCCGGCGTCCGGTTCGCCGGCGGGCGACACTTGATGATGTTGGCGATGAAGACTTCGTCACGCCGGAAACGGATCGCGGCGACCATCTTGTCGAGGAGCTGGCCGGCACGACCGACGAACGGGCGGCCGGAGGCGTCCTCATCTGCGCCGGGACCCTCGCCGACAAACAGGATCGGTGGATCGAGTGCCCCCTCGCCGGGAACGGTTTTTGTTCGATAATCGCACAATTTGCATTGACGGCACGTGCTGATTTCGAGCGCAATCGCCTCAAGGTCACGTTGCCGGGCAGCGAGGGGTCGTGGCGACTGCGCACCCGGTGACGCCGCGACCGGCGGCGATGTCGGATCGGAAACCGATCCATCCGCTCGCTGACTGACTGGCCGCGACACGGTCGCAGTCTTGTGCGTGATCCGAACTTCAGGCGTGGCGGCTGCCGGCTCGCCACTGACCGTTCGCGCCGTGGTCGTCGGTGCCGCCGGAGCGAGCCGCGTCCAGCGGCGCAGCCCGGATCGGCGATGCACTTCGAGCTCGAAGCGCTGGCGAGGGGTCAGACGAAGGCTCATCGCGGATTCCGACGAGGGGCACTGGGCCACCGCTGCAGCGTACCGCGCCCACGGGTGGGTCCGAGCAGTGGCGTCACGTCACCGCGGCCGCGCCATACTCGCCACCTCGCGACAGCGACGTCGCGCAGCGGAGTCGAGGGTGGCGGAAGAGCGTTCGATCGCGATGCCGGGATGGCTCATGCCGCTCGCGCTGCTCCTGACGGCGCTGCTGGCTGCCCTGCCGGCGCTGTGCCAGCCCGACGGGTGGATCGAGGCCGAGGCGTTCGCCGCGCGCGCCTGGCCCGGCACCGGCTGGCTGCTGCTGGCACCCGCCGAAGGTGCGCGCGCAATCCTCGGTTTCCGGCTGCTGCTGCTGGGGGGCGTCGTGCTGCTCGGCGGGTGTGTCGCGCGCCTCGCGCGGTCGCAGGGCGGTGGCCCGCTTGCAGCCCTGGCGGCTGGTCTGTTGACCGTCGCGTCCGCGTCCGCCCTCGCGCTGCTGCAAGATCCTGCGGGCGCGTTGCAGCTCGTCGCGGCGCTTGCGTTCGTCGTCGCTGCCCATGCGTGCTGGCGCGAGGAGCGCCGACCGACGACGTCGCTCGTGACCGGGTTGGTGGCGACGGTCGCGTCCGCAGGTGCGCTGCTGCCCGGCGTGCTGCTCGTGTGGGCCACGCGACCGCGCCGCGAGGCCGGCCGCAGCGTGCTGCCGGTCGTGGCGGCCGCGGCGGCGGTGGCCGTCGTCGTGCTGGTCGTCGCACGCGGCGCGCTGGTGGGACTTGCCGCCGACAGCGCAGTCCGGCTGCCGGCGGCGGCCGTCGCGGCGGCGCGCGCCGAGACGCTGGCCGATGTGCTGCAGCAGTGGAGTCTGGGTGGCGCCGGCGTCTGGTCGGGTGCAGCCTGGATCGACTCGTGGCAGCCGTCGAGCGGCGCAGGTGTGGTGCCGTTCGCGGTCGGCGGGATCGTGCTGCTGGTGGCGGCGCTGCGCCTGACAGCGCCGTCGGCTCGCCTCGCGCTGTGCGGGCTGCTGGCGGCCGGGAGCGCGGTCGCTCTCAGCGCGGCGGGCGGAACGCTGCCGTTGATCTCGGTCGCAGCGGCCCTGCCTGGGCTCGCCTGCATGTTCGCGGCGCTGGCGGCGGCGCTGCCGCGCGGCGCGCTGGCCGCGGCGGCGCTGCTGCTGCTGGCCGACCTGACCGGCGTCGCGGGCCCGCGCGCGCCGGCGGCGCGGCTCGCCGCTTCGGTCCACCCGGAACTCGCGGCACGCAGCGATCGGCGCGACGGGACCCCCTTGGCGCGCGAGCGCGCCGTCCTGGCGGCCGCGAATGGACAGCGCCGACTCGCGGCTCCGCTCGAGTGGGAGCTCGGCGGCGAGTTGCTGCGCCGGGCGCAGCGCCAGCACGGCGACGACGCGGCGCTCGAGTGGATCGAGCGGTGGTTGGCGCTGCGACCGGCCACGGCGCCGTCGCTGCCTGCGCTCGAGGCGCGGCAGGTCGACCTGCTGCTGCGCCGGCACGGTCCCGAACGGGCGGCCGCATTCCTGGCCTCGCTGC
>VGYY01000029.1 GCA_016872815.1 Planctomycetota bacterium
GTGCGGGCTGGTGGCTTACGTCGACAAGAGCGACCTCTCGATCCGGAAGCTCGAGGGCAACCCGTTCCATCCCGGCTCGCGCGGCAGGAACTGCGCGAAGGGGCCGGCGACGCTGAACCAGATCGAGGATCCCGAGCGCGTGCTCTACCCGATGAAGCGGGTGGGGGCGCGCGGCTCCGGCAAGTTCGAGCGGGTCACGTGGGATCACGTGCTCGACGTCTTCGCGCGGCAGATCAGGACCGCGCTGATCGAGGGGCGACGCACCGAGGTGATGTACCACGTCGGGCGGCCGGGCCACGATGGCTACATCGATCGCGTGCTGCAGGCGTGGGGCGTCGACGGCCACAACAGCCACACCAACGTCTGCAGCGCCGCGGCCCGGCTCGGCTACGCGCTCTGGCAGACGGTCGACCGGCCCTCCCCCGACCACGCGAACGCGAAGTTCATCCTGCTGCTCTCGAGCCACCTCGAGACCGGCCACTACTTCAACCCGCACGCGCAGCGGATCATCGAGGGCAAGCTCGCCGGCGCGAAGCTCTGCGCCATCGACATCCGCCTGTCGAACACGGCGGCGATGGCCGACTGGTGGCTGGCGCCGCATCCGGGCAGCGAGGCGTTCCTCCTGCTGGCGTTCGCCAAGGTGCTGCTCGACGAGGGGACGTTCGACCGGAAGTTCGTCGAGGAGTGGACCAACTGGCGCGAGGCGCTGCCGGTGCTGGCGCCGGAGAAGTCCGGCGCGGCGGGCGGCGGCGCCGCGCCGCGCTTCGACGACTTCGTCGCCGCGCTGAAGGCCCATTACGCCGCGTACACGCCCGAGGCCGCCGAGAAGGAGTGCGGCGTCGCGCGCGACAAGATCGTCGCGGTCGCGCGCGAGATCGGCAAGGCGGGCCACGGCTTCGCCAGCCACGTCTGGCGCAACGCTGCGTCCGGGAACAAGGGCGGCTGGCAGGTGGCGCGCTGCCTCCATTTCCTGTCGGTGCTGGTCGGCGCGGTCGGCGCGGAAGGCGGCACCAACTTCAACACGGCCGACAAGTTCGTGCCGGCGCCGTTCGCGAAGCCGCCGCCGCAGAAGGTCTGGAACGAGCTGCTCTATCCGCGCGAGTGGCCGCTCTCCCACCATGAGCTCTCGTACCTGCTGCCGCACCTGATGCTGGACGGCCGCGGCAAGTTGGCCGCCTATTTCACGCGCGTCTACAACCCCGTTTGGACCAACCCCGACGGCATGGTGTGGGAGCGCGTGCTGCGCGACGAGAAGCTGGTCGAGCTGCACGCCGCGCTCACGCCGGTCTGGAGCGAGACGGCGCAGTACGCCGACTACGTGCTGCCGATGGGGGTCGGCGCCGAGCGCCACGACCTGATGTCGCAGGAGACGCACGCCGGCCGCTGGATCGGCTTCCGGCAGCCGGTGCGCCGCGTCGCGCTGGAGCGCGCCGGCAGGAAGGTCGAGTGGACCTGGCAGGCGAATCCGGGCGAGGTCTGGGAGGAGGACGAGTTCTGGATCGCGCTGTCGTGGCGGATCGATCCGGACGGGGCGCTCGGCATCCGGCAGTGGTTCGAGTCGCCCTACCGCAAGGGCGAGCGGATCACGATCGACGAGTACTACCGCTGGATCTTCGAGAACACGGTGCCGGGATTGCCGGCGGCGGCGGCGAAGCTCGGCCAGACGCCCCTCGAGTACATGCGCCGGCACGGCTGTTTCGAGGTGGCGGGCAGCACCTACGACTCGTTCAAGCGGCCGCTCGGCGAGAGCGAACGGGCCGGCGCGAGCGAAGACGCGGCGAAGCGGATCGTCGTCAAGGACGGCAAGGCGATCGGCGTGCTGGCGGAGGGGGCGGCGCGGATCGGGCTGGCGACGCCGAGCCGCCGGTTCGAGCTGTTCAGCCAGACGATGGTCGACTGGCGCTGGCCGGAGCAGTCGCTGCCGGGCTACATCGAGAGCCACGTCCACCCGCGCCACCTCGATCCGGCGAAGGGCGACTACGTCCTGGTGCCGACCTTCCGGCTGCCGACGCTGATCCACACGCGCAGCGCCAACTCGAAGTGGCTCTACGAGCTGTCGAACACCAATCCGGTCTGGATCCACCCGGAAGATGCGCAGCGGCTCGGCGGCGTGAAGACGCTCGACCTCGTGCGCGTCTCGACGCGGATCGGCCACTTCATCAACAAGGCGTGGGTGACCGAGGGCGTGCGGCCGGGCGTCGTGGCGTGCAGCCACCACCTCGGGCGGTGGCGGCTGTTCGAGGAGGTCGGCACCGATCGCTGGGCCAGCGCGCTGGTCACCCGCGAGGAGATCGCGCCCGGACGGTTCCGCATCCGGCGGGTGAAGGACATCGCGCCGTGGAAGTCCGCGGACCAGGACAGCTCGCGCGTCTGGTGGACCGACGGCGGCGTCCACCAGAACCTGACCTTCCCGGTGCAGCCCGACCCGATCAGCGGCATGCACTGCTGGCACCAGCGCGTCCATGTCGAGCGCGCTCGCCCCGACGATCGGTACGGCGACGTCGAGGTCGACACGAACCAGTCGATGGCGGTCTTCCGCGAGTGGATGGCGCTGGCGCGCCCCGCCCCCGGCCCCGGCGGCCTGCGCCGCCCGACCTGGTTCAACCGTGCGGTGAAGCCGGCACCGGAGGCGTACCGGCTGCCTTGAGCGCGTCATCGCGACCGGATTCCGGTACAACAGGTCGGCGGCGGGAGGCGCTGCATGCCGGGTTCGTCCCGGATCAAGCTGGCGGAGCGAGCGTGATGCACCGAAGCAGTTTCGCGAGTCGCGTGGCGCTGGCGGCGGTGGCGATCCTCGGGCTCGATCGCGCCGCGCACGGCCAGTGAGCAGGTTGAAAGCGTCCGGTCCTGCCGGTCGGCAGGAACAGTTTCCAGAGCCTCGAAGCCCGCAACGCCACGCCGTTCGAGGTCGCGCTGTCGACGACCTACCAGTTCTCCGGTGACGTCTACCGCGGCACCGATCGCGAGCGCAATCCCGGCGACGCCTCCACCCTGTGGCGCGAGCAGACGCTCGACCTCGTCTGGCATCCGCGCTTCGACTGGAGCTTCACCGCGTCGATCCCGCGGCTCGACATCCGCAACGACGAGCCTGGCCGCGCCGACGTCGACCTCGAGGGACTGGGCGACATCGCGTTGCTCGCCGAATGGCGGCCGTTCGTGACCGGCGGCCGGAGTCCGGACACGGCAGCGCCGGACGCGCCCGGCGCATTCGACCTCTCCCCGAGCGGCCTCTCGTTCGTGTTCGGCCTCGAGCTGCCGACCGGCGACGAGGGGGACTCGGTACCCGCCGGCGTCACGCCGCCGACCGTGCTCCAGCTCGGTTCGGGCACATACGACCCGATCGTCGGCATGCGCTGTTCGACGGCCGCGGAGGACCTGGCGCTGTTCGCCTCCGCGGTCGCGCAGTTCTCCGGCGGCGAGAGCGACAACGGCCTGCGCGCCGGCGTGACGACCGAGCTCACGCTCGGCGCCGGCACGCGCCTCGTCGATCGCCTGAGCGCCGTGCTGGCGCTCGAGGCGGTGCTGCGCCGCCACGACGAGCTCGATGGCAGCGACATCGAGAACACTGGCTCGCGCCTCCTGTTCCTGACTCCGGGGATCGGGTTCGACCTGCACGAGCAGCTCTCGCTGCAGGCGACGGTTCGTTGGCCGCTCTGGCGCAACGTCACCCGCGCGCAGCTCGTCCCCGGCCCGCTCTGGAGCCTCGCCCTGCAGTTCCGCTTCTGACCCCCGCGGTTTCCGTCCCGGATCGAGGCAGTACGGCGCTTGCCCTCGTCGCCGCGCCGACACCGTTTGCGGGCGGCACGCTGCTGCCGATGCCGCCGATCGTCTGCACCAGCTACGCGATCTCCGCCGCGCGCCGCGACTGCGAAACGAGAGGCTCTTCGCGCTTCGACCGGGACGCGGATCCTGAGTGACACGGTCGCCCCCGCGTGCGCGATTGCCGATCCCGCCGACCTCTTGCGCGCTTGCGCGGGGTCAGCAAACCTGTCGTTGCTGATCGCCGATCGTCATGGCGTGACGGATTCCACCGCTCTTCCGGGAGCGCGACCGGTGCGCAGTTCGTTGATTCTTCCCTTTGCGCTCGGATCTGCGCGCACCGCCGTTCGCCTCGCAGTGTTCATCGCGGCCATGACGGCCCGCTCCGCGCCGGCGCAGGCGACGTTCACCGACGTCTCGACCGCCGCCGGACTGACTGACCAGAACATGAGGTCGATGAACATCCACGGGCTCGGCGTGACGTGGTTCGACTTCGATGCCGATGGCTGGGACGACATGTTCGTCGTCAACGGCAAGGGCTTCACGAAGGAGCTCTACCGCAACCGCTGTGACGGCACCTTCGAGCTGCGCAACGACCTCCTGCCGACTTTCCCCGACGTCGAGATGATGGGGGCGGTCGCCGGCGATTACGACAACGACGGCGATGTGGTCTCTACGTCTTCGCCGACAACGAGGACATCGGATTCGACCTCGGCGGCTGGGACGGGCCGCTCAATCTCCTGCTGCAGAACCAGCTGACCGAGAACGGCGGACAGATCGTGGCTTCGCTGTTCATCGACGTGGCGACCGCGGCCGGCGTCGATGATGTCGCGACCCCGCCACTCGGTCCCGACTATCCGGGCCACCGCTCCGCGATCGGCGGGTTCCTCGACTACGACCGCGACGGCTGGCTCGACCCATTCGTCGGTGCGGCGTCGAACTCGCTGTCGACCAACTTCTTCTTCATGAACAACCGCGACGGGAGGTTCCGTGACGAGAGCGCGACCTCCGGCGTCAGCTTCCCGGGCGACACCAAGGGCGGTGCGGCCGCCGACTATGACCACGACGGTGACTTCGACTTCGCCTTCGTCGACCACCAGGACCCGGAGACGCAGCCGTTCGGCGCGCTGTACCTGATGCGCAACGACACGCCGAAGTCGGGTCACTGGCTTGCCGTCCGTCTCGCCGCCACGGTCAGCAACCGCTCTGCCATCGGCGCGAGAGTGCGCCTGCGCGCCGGCGAGCTCGAACTGGTGATCGAGTGGCCGAGCGGCGCGGTGAACACCTTACGCGACCTGCAGGTCGACCAGCTCCACGCCTTCACCGAGCAGGTCGACGACCACCTGGCGCTGGCGGCCGATCCGGTCGACGTCGGCGGCGACGAGACGCTCACGCTGACGACGACGGGCGGCGTGCCGGGGATGCTCAACCTGCTGGCGGTCACCGACGTCGATGGCGCGCCGACCTTCATCGACCTCGACCTCGGCGTGTTCGACGCAGGCGGTGCGCGCGTCTTCTCGGCCTTCGTGCCGGCCGGTTGCTTCAGCGGCCTCGACGTCGGCTTCCAGGCGATCGGCTTCGAGTCGTGGAGCGGGAAGCCCGGCTGGTCGGCGGTGCAGCGCGTCACGTTCCAGTAGGGTTCGATCGACCGACCCGTCGCGTCCGTCGGATCACGCGGATCACCGCGCGACGCTCCTTCACAAAGCGATCACCCCCGGGAACTGCTCCGCCGCGCGGCGGTAGAGGGCGATCACCTCGGTGCTCGACTCCATGAAGAGCTCGGCGGTCACGGCGGTGTGGCGGCCCTCGCCCGACGCGCGCGTGGTGTAGGTGTGCCCCTCGAGCAGCACGACGAAGCGCGCGACCAGCTCGGTCTTCATGATGAACTTGAAGGTGTAGACCGACGGCCAGACGACGACCTCGTCGAGCTTCGACTGCAGGGAGGCGTAGGGATCGACGCCCGGGTCGCCCATCTCAGATCCTGACGCCGTTCGGGGCGGTGTAGCGGGCGTCCTCGACGTCGCCGGTGTTGCGGGTGGCGGCCGGCTCGAGCAGGAGGGCAGCCGCTTCGCCGGCGGCGACCACCCGGTGCTCGACGCCGCGCGGCACCACCACGAGGCGCCCGGGCACCACGGACTCGGCGCGATCCCGGAACTCGACCCGGAACTCGCCGGCCACGCCGAGGAACAGCTCGTCCTCCTGCGCGTGGCGATGCCACGGGAACTCGCCCGCGAACCTGGCGAGCTTCACTTCCTGTCCGTTCAGCGCGGCGATCACCTTGGGCCGCCAGTGTTCGCGGATCTGCGCCAGCTTCGCCGCGAGATCGATGGCGCCGACCGGCCACGCCGTGCCCGTTTCCGGCACCGGCGCCGCTCCGGCCACGCCGCCGCTCGCCGCCGCGTCACTCACCGAACAGCGCCTTCGCCTCGCGTTCGGCCACCAGGCCCGCCAGCTTGGCCATGCTCTCGCCGGTGGCGGTCCCCTTCACCACCATCCGCTCGATGAACCACGTCGGCGGCCCGCCCAGCAGCAGGAACAGCCGCATCGGACCGGACGGCGCGAAGTTCAGCGCCGGCGATGTCTCGGGCAGCCGCGCGTAGGTCAGCTTGCCGTTGGCCATCCGCAGCGTCGTCGCCCACTGCATGCCCCGGCCGAGCGGCTCGATCTTCTTCTCCCAGGAGGGGCCGGCGCCACCGGCGATCGAGCAGTCGATCGCCGCGTAGTTCTGCGTGATGATCCGGTCCTTGCCGTCGGCCGTCGCCAGTCCGACCAGGACGAAGCCGAGCTGCGACCCCGCGATCATCTCCGCCAGCCCGCCCTGCAGCTCGATCTCGACATCGGCGCAGAACTCGATCGGCAGCGCTCCGGCGGCGAGGCTGTCGCCGTCCTGCAGCAGGCGGCTCTGCGAGACCAGCGGCGGCGTCGGCGTCGGCGTCGCCCCGCCGCCCCCCTTCGCCATGCCGAGCACGCCCTTCGGCAGCAGCGCGACATCGAAGTCGCGCCCCTCCGCATCCTTCTCGAAGTCGTACTCGAGCGTCAACCCGACGCCGCCGGGCCCGGCATCGGGATGCAGCTTCGACGGGTTGGTGGTGACCTTGGCGTGGAACGCCGCCGCGAGCGCCTTCTGCCCGCCCGACGCCTCGGTGGCGCGCAGCACGAACTGCGCCCGCAACGCCTTCGCCGCGTCGGTCGCGAGGCCGGTCACCTTCGCCTCCGGCCACACCGCCTTGAACTTCTCGACCGCCTTCACCGGATCGGCCTCGCGCAGCGCGCCATCCAGCGCGCGCGCTGACTTCAACACCGGTCCGACCGTCTTCATGTCCTCGAGCAGTTCGCCGAGCTTCGTGCCCAGCTCGCTGGTCAGCTTCCCGGCGCGCTGCTTGGCGTCGACGCCGTCGCCGGACAGCAGCTTGAGCGCCGCCGCCGCGACGATCTCGTTCTCAGCCGTCGGCTTCGCCTTGCTGATCAGCAGGCCGATCTGCTTCGGGTCGATCTCGCCCCACGTCACCAGCGTCTCGGTCTTCTGGATCGTCGCCGTGACGCCGCTGTCGTCGACCTTCGTGATCGGCCCGTCGGCCGCGTCGTTCAGCTTGACCTTGCCCTTCTTGCCGACCTGCGCCTCGAGTGCGGCGCGCGCCGTCTTCTCGATGACGTCGCCGAGGGCCAGCTCGGCGTCGGCGGCGTTGCCATTGCCGAGGTGATCGGCGGCCCCGCGATAGCCGGCCGCCATGAACTTGAGCCAGCCGAGCACCGCCTCGGAGGAGGTGTCGAGCGGCTCCGGGATCAGCTCGGGCAGCGAGTTGACGCGCGCGGTCTCTTCGCGCGCCGCCGGCGCCGCAACCGGAGCCGTGGCGGGCGGCAGGCTCGTCGGCATGAGCCACGGGATCGATGCGAGAGCGGCACGCAGCATGGACAGCCTCCGAGTTCGCACGAGCGACCGCGAGCATAGCCCGACGGTGATTGCGCATCGCGCACGCGCGCTGTAATCCACCGCGCCCGCACGTCGGCGTCGCCGCGTCGGCAACGCTCCCGACCTCCCGAGCCGAACACCGCCGATGGCCCGCCGCGCCGCCGCTGCTCTCTCCGCCCGTTCCGCCGCGCCGGCGATCCCGCCCGCGCTGCGCAACGTGGTCGACGGACTCAACGCCGAGCAGCGCGCCGCCGTCACCACGCTCGACGGTCCGCTGCTGGTGCTGGCCGGCGCCGGCTCGGGCAAGACGCGGGTCATCACCGTGCGCATCGCCTGGCTGCTGGCGCATGGCGCCGCGCCCGAGCAGTTGCTCGCCATGACCTTCACCAACCGCGCCGCCACCGAGATGCGCGAGCGGGCGGCGGCGCTGTGCGGCGGCGAGGCGGCCAAGGCCGTGACGATCGGCACCTTCCACTCGTTCTGCGTCCGCCTGCTGCGCGAACGCGGCCACGCGATCGGCCTGCCGAGCCGTTTCGCCATCTGCGACAGCGCCGACCAGCTCACTGCGCTGAAGGGGGCGCTGCGCGAACTGCGCGTCGCCGAGACGGCCATCCACCCGAGCGCGCTGCAGTCACAGATCTCGCTGATGAAGAGCCGGCTGGTCTCGCCGCAGGAGGCGTACAAGGCCGCTCTGGGGCGCCGCGAGCTGCTGATCGCCCGTTCGTACGCCAAGTACGACGAGTGCCTGCGGCGCCAGCGGCTGGTCGACTTCGACGATCTCCTGTTGCTGGCGGTGAAGCTGCTGCGCGAGAGCGCGGCCGACCGCGCGGCGCTGGCCGAGCGCTTCCGCTGGGTGATGGTGGACGAGTACCAGGACACCAACGCGCCGCAGTACGAGCTGCTGCGCCTGATCGCGGGCGAGCATCGCAACCTCTGCGTCGTCGGCGACGACGACCAGTCGATCTACGGCTGGCGCGGCGCCGACGTGCAGAAGATCCTCGGCTTCGAGCGCGACTTTGCCGGCGCCAGGGTGGTGCGCCTCGAGACCAACTACCGCTCGACCGAGCCGATCCTCGAGGCGGCCAACCGCGTCATCGCCTGCAACCCGAATCGCCACGGCAAGACGCTGCGCTCGGCGCTCGGCGCCGGCGAGCCGGTGGCGGTGAAGCGGGTCGAGGACGAGACCGCCGAGGCCGATCTCGCCGTGCGCGAGATCACCGAGCGCATGCGCGACGGTCTCTCGCGGCCGGGCGACTTCGCGATCCTCTTCCGCGCGGCGACGCAGGCGCGCGCGTTCGAGGCGGCGCTGCGGGCGAAGCAGGTGCCGTATCGCCTCATCGGCGGCATGTCGTTCTTCGACCGCAAGGAGGTGCGCGACGTGCTGGCGTACCTGCGCCTCGCCGCCAATCCCGACGACGAGGTGTCGCTGCTGCGCGTCATCAACTGCCCGCCGCGCGGCATCGGCAAGTCGACCATCGACAAGGCGCTCGACTGGGCGACGCGCGAGGGGATCCCGGTGGCGCGGGCGTTCCGGCAGGCGAACGCCATCGCCGGGCTGCCGGGCGCCGCGGTCGAGTCGATGCAGGGCTTCCTCGACAAGATGGGGGCGCTCGGGCGGCTGGCTGCAGACAACGCCGGTCCGCGGCGCGATCTGGTGGCGTGGATCCGCCGCGTGCTGGCCGAGACGGACTACCGCGCCGAGGTCGATCGCGCCTATCCGGAGTCCGCGACGCGAGAAGAGCGCTGGAACGGCGTGCTCGAGCTGGTGAACTTCGCCGAGAACCACTGCAAACGGGCGAGCGCGCCGACGCTACAGAGCTTCCTCGAGGCGCTCACCCTCTCGGCCGAGGACACGCAGGACGCGGAGAAGGAGCAGGCGCGCGACGTCGTCACGCTGATGACGCTCCACTCGGCGAAGGGGCTCGAGTTCCCGCGGGTCTGGCTGGTCGGCTGCGAGGAGGGGCTGCTGCCTCACGTCCGCGCCGTGACCGAGAACACCGTCGAGGAGGAGCGCCGCCTGATGTACGTCGGCATCACCCGCGCGCAGCGCCACCTGACCATCACCTGTGTCAAGAGCCGCGCCCGCGGCGGCCACCGCGGCGAGTCGATGCCGTCCCGCTTCCTCTACGAGATGCGCGGCGAGGCGCCGCCGAAGATGTGGCGTCCGTGCGAGCCGCGGGAGGAGTGAGGCCGCAAGCGTCGTCGGCGCTCCGCCGTCGAACCGACCAGCAGTCCGCAGAGGCCGTGGTGAGTCGGTTGCGTGCCGATCACGATGACCTTGGCGCGCTCGGGCTCGGCGGTGCCCGCCGGTTCTTCGCGCGGATCGCCGCCGAAATGCCGTCGCACGACCGACTACACGACTGACGCAGCCGGTCGACTGCCCGCCACTGCCGTCGCGAGGGGACGAAGCCGATCCCCTGCACTCTGCGATCCGTTGGAGGCAACCCGACAGCCGGACGACCCGCACCTCCATACGGATCGCCCACAACCCGGCATTCAACGCGAGTCTCGCCCTCCGGGATCTCTCGTCGTCCGTCATCAGCGGCGAGAAGCGGCGCGGCTTGGAACGCGGCGAGGGCACGGTCGTTGGTCCGATGCACAGCGCGAGGGGGAGGGGCAACGAGCCGGATGCGGCGGGGTGGTGGCGCAACGCGCGGCCCCCTTCGCCCGACGTCCCCACGACCGCGACGCCGGCTTCAGCGCCGTGCGCCAGCGACGAAGCGTCACCCACCGACGCCGCCAGCGCGATCACGGCGACCCGCGAGAGCATGCGGTGGACGACCTCTGCCGCAAGCACGGAATCAGCCGGGCGACTTTCCAGCGCTGGAAAGCGAAGTACGGCGGGATGGACGTGAGCGAGGCGCGGCGGCTGCGACAGCTCGAGGACGAGAATCGCCGCCTGAAGCAGATCGTGGCCACGCAGGCGCTGGACATCGACTCGCTGAAGGCCGTCCTTTCAAACAAGTGGTGACCGCCGTGGAGCGGCGGGCCGTGGTCGAGTACCTGCGGCAGGAGCTCGCGCGGAGCGAGCGCGCCGCGTGCGGCCTGGTGGCGCAGCCGCGGGCGACGCAGCGGTACGCGGCGACGCGGCAGGCCGGCGGCGCGTTACCGGCTCTACCGCGAGCGCGGGCTGCATCTGCGCGGGAAGCGACGGCGCAAGCGCGGCGCGCATGTCCCACGCGGGGCGCTGCCGCCGGCGACGACCGTGCATGAGCGCTGGGCGATGGACTTCGTGTCCGATCAGCTCATGGATGGCCGGACCATCCGGGTGCTGACCATCGTCGATGCCGTGAGCCGGCTCGCGCCGGCGCTCGAGGTCGACACCTCGCTGTCGGGCGTGCGCGTGACACGGGCGCTCGACCGGGCGATCGCTGCGTACGGGAAAACCCCCGGGCTGCTGGTCATGGATAACGGACCTGAATACACGTCAAAGGCGCTCGACCAGTGGGCGTACGCTCGTGGCGTGCAGCTTCACTGGATCGCGCCAGAGAAGCCGACACAGAATGGCGCCTGCGAGAGCTTCAATCGCAAACTGCGCGACGAGTACCTGAACGAGGAGCACTTCGCCGACGTGCCGGACGCGCGGCGGAAGATCGAGGCGTGGCGGGTGAATTACAACGGCGCGAGGCCGCACACGTCGCTGAACGGCCTGACGCCGGAGGAGTTTGCAACCCGCGCTGCGCGCGCGGGGGCATGCCCCCCGGAGCAGGGGAAGAGAAGACCGAAGACCAGACCCGGGATGTCTCAGAATCGCTGGGCTGAAAAGCGACACAGGGTCAGTGGAGCTGCCGATGCGTTCGATCTTGGCGCTTCTCGTCGCGGTGGGGCTCGGGGTGGTCGGGTGGTTGATCTGGGGGGGCGCCCCGGCGGGGACGCAGATCAGGGACGCGCGCGAGGCGGCCGCGCCGGTCGCCGAACCAGCGGCGTTGCCGCTTCCGGAATTGGTCGACGTCGCGCCACCGCCGGTTGCGGATCGGGTGGCTGACGATCCGGTGTCGGCGAAAGGTCCGGATGTACTGCGCGACGCGACCGCGGAGGACGACTCGGCCGGCGTCTTGATCGAGGGAACCGTGGTCGTCGTCGATGAGCAAGGCGTCGAGCATCGCGAGGTGGACGGATCGTTCGAGCCGACGATCTGGCGCGGATCGACCGGGACCTCCGGCCAGTCAATCGTGGTGGTTGATGGACGTTTCGCTGTTCGCGTACCGCCGGGCGCTGAAGTCGGCATCGCTGAAGGCGAGTTTGATGGCCGGCTCGCTCACGTCCATCCCATTCGCCTCGTCGTGGAAGCCGGTACTCCGATCGTCGTTCGCGAGGCCGACCTCGACGCGCAGCGGGAGGAGGTCACGGTCAACGTGGAAGCCGGCACTCCGATCGTCCTTCACGCGGCCTGGAGCAGGACGGTGCGCCTGCACGTCATCGATGCCGGAACGCGACAGGAACTCCGCGGCGTGACGGTCGTCTCGTTAGAAAACCTCTTTTATGGCTTCGCTCACCCGGGTGACGCTGGCGACGCAACGCGCGTCGCGGTCGACGCCGACTCGCCCATCGACCTCGACGCGCGATCCGACGAAGGATACGTCTGCTGGGAGCCGAAGCTCTTCGCGATGGCGCCGGGCTATGTGTGGGGATCCATCGAGGTCGACTACAAGCGCGGCGGCGAGGCGACGATCGAGTTGACGCGAGGCGGGAACCTCCAGGTCCGGGTGATCGGAGAGGTTCCTCCACTGTTGAAGCCGGGGAGCGGCGTTGTTTCACACGACTTGCAGGCCGTCCTGCGGCTACGGCAGCCGATCGAGGATGCGTTGTCCGACCTGGATGCGATGGTCGCAGAGACGATGAAAACGATTTCAGCTCTCACCGCCGAGCAGGTGCAGGAGGAGTTTCCGGACGGCAAGGTTCCCACGGAGGCGGAGGTCCGGGACCATTTCGCGCGTGAATTGCAGGAAGAGGCGCAGGGGGTGCTCGGGACGCTGCTGACCGAGGTCATGCCCGACTTGGACGGCTTGACGCGGATCGAGGGTCTCGAACCAGGTCGCCGAACCGTCTCGCTCGAACGCGGCCAGAATTGGGGCAAGCCGCAAATGCTGGCGAGCGCCGTCGTCGACATCGTCGCCGGCGCGGATGCGCACGCGACGCTCACGATCGAACCACCGCGCGAATCGGCGCGGCGCGTCCGGCTCGCCGGCAACGTTCGCTTCTCGCCGGCGTGGAACAGCACTCGCCTCGACCTCAACTTCGAGCCGATCGATGTGCCAGAAGCGACGGCCGTCGATGAATTCGAACTCGACTACGGCGATCTCCGACCCGTTGCCGGCGAGCCAGGCCGGTTCCGTTTCGACGCGGGCGAGGTCTTGCCGGGTCGCTTCTTGGTGAAGTCCGACATCTACGGGTGCCAGCAGATCGTCGAGACCGGGCCCGACGGAACCGAGTCGGCGGAGATCGTCATCAGCGATCCAGCCGACGTGGTCGTGCACACACTCGACGACCTCACCGGCACGCCGATCCGCGAGCCCGTCCTGCTCTGGAACTGCAAATTTCCCGAGGGGAGCACCGGCGGCATGCTCGTGGATCTCGAGTGGGACGAGGCGCGGCAGTCGTGGTGCTTCCGTGCGCCGTCGGGCGAAGTCGAGATCGATGTGTCGGTCTGGAAGATCGATGTGTACGAGCCGCTCGAATCGAGCCTCTTCACCGTGGCGCCCGGCGCCAACGAGATCACGATCCGCCTGCGTCGCGCGACGGGAGTGGTGCTCTCTTTCGAGATCGATGGCGTGAAGATCGACTGGCGGGAGGTCAAACTCAAAAGCACGGCGAGCGGTCACTCTGTAACGCGATCCTCACCTTCCACGGAGTCTGGTTCACGGTCCATCACGCTCGAGGCCGTCGACGGCAGTCAGGCCGCCGTGAGCGCCGCCGCCTGGAGCATTCCTGATGACGCCCTCACCTTCCGAGTCCCGGCGCCCGGCCGCTGGCGGGTCACGGTGCCGCCGCTCGCCGATTACGAACCGGTCGCGCCGTTCGACCTCGTGATCGAGCGCGGCGTGATGGTGAAGCACGCGATCGCGCTGCGGAAGGCTCGCTGAACGGCCTGCGGCACCTCGGATCGCGGCGTTCTTGCGGAGTGTGCGGATCTACGCGCCGAGCTTCCTTCGACTGGATCCCGCAGCGTCGGTGGCCCACGAAAGACGGCCGTCACGATTCGCTGCACGATGTCGGGACCCACGACCTGATCGAGACGCGTGGCGTCCGGTTCCTGCTCACCGGATCGAGCGCGCATGCGCTGCGGCGCGGGGGCGTGAACCTCCTCGGCGGTCGCGCGCGGACGCGCAGCCTCCACCCGCTGACATGGAGCGAGCTCGGTTATGCTCGACTCGCAGCCGCCGCCACGGGCTCAGAAGTTTCCCGACGCCGCCTCCTTCAGGATCGCGAGGTCGAGCACCTGCTCCGCGACCACTTTCTTCAGACGCGAGTTTTCGCGCTCGAGATCCTTCAGCCGTTTCGCCCGATCCACCTTCAGCCCGCCGTACTCCTTGCGCCATCGATAGTACGTCTGGTCCGTGATCGCGAGCTGCTTGCAGGCCTCCCGGATCGACATCCCCTGCGACTGCCGCACCCCGGCCTCGCGAAGCATCGTGATGATCTGCTCCGCCGTGAACTTCTTCCGTGGCGTCCCTCGCCTCGGAGAAACGAGCCAAGGTACCACCCTGGCCCTGGCCTGGTTTTCGGGGGACAGGTCATTGTGCGGCGCACCCTACTGGTTGCGCCGCTGGCCAGGCTGGTTCGACGGCGGCTGCGGGTGCTTTTGTGCGCTGGGCGTGCCTTCGCGCGGCGGGCTGGTGACGGCAACGAGCCACACGCCGTCTTTGAGTTTTACCGCGCCGGGGTCTGCGCCAGTAACTTGTGACGAACCCGCGACTGCTTCCCACTTTGCGCCGTCCGTGCTCGTGACCGGCCACGGCCCCGCGCCAGTGCCGAAGAATGCCAACCGCTCGCCATCGCTCTGCATGTTGCCTAGCCAGCGGTTCTGGCCGGGCATCGTCACATCCGCAACGCGCTCGAAGTTCAGCCCGTCCTTGCTGACGGCGTGATAGCCGGTACCACCCCGCGGCGGTTCGCGGCGCTGCTGGTTCGCTCGCATTTGCTCGGGCGTGCCGTTGTCCGGGACGATGAGGTGGAACACACCGCCGTGCAGTGCCACCGCGCAGTCAATCACGACGCGGTCCTCGATTGCAAAACGCACGCCGGGTTCGAACTCGTAGTTCACGCCGTCCTGCGCGACCGCCGAGTAAATCGCCGGCACGCTGCGCGCGAAGTCCGGGCTGCGGTTGGAGGTGAAGTAGAGCCGCACGCGTCCGTCCGGCAGGGGCACCAGCGTCGGGTCGAAGGGCCGCGCGAGCCCCGCCTCCATGCCGGTGACCGTGATCGGTTCCGGTTTGGTCCAGGTGCGCCCCTCGTCGCTGGAGAAACAGACGGCCACGCGGTCGAAGTTGCGGTCGTCGTCCGCCGGGAAGTGCTGGAAGGCCGCGATGATCCGCCCGTCCGCCAACCGCGCGAGCGCCGGCACGCCCGCGCGTGAGAAGGTCGCAAGCGGCCGCGTCTGGCCGGGACCGAGGCGCTGCACGAGCACATCGTTGTCCCACGGGCCTGGCTGGTTCGTGCGCGGTGAAGCGGGGCCGGCACCGGGTGGCGGAGCGGGATTCGGGTTGACCGGTGGCTCGCTCCGCGTACGCGTCGTCGGCCGCGCCGACGCCTTCGCCGACGGGCTGAAGCGCAGGATGCGCGTGCTGAACTTGAACTCGCCCACCCACAGATAACCGCCGCCCCACGCCACGGAGCCGGGCATGAACAGTTTGTTGCGAACGAGGCCGGCGCTGCGATCCATCTCGTCCGCAGCGCCGAGTGATGCGTTCGCAGGCAGGCCTGCGAGCGCGTCCTCGACGCGGTCCCACACCTGTACGCGATGGTTGCTGCGGTCAGCCACGAAGAACTTGCCATCAGCCGCCAGCGCGTCGCCCGGCAGGTTGAACACTCCCGCGCCGCCGATGCGGAACGGTCGGCTGTCTGCGGCGAGTTTCTTCACCGACCACACGCGCACTTCCTGACCCTCGAACGGCGCGGCGCAAAGATGATTCCCGTCGCTGTTGAGCCGGCCGGGGCTCGATATGTCGAGAGTCAGCTTCGGATCGCTGTCCGCATCGGGGATGCCGTCCCAGACATAGATGCGGTCCGCCTGCCGATCCGCGAGATAGAAGTGTCGCGCGTCCATCGCCACGCCGGTCAGCTCGCGCAACTCGACGCTGCCGATGCGCGCGCGCAGCGTCAGATCGGGCAACTCGCCGTTCAGCGGCAGTTTCCGCCAGATGAAGACCGTGTCGCGGCCGGCGAGCGCGAGGGTCGTGCCGCTCGCGGCGCTGTCCCATGGGCCGTCGGGCAGGTGATAGACCCAGTTTGGGCGCGCGGCGCTTTCGTCAGGCAGGCTGCGCCAGACGAAGAGCTTCCGGTCGAAGTCCGACGAGACGAAGAGGCTCTTGCCATCTGTGGCCACCGCCGGGTTCTGGATGAAGTGATGTTCCGCCCAGGTGTCCTGATCGGTGCGGTCGCTGCCGACGGCGAAGTCCGCCGGTTGGTTGTCGCGCGTCGGCAGCGCATTCCAGCCGAGAATGTGGTTGCCGTTGTAGGTGCAGACGTACAGCCGGCCATTCGCAACGACGGCGTCTGGCCCATCGCCGTTGCGGTAGGTGGCCGGGTGCAGCGACACATCGGCGTCAGTGCTCGCGTCGCGCGGGGCCTTGTTCCAGAGATAGACCGACTGGATGCCGCCGACGATGAGTTTGCCATCCGTCGTGAACGAACCCTTGACCCACTCGTCCCAGCGCCAGTCCGGCGGCTCCGCCGCGGAAGTGGGGAAGGAACTCCAGACCATCGTCGCGGGCCGGGAGCGCTCGCCGAAGTTGTGGTCGCTCAAAGCGAAGAAAGTCTTGCCGTCGCTGGTGATGTTGCGCGGCGTGCCCGCGCCTTCGGGGCGCAGGATGAAGTCGGGCGGCTGCTGGTCGCGCGTGGGGAAGGAGTTCCACACCAGCACCGCCGCGCCCCGCGTGGCGACGATCGCGAGTTTGGCGCCATCCGTCCAGACGCCCCAAGGCCAGCCGAGGTGCCCGCCGCCAGGCCGCTGGCTGTTGGCGGGGCGGTCGGCTCCGCCGCCATCGAAGAGCCCACCGAGTTCAAACACCAAGTCTGCCGGCTGAGCGTTCCTTACCGGGAACGAATTCCAAACCAGCACGCGGTCGTTCTCCGTGTCCGCCACGGCGATGCGCCGGCCATCGGGTGTGATGGCGACATTGCCTGGCCAGTTCAACTGGTGTCGACCCGCGCCGGAGTTGTTCTGCGTGAAGTCAGGCTGGCCGAGTACGAGATCCGGGAGCGTGTTGCCGACAGGCGCGGACTTCCAGATGAGCACGCGGTTGTTCCAGCGGTCGGCGACGAGCAGCCCCTTTCCGTCAGTGGCAAGGCCGGACGGGTGGTTCAGCAGCAGCGGGCCGCCGGAGTTGTTGAAGCCCTTTGTGCCCAGCACGAGGTCGGCGTCCTGCCCGGTCACGAACACGCCAGCCTTGGACTGCGGCGCGGCGGCATACCTCGACGCGATGCGCTCGACGCGAATCGCAGCGCGCCGCTCGGTGGCGCGCGGTTCCTGGCCCGAAAGGTCAGGTGCGACGACGGCCAGAACGAGGGCGATCCCGCACGCGCTGAAGATGAACCCGCTCATAAAGTCTCCAAACATCTTGTCTAAATTTATGTGAGTTTAGCTGTGATCGAGCCTGCATCCCCGACAGCGGCTGGAAAACGCAACGCAAGAGCGTCGGCGGCGCTCGATGGCGTCTCGTCCCGTTCGTGCAACGACACCTGGGCCGAGTTGATGAAGCGCGTCTTCGCTACGCCCTCCGCTTCCATCCCATGAAAACTGCGCCTCGCCCCAGCTGGTCTGACCTGGCCCTTAGGACTAGTCCACCTGACCTGCCCCTGATCGTCATACCAGTTCTCAAGTGGTCGTCTCGGGCGCGAGCTCCAACAGCAAACCCCGCTGGCAGCACCGCTGGCGGAGCTGGTGGGATGTAGCCCAGCGCGCTGTGCGGCCTGACCTCGTTGTAGTGCCGCCGCCAGGTTTCGATGACGACCTTCGCCTCCTTGAGCGACTCGAAGATCTCGCCGTTCAAGAGCTCGTCGCGCAGCTTCCCGTTGAAGCTCTCGCAGTAGCCGTTCTCCCACGGGCTCCAAGGCTCGATGCAGAGCGTCTTCACGCCGAGGTGCCCCAGCCACTCCCGCACCGCCGTCGCCGTGAATTGACTGCCTTTGTCCGACCGGAAGTGCTCGGGAATCCCGCGGAAGACGAAGAGCTCCGTCAGCCGCGCCATCACGCCTTCGTTCGAGAGCCGCTGCTCGACGTCGATCGCCAAGCACTCTCGCGTGGACTCGTCCACCAGCGTCAGCATCCGCAGCGGCCGTCCGTTGTGCGTACGCGCTGCCACGAAGTCGTAGGACCAGACGTGGTCCTTGTGCGCAGCCCGCAGCCGCACGCACGAGCCGTCCGCCAGCCAGAGCCGCCGCCGTGCTCGCTGCCGCCGCGACGGGCTCAGAAGTTTCCCGACGCCGCCTCCTTCAGGATCGCGAGGTCGAGCACCTGCTCCGCGACCACTTTCTTCAGACGCGAGTTCTCGCGCTCGAGATCCTTCAGCCGCTTCGGCTGGTCCACCTTCAGCCCGCCGTACTCCTTGCGCCATCGGTAGCACGATCTGATCCGTGATCGCGAGTTGCTTGCAGACCTCCCGGATCGACATCTACTGCGACTGCCGCACCTCGGCCTCGCGAAGCATCGTGATGATCTGCTCTGGGGTGAACTTGCCCTTCCGTCCCATCTCTGCATCCCTCGAATGCGGCCACCCGCCATCATGCGGGTGGACTAGTTCTTGGGGGGGCGGGTCAACACGCTTCAGCACACGCTCCCACGTCCGTTCGGAGAGCGCTCGACCGTTCACGCTCAGCCGCGTGATGCGCAGCTGCGGCGCCGCGATGAGGTCCGATCGAACGCCGCGAGGTCCGCTCAGCCCCAAGGGGTCGAAGGACTCGGGAGCGCGTGGCGGCACGCGACGCACGCGAGTGCGGCGCAAAGCGCGCTCCACCACCCGTGACGCACAGCGCTACTTCTCGTTGATCTGCAGGCCTTCGACGAACGTGCGCCACTCGAACTGCAGCGCATCGAGTTCGACGTCCTTGAACGCTTGAGAGCGGCGTTTGCGCCGTGCTACGATCCGCAGATGGACACTACCGCCGTCTTGCTGCTCTCGTTCCTCGTCGCCGGGGCTCCGCGCGGCGCCGGCATCCCGGTCGCTAGTCCGTGCACTGGCATTTCCTTCGCCGCAACGGACGGGTCGCAGATCGTCGCGCGGACGGTCGAATGGGCGCTCGGAGACGCTCAACACGACCGCCTCGCGGTTGTGCCGCGCGGCAAGCGTTTTCAGTCCGTGGTTCCAGATGGCGCGACGGGCTTCGCGTGGACCGGCCAACACGGTTTCGCGACGATCACGGCCTACGGGACCGACTACGGTCCGGACGCGCTGAACGAGCGCGGGCTCTACGTCGGCATGTACTACTTCCCCGGCTTCGCCGACTACGCGCCGTGGGATCCGGCGCAGGCCTCGCGCAGTTGCAGTGTCGGCGATTTCCAGCAGTGGTTGCTCTCGAGCTTCGGCAGCGTGGCCCAGGTGCGGCAGCACCTGAACGACCTGCGCGTGGTCTACGTCGCCGATGAGCGCTTCGGCGGCGCGCCTTTGCCGTTTCACTGGAAGATCGCCGATCCGACTGGCGAGTGCATCGTTGTGGAGATCGTCGAGGGCGGGCGTGTCCAAGTGTTCGACGCGTTCCGCGGCGTGATCACTAATTCGCCGGGCTACGACTGGCACCTGACGAACCTGCGCAACTACCTCGGACTCGTACCTGGGTCCGTCGAAACGCTGCGCATCGACGGACGCGAATTCGCACCGCTGGGCGGCGGCACGGGACTGCGCGGGTTGCCGGGCGACTTCACGCCTCCGTCGCGTTTCGTGCGCGCCGCCGTGTTGAGCTCCTGCGTGCGCCCGCTCGCTGACGGCGAGGACGCAGTGTTCGAGGCGTTTCGGCTGCTCGACAGCTTCAACATTCCGGTCGGCGCCACCGCGCCCGGCGCGCAGCTCCCGCCCGACATTCCCTCCGCCACCCAGATCACGGTTGTGTGCGACCTGACGCGCCGCACGCTGTACTTCCACACCATGCACAACCGTCAGGTGCGCAAGCTCGATCTCGCCAAGATCGACTTTGCCAACGTTCCGCAGCAAGCGATCGAGGACCCGCTGCGCCGACAGGTCGTCGTGGAGCTCGAAGTTCGCGCACGCTGAGCGAATTCATCGACCAACGAACCCTCTGCTGCGGCGTGGCGCTCGTCGACGGGAGCTTCGCCGCCTCCCTCGAATGCGGCCACCTGCCATCATGCGGGTGGACTAGTTCTTGGGGGGCAGGTCCCACGACCCCGTGCTCGACGAGACGGAGCCGGCGCTTGCCGAAGCGTTCCCCGACTCGCCGCTCTCGCATCGCTTCTGGGAGAACCCCGCGGTGCGCAAGCAGGTCTGGGGTTTTCGCGGGCACAACTTCAAGTTCGCCTACAGCTACTGGCGCCGCCGCACCGCGATCCGCGACGAAGCGCTACGGAGCCGGTGCGACGCGCGCGCCCTCGCGATCATCGGCACCGTCTGCCGCTGACCGAATTGGGGCGGCGCCGGCGATCAGCCGTCGGCGCCTCCCCCCCGCACCGGCTCCCTCGACGAACCGCAACGTCAGCGGAAAGTGACGTCGATCAAGTCGCTGCTGCTCAGCTTGCCGCGGGCGTTGATCGCCCAGCCCTGATAGGCGTAGACGTTGCCGGCCAGTCCGGGCGGGACGATGACCGTCTCTTCGACCGTGCCGGTTGCGTCAAAGGTCCGCAGCCCGCCCAGGATCCAGAAGACCGGAACGCCGTTGTCTTCGACGATTGCGAGCAGCGCGAGGTTGCCGGGCACGCCCGTCCGGATCGAGCGGTAGAGGCTGTCGCCGTCGGCGACCTCGATCGGCGTCATGTCGAGGAAGAGGTCGTTGCCGCCGTGGATCGAGACGATTCCGAAGTAGGGGGCGGAATTCTGAGCCGTGAAGTCGCCCAGCACGACATCGGCGCGACCATCACCATCCACATCGTGACCGGTCGCCATCGCCCAGCCGTTCGACGTCCCGCGAAGATCCTCGAAGGTGTGAAGCGTGAGGAGCGTCTTGCCCGAGTAGAGCCAGGTCTGGTCGCGCGAAGTTCTGGCCAGCAAGTCGCGCCAGCCGTCGCCGTCGACATCCCCGGCGTCGACCAACCGTGTTCCGACGTCGAAACCGTCAGGCCCGTCGGTCGTCGTCACCACCGCGCCGCTGACCGAGTCGACGATCCAAAGGCGTCCAGAGCCGACGCCGTTCACGTCGCTCGTGCTCGAGATGCAAAGGTCGCCGAGCCCGTCGCCGTTGTGGTCGCTGGTGGTGGCCAACTGCCGTCCGAGACTCGCGAAACGCATCTGGCCATCGAACTGCCAGAGCGTCGCGCCATCGGCGCCGGAACAGGCGCGCACGTAGCCGACCCGCTGGCCGAGCGACGGGACGGTCCCAGTCGGCGCGCCGGCAGCGAAGTCGGCGATCCCATCTCCGTTCACGTCAGGGAGAGTCGTCACGATCGACCCGAACTGATCGAGATTTCCCGCACCGCTCACCGCGTAGAGCCGCGTTCCCGTCGCCCCGGAGAAGACCTTCACCTCACCATTGGGGGAGGCGGAGCGGTAGCCTCCTGGCGTCCCGACCGCGAGATCGGCGACGCCGTCGCCGTCCACATCACCGATGCCAACCATCGACAGCGGGAAGTCGAACAATCCGAGGAGGATCGAATAGAGCAGGTTGCCGGTCGCGCCCGATCGAACCTCGACGCTCTTCGACGCTGTCGTACCGACCTCTGAGCGACCGTCACCGTCGAAATCGGGCAGAGCGTGAAGTGAGTTGACGCCGACTTTCTGCTTCCAGAGAAGCGCTCCCGTCTTGCCGGAGCGCACCTCATAGCCGGTCGTTCCGAGGAAGCCGGTCGAGTAGGCGACATCGCCGAACCCGTCGCCATCGAGGTCGGCAAAACTCTCGACCGCCGTCCCGATGTAGCTGGTGGTCGCATCGGCGTACCACTCGCGCAGGATCGCTTGGCCCGGCGCGGCTGGCGCCGTGGCTCCCGCGAGGACGAATGTGCCTGCGAGTCGAATGATTCGTTTCATGTCGAATCTCCAGTGCTCGACAATCGGCTTCGTGGGGCAAGAGAATAGAGCCAGCGGCGCGGCGAGCATGGCGCGCCCAGCGCACCGACAAGGAACGAACCAAGCCTCAGCGAGGAAGGGAGCATGGCGAGCGCCTCCGACGGGAAAAGGGCCGCTAGCCCTAGACCGATCGGCGGGACAACTTCTCACCGGGGCGCGCCGAAACTGTAGCGGACCCGGTTTCTTGGACACCTGAGTCGTCGTAATCGCCGCCGCTCACGCGGCGCGCAGCAGCTGACCTGCCCCCGATCGTTGTACCACGCCTCAAGTTGTACTCCTTGTACTCCCCGGGACGAGTGAAGGCAGCGGGGCCCGGAGGAGCACCCGCGGCAGCGAGCCGAACGGCACCCGCCCGCTCCGTCGCCGGAGCGTCGCCCCCGCTGTCATCGTGGTGTCTTCCCGGCCGGTCGGCGCGCCGCCGGCGGCGCCTCCACGC
>VGYY01000030.1 GCA_016872815.1 Planctomycetota bacterium
CGCCGCCTGCATGCGCCGGCGCGCGCCACTCGCGCGCCGCCCAGTCGCGCGCCTCCGTCGCGGCATGCGCACGGAACCGCGGCGAATCGAGCAGCAGCAGCGCATCCATCTGCGCGAGGAATGCGGCGAGCTCCGCCGCCTCGAGCTCCTGCCCGCTGCGCCGGGCGTACTCGGCGCGGAGCGCGTCAGGCATCCGCGTGCCATCGCACAGGGCCAGCAGCAACAGCGCCGCTCCGGACAGTTCGAGCGGCGCCTCGAGATGGCCGGCCGGATCGCTCAGCAGGAAACGCCGGTCCGCGCCGCGCGGCGTCGGCAGCGGCGCGATCTCGACCGGTCGCAGGCGCGGCGGCTCGGCACGCGGTTCCATGGCGGCGGACGATACGTCGGCGTCGCGAACCGCGGACCGGCACTATCATCCGCCGCCCCATGGACCTCGTGCGCTTCATTCGCGACGTGCCCGACTTCCCCAAGCCGGGCATCCTGTTCAAGGACATCACGCCGCTGCTGCGCGACGGCGCCGCATTGCGCGAGACGGTGCACCAGCTCGCTGCGCGCGTCCGGCCGCTTCGCGTCGACGCGGTGGCGGGGATCGAGTCGCGCGGCTTCCTGTTCGCCGCGACGCTGGCGCTCGAGCTCGGGATCGGGCTGGTGCCGCTGCGCAAGCCGAACAAGCTGCCCTACCGCAAGCTGCGCGAGAGCTACGCGCTCGAGTACGGCACCGACTCGCTCGAGATGCACGAGGACGCGATCAAGCCCGGCGAGCGGATCGCGCTGGTCGACGATCTGCTCGCCACCGGCGGCACGATGAGCGCTGCCCGCCGCCTGGTCGAGCGCAGCGGCGGCAGCGTCGCGGTCTGCCTGTTCGTCATCGAGCTCTCGTTCCTGAACGGGCGGGAGAAGCTCCCGGACGTGCCGGTCGAGGCGTTGCTGCGGTTCTGAGACGCCGCCGCGGCAGGTCTCCACGGCGACCGGAAGCGAATTCCCGCAGCAACGGCGTCCGACCGGACGCTCCGCGACTAGCGCCCGGTGGCTATGGTGACATCCTTGAGCTAGGGAACAGTGCGAAGGCGGCGGTTGCCGCCGCCACTCACCGGACGATGCCCCCCCACCGACCGGAGGAACTGCGATGACGAGCTTCCGGGAAAAGCTGAAGGAGATCCGCGCCAGCGAGGCGGACCGGGCGCGTCAGCGCGTCCCGCTGTCGGACCACGAACTCGGTCTCGACCAGCCGGCGGAGCAGTTCCTCGCGGTGCGCGGCGAACTGGTCCGGGAACTCGAGAAGCTGATGAGCGAGTTCATCGCCGAGAGCCCGATGTTCGAGATCGGCCACGGCTTCTTCGAGGGCAAGTACGTGCTGTCGCTCTCCTGCGACGAGCCGATGCCGGACGAAGCGCGCGGCGGGATGCGCAAGCTGTTCACGCGGATCAACTTCCTGCTCGACCCCTGCGCGCCGGACGGCGCGTTCGCGATCGCCACCAAACTGACCATCCGCGATCGCGACCTGCCGAAAGGCGTCATCGAGGGCAACCTCGGCCTGCCGGCCGACCTCGCGGCATTCCGCAAGTTCGGCGAAGAGCAGATGCTGCGCTTTGCCGCCGACTACTTCGCCGCCCGCCCCCAGCCGCAGCCGGCCCACCCGGTCTCCTGACCCGAGCGCCGCCGCGCAGATGGGTGGCCGGCGCTTGCGGTTGACCTGCGCCATCGCTGGGTCCGCGCCCATTTTTTTGGGCGATCGGCTTCCCGGGGCGCCCCGGGGATCTCGCCGCCTCAGGTAAGTCCCGCCTTCAAGTTTTTTCGAAACCGTCTCTTGACATGCTTTGCGCTTGTTGTACAGTTTGTCCAAGACTCGCAACTTGTCCTGCACCGTCTGAACCAAGGGCAAACTTTCCGAAAGGAAGGGGCGCAAAGCTAAAGGGCCTTCTCCGAACCGTGTGCGTTCATCGCACTGGGGCGGAATGGCAGCCAGCTGCCGCACCGGACCGCCGGGCGTTGGTTCTCCTCGGAGTGCCACGTCCGGCCGGTTCGACGCGACCGCCCCCCAGCAGAGGGTCACTCGTATGGGGCAGGGTTCCGCTACCGGTTCGACCGCCGTCACCAAGCCGTCCGTCGCCGACAAGCCGAAGGAGCGAGAGTCGCGCGCGATCGTCCCGGAAGGACCGGAAATCGAGCAGGTCTGGCGGACCTACAAGGAGACGAGCGACCCGAACCTGCGCAACCTGCTGATCGAGCGCTACCTGCCGCTGGTGCGCTACATCTCGGAGCGACTGCTCGTGTCGCTGCCGAAGTCGATCGACGTCGACGACCTGCAGAGCGCTGGCGTGTTCGGCCTGATGGACGCGATCGACGGCTTCGACCTCGAGCGCGGCATCAAGTTCAAGACCTACTGCACCACGCGCATCCGCGGCTCGATCCTCGACGAGTTGCGCAGCCAGGACTGGGTCCCCCGCCTCGTCCGCCTCAAGGCGCACCAGCTCGCCAAGGCGTGGAAGGCGCTCGAGGTCGAGCTCGGTCGCGAGCCGACCGACTACGAGATGGCCGAGAAGATGGGCGTCAGCCTCGAAGAGCTGTCGGGGATGGTCGAGGATGCCTCGGTCTGCAACATCTTCTCGCTGTCGGAGAAGTGGGACGACAACGACGACGACGACTCGCTCGAGAAGGTCGAGATGCTGGAGGACAAGGCCTCCCTCGATCCGATCGAGACGCTGAACCAGAAGGACGTGCTGCGGGCGATCACGCGCTCCCTCACCAAGAAGGAGAAGCTGATCATCATCATGTACTACTACGAAGGGCTCACGATGCGGGAGATCGGCGACGTGCTGAACCTCACCGAATCGCGCGTCTGCCAGATCCGCAGCAACGTGATGGCGAAGCTCAAGGTGCAGCTCGAGAAGATGCGAAAGAGGCTGGTGATCTGAGACGCAGCGCTCCTCCAGCGACCGGAGGAGCGGGGAGACGACGCTTCCGCCTCCCGACGCGAGCCGACCCCGTGCCGGCTCGCGCCGTTTATCGTCTCCTGCATGGACGACCCGGCCGCGCTCGACGCCCTGCTCGACTGGCGCGGGCGCCAGCTCGCCGGCGTCGAGCTGCTGGACGCCGTCGATTCCACCAACGCCGAGGCGCTGCGTCGCAGCGATCGGGGCGAGCGGCCCGACGGTCGCGTGCTGCTGGCGCGCCGCCAGCTGGCCGGCCACGGCAGCCGCGGCCGGCCATGGGACTCCCCCGCCGGACGGGCGCTGGCGCTGACGGCCTGGATGGCGTGGCCGTCGGAGCGCTCGCCGCTGCTGGCCACCTGGGTCGGGGCGCTGGCCGTGGTCGACGCCGCGGCGAAGTTCGGGGTCGCGGCGACGGTGAAGTGGCCGAACGACGCGTTGGCGCGCGGGCGCAAGTTCGCCGGAGTGCTGGCCGAGCTGCGGGCTGCGGCGCCGGGCCGGAGCGGGACCGTGGCGCTCGGCATCGGCCTGAACGTCCTCCAGCAGGCGAGCGAGCTGCCGCCGGCGGCCGCCACCCCGGCAACTTCGCTCCGACTGGAGGGAGCCGACGTCACCCTCGCTGCGGCCGGCCGCGCCCTGCTCGAGGCGCTCGACGCGCGTCTGGCGGCGGCGTTCGAGCAACCGCAGGCCGTGGCCGACGCCTTCGCTGCGGCGCTGCAGCTCGTGGCGCGGCCGGTCGAGCTCTCGCTCGCGGTCGGTGCCCCGACCGCGACCACCCTGCACGGGCGGCTTCAGGGCCTCGCGGCCGACGGGACGGTCGAACTGGGCGCCCTGGCCGACGGCACGCCAGGCCGGCGCCTGCATGGCGGCCACGTGGTCGCGTTGCGCGCCGCGGACCCTTCGCCCGACCGGTAGAGTCCGCCGCCCGTTTCGCGCCGTCTCGTGTCCGCCGCAGCCGGAGTCTCCATGCGCCCGGATGGTCGCCAGCCCCTCGAACTGCGCCCGCTCGCGTTCCGCCGTCGCTTCACCGACGCCCCGCTCGGCTCGGTGCTGGCATCGGCCGGCCGCACGCTGGTGCTCTGCACCGTGACCGTCGAGGAGACGGTGCCGCCCTTCCTGCTCAACACCAACAAGGGCTGGCTGACCGCCGAGTACGCGATGCTCCCCGGCTCGACCGGCGGTCGCAAGCCGCGCGACCGCGGCGGCAAGGTCGATGCGCGCTCGCTCGAGATCGGACGGCTGATCGGGCGCAGCCTGCGCGCCGCGGTCGACACGACGCGCTTCCCCGGCAAGACGCTCTCGATCGACTGCGACGTGCTGCAGGCCGACGGCGGCACGCGCACGACCGCCATCAACGGGGCGATGGTGGCGCTGATCGACGCGCTGCGCGAGATGGAGCAGCGCCGCTGGCTGCGCGGCGGCGCCGCGGCGGCGCTGCCGAACCACGTCGGTGCCATGTCGGTGGGGATCGTCGGCGGCGAGGTGCGCGTCGACCTCGGCTACGAGGAGGACTCGCGCGCCGAGGTCGACCTGAACGTGGTGCTGACGGCGGACGGCCGCTTCGTCGAGGTGCAGGGCGGCGCCGAGCGTGGCGCCTTCACGCCGGAGCAGCTCGACGCCATGGTCGCCGCCGCGCGCGGAGCGCTCGATCAGGTGATCGCGGTGCAGCGGCAGGCCCTCGCCGCACCGTCGCCGGCGGGTGGGTGAGCCACCCGATGGCCCGCAGCGACCGCGCGGCGGAGGCGATGCAGGCGCGCGGCGCGCTGGCGATCGTGCTCGCCAGCCGCAACCCGAAGAAGGCGCGCGAGCTCGACCGCATCGTCCGCGACGCCGGGCTCGACGTCCGCTTCCTCTCGCTCGAGCTCTACCCCGACGTGCCGACCGCACCGGAGGACGAAGCGACGTTCGCGGGCAACGCGCGGGCGAAGGCGCTCTGGTACGCGCGGGCGACCGACCAGCTCTGCCTCGCCGACGACTCGGGCCTCGAGGTCGACGCGCTCGGCGGCGCGCCCGGCGTCCATTCGGCCCGCTTCGCCGGTGCCGGAGCCAGCGACGCCGCCAATCGCGCGCACCTGCTCGCCGGACTGAAGGACGTCCCGGCAGAGCGGCGGACCGCGCGTTTCCGCTGCGCACTGGCGCTGGCCGATGCCGAGCAGGTGATCTTCGAGGCCGCGGGCACGGCGGAGGGCGTGATCCTCGCCGCCGAGCAGGGCGCCGGGGGGTTCGGCTACGATCCGCTGTTCCGCTCGACCGAACTCGGCCGGACCTTCGCCGAGGTCGATTCGGCGGAGAAGGACCGGGTGAGCCATCGCGGGCGGGCACTGGCGCGACTGGTCGCGTTCCTCCGCGACACGCCGCCCGGCTGAGCGGCTCGCCCGCCGTACCTTCTCCCTGCCCGACCGCACCCCTCCCCGAAACGCTGGCGCCGTGAACCAAGACCACATCCGCAACTTCTGCATCATCGCCCACGTCGACCACGGCAAGTCGACCCTCGCCGACCGCCTCCTCGAGGTGACCGGGTCGCTCCGCCGCAAGGACGCCGGCCAGGAGCAGGTGCTCGACTCGATGGACCTCGAACGCGAGCGCGGCATCACCATCAAGGCGAAGGCGGTCGCGCTCAACTACCACTTCGAGGGGCAGGACTACCTGCTCAACCTGATCGACACCCCGGGCCACGTCGACTTCGCCTACGAGGTCGCGCGCAGCCTGCGCGCCTGCGAGGGCGCGCTGCTGCTGGTCGACGCGTCGCAGGGGGTCGAGGCGCAGACCATCGCCAATTCGCAGCTGGCGCAGGAGCTCGGCCTCGAGCTGATCCCGGTGATCAACAAGATCGACCTGCCCCACGCGCGGCCGGTCGAGGTCGCCGACGAGATCGAGCACAACCTGCTGCTCGAGAAGGAGCGCTGCCGGCCGATCAGCGCCAAGCAGGGGATCGGCGTCGACGCCGTGCTGGCGGCCATCGTCAAGGAGATCCCGCCGCCGCGCGGACGGCTGGACGCCCCGCTGCGCGCGCTCCTGTTCGACGCCGAATTCGACGACTACCGCGGTGTCATCGCCCACCTGCGCATCGTCGACGGCGTGCTCCGGAAGCGCGACGTCATCAAGATGATCGAGGCCAAGGCCGAGTACGAGGTGCTCGAGATCGGCCGCTTCCGCCCGCACATGGAGCCGTGCGCCGAGCTCAGGGCCGGCGAGGTCGGCTACCTGATCGCCAACGTGAAGTCGCTCGAGGACATCAGGATCGGCGACACGGTCACGGCGAAGGGCGCGGTCGTCGGCGTCGACGTGCAGCCGCTGCCCGGCTACCGCGAGCCGCTGCACATGGTGTACTGCGGCATCTACCCGACGGCGAACAAGGACTTCGAGGCGCTGCGCAAGGCGCTGCAGAAGCTGCAGCTGAACGACGCCAGCTTCTCGTTCTCCCCCGAGACCTCCGACGCGCTCGGCTTCGGCTTCCGCTGCGGTTTCCTCGGCCTGCTGCACATGGAGATCGTGCAGGAGCGCCTCGAGCGCCACTCCGGGCTCGACATCGTCCAGACCTCGCCGACGGTCACCTACGAGGTGGTGCGCAACGACGACTCGGTGCTGCTGCTCAGCAACCCGGCCGAGCTGCCCGACCCGACCGAGATCAAGGAGATGCGCGAGCCGATCGTGCGGCTGCGCATGGTGGTGCCGATCGACACGCTCGGCGCCATGCTCAAGCTGGCGATCGATCGCCACGGCAGGCTGCAGGGGCAGGAGCACGTCTCGGCGACGCGCGTGCTGCTGACCTTCGAGATCCCGCTGGCCGAGATCATCTTCGATTTCTTCGACAAGATGAAGTCGATCACCCGCGGCTACGGCACGATGGACTACGAGTTCATCGGCCACCGCGAGGCGCCGCTGATCAAGCTGCGCATCCTGGTGGGCGGCGACGAGGTCGACGCGCTGTCGATCATCGTCCACCGCGAGGAGGCCGAGTCGCGCGGCCGGCAGATGCTGCTCAAGCTGCGCGAGGAGATCCCGCGCCACATGTTCGAGGTCGCGCTGCAGGCGGCCATCAACGGCAAGATCGTCGCGCGCGAGTCGATCAAGGCGCTCAGCAAGCACGTGACCGCCAAGTGCTACGGTGGCGACGTCACCCGCAAGCGCAAGCTGCTCGAAAAGCAGAAGGAAGGCAAGAAGCGCATGAAGATGGTCGGCAACGTCGAGATCCCGCAGAAGGCCTTCCTCGCCGTCCTGCAGGTGGAACGGTGATGGAAGCGGCCCGAGCGGATGCGACGGTCGCGCGCGGTGGCGCCGGCGGCGGCGCGGTGGGCGGCCTGGTCCGCGTGGTGCTCGACAACCTCGAGGCGCTCGCCATCGCCATCGTGATGGCGCTGATCCTCAAGTACTTCCTGATCGAGGCCTACAAGATCCCGACCGGCTCGATGCAGCCCGGGATCATGGGCGACCAGCACGTCGGCATCTACGACCGCGTGCTGGTCAACAAGCTGGTCTATTTCCTGCGCGATCCCGAGCGCTACGAGGTCGTGGTGTTCAAGAACCCGCTGTGGCAGCGGCAGAACTACATCAAGCGCGCCGTCGGATTCGGCGGCGAGCGCCTCACGCTGCGCAACGGCGACGTCTTCGTCACGCCACCCGGCGGCGACCGCGAGGCGATCGCGCGCAAGCCCGACCGCATCTGGAAGGCCGTGCGCAAGGACCTGATCGCGCGCCGCGACGGCGCTGCCGACCTCGCCCGCGCCTTCATCGTCGAGCAGGGCGAGGGCGTCTCGCTCGCCGGCGAGCGGGTGGTGCTGCCGCCAGGCGGCGAGGTCCGCCTGCGCACGAAGGAGGCGATCCACAATCGCTACCTCGACGGCTACGAGGAGGAGTGGGTCGAGGCCTACTCCGGACCCGGTCCGGGCATGCCCGGCCGCGGGCTCTACTCGCACCTGACCGGCGTCGAGGTCACCGACGCCGAACTGGCGCTCGAGGTCACGCCCGGCGAGACCGCCACCCTGCTGGTGCTGGAGATCCGCGAGTCGGGGCGCACGCACCGCGCCGAACTCGCGGTCGGCGACGGGCGCTCGCTGGTGCTGTCGACGGTGGCCGACGGGCTCGATGCGGTCGAATGGGAGGACCCGGGCGCCGAGGCGACGCTGCCCGCGCTCCCGCGCGGCGTGACCACGCACGTCTCCTTCCGCAACGTCGACGACGAGCTGGTGCTGGCGCTCGACGACGAGGTGGTGCTGCGTCGCCCCTATCGCACCCGCGGCGTCGACCCTGACCACGATCCGAAGACGCGCGCCACGCTGGTGACCCACGCCGTGCTCGCGGCCCGTGGCGGATTCACGCTGGAGGAGATCGCCCTCTGGCGCGACATACACTACCTGCCCGACGGCGACGACAAGGGCAGCCGCGCCGCCACCTTCTCGATCCCCGAGGGCGAGATGATGGTGCTGGGCGACAACACGCAGAACTCGTGGGACTGTCGGCAGTGGGAGAAGGGCGTCTGGCACCTCGCCGACGGCCGTGTGATCGAGGGCAACTACTTCAGCGCGAACGAGAAGGGCGTGAATCCCGAGAGCAATCCGGCCTACGACGGCGCCTACATCGAGTACCGCAACCTCTACGGCCAGCTCTACCGCTTCGCCGAGGCCGACACCGCGGAGGGCGATCCGGTCACGGTCGACGTCCACTCCGTGCCGCGCGACTTCCTGCTCGGCAAGGCGCTCGCGATCTTCTGGCCGCTGCCGCCGTTCTCGCCGACCGTCCGCCTCAAGTGGGTGCGGTGAGGAGCGGGCGATGGCGCTGCTCGAGGTGCGCGGGCTGGTGAAGCGCTACGGCGACCGCGTGGTCGTCGACGGCGTCAGCTTCGACGTCGACCGCGCCGAGATCGTCGGCCTGCTCGGCCCCAACGGCGCCGGCAAGACCACCAGCTTCCGCAGCACCATCGGCATGATCACTCCCGACGCCGGCCAGGTCTTCTTCGATGGCGAGGAGGTCACGCGGCTGCCGATGTACCAGCGCGCCCGGCTCGGCATGGGCTACCTGTCGCAGGAGCCGTCGATCTTCCGGGCGCTCTCGGTCGAGGACAACGTGCTGGCCGTGCTCGAGATGCGCGGCTTCGACCGCGCCGAGCGGCGCCGCCGCTGCGACGCGCTGCTGGACGAACTCGGGCTGCTCCGCCTGGCGAAGCAGCGCGCCGACACGCTGTCGGGCGGCGAGCGTCGCCGCCTCGAGATCAGCCGCACGCTGGCGATCGAGCCGCTGCTGATCCTGCTCGACGAGCCATTCGCCGGCGTCGATCCCAAGGTGGTCGGCGAGCTGCGCCGGCTGCTCGCGGCGCTGCGCGAGAAGGGGATCGGGATCCTCATCACCGACCACAACTACCGCGAGACGCTCGAGAGCACCGACCGCGCCTACGTGATCACCGACGGCCACGTGCTGAAAGAGGGCCGGCCGGAGGAACTCCTTTCCGATCCCGACGTGCGCCGGCACTACCTCGGCGGCGACGAGCCGGTGCGCGCCGAGCCCGATCGCTGCCAGCTGCACGGCGACGCCCCCTGCCGCCACTACCTCGGTGGCGACGAGGTCCTGCCGGCGACCTGACGCCGGCGCCGTTCCGGCTCGCCGAGGCCGCGCGCAAGACCGCGGCGCCCCCCTGCCGATGATGCCGCCGGCGCCCGAACACGGGTGCGAGGGAGCGGCGATGAGCATGGAAGAGGCGCGACCGGGTTCGACCACTCGCCGTCCGGGCGCGACCATCCTCGTGACCGACGACGAGCCGGGGATCCGCCAGGCGCTCTGCCTATTCCTCGGGCGGCTCGGCCATGAGGTGGTCGAGGCGCCGACCGCCGACGCGGCGCTCGAGCTGCTGGAGCGCCGGCGTTTCGACCTCGTCCTCTCCGACATCGCGCTGCCCGGCGCGGCCACCGGGCTCGACCTGCTGGCGCAGGTGAAGCAGCGCGCGCCGGACCTCGACGTGATCCTGATGACCGGCCACATGGACGTCGACTTCGCCGTCAACGCGATCAAGCGCGGAGTGACCGACTTCTTCAAGAAGCCGTTCCTGTTCGAGGAGCTCGAGCAGTCGGTGACGCGCTGCCTCGATCGGCGCCGGCTCCTCGGGCGCACGCGCGAGCTCGAGCAGCTGGCGGCGCGCCATGAGACGCTGAAGAGCGTGCAGCGCGACCTGCTGCTGACGCTGTGCGCGCTGATCGACGCGCGTCACGCCTGGAGCCGGCGGCACGGCGAGCGGGTCGGCGCGCTCGCGCGCTCGTTCGCGGCGGCGCTCGGCCTGCCCGAACGCGAGCAGAAGCTGGCCCTGATCGGCGGGCGGTTGCACGACCTCGGCAAGGTCGCGACCCCCGATGCGCTGCTGCAGAAGGAGGCGCCGCTCGACGCCGCGGAACGGGCGATCGTGCAGCGCCACGCCCTGGTCGGCGCGCAGCTGCTCGAGCCGATCGCGGTGCTGCGGCCGTTCGTGCCGGTGATCCGCTCCCACCACGAGAACTGGGACGGCAGCGGCTACCCCGACCGGCTGGCCGGAGAGGCGATCCCGCCGGTCGCCCGCATCGTCCGGCTGGCGGACGCGTGGGACGCCCTCGTCTCGCCGCGAGCGTGGCGCGCCGCGTTCACCCGGTCGGCGGCGGCCGCCGCCATCGAGGCGGGCAGCGGGAAGGCGTTCGCGCCCGACCTCGTCGCGCCGTTCCTCGCCCACGTGCAGGGTGGCGCGGCGGAATGCGCCGCGACGGCGGAGACGCCGGAACTCGACGCATGCGAGAGCGTCGCCGGCTGAGGCGCGTCCGCACGGCGCGTGCGAGGCCTTGATCGCCTGCGGATGGGCCCCTACGTTGCTTCGCCCTCCACGGCGACGCGAAGCGCCCCGCCCCACCACCGCAGGACTCCCGCGATGAAGGTCACCGTCTGCATCAAGCGCGTGCCGAGCACGACCGCCCGCATCAGGGTGGGAGGCGACGGCCGGTCGATCGACGAGACCGGCGTCGAGTTCGTGCTGAACCCCTACGACGAGTTCGCGGTCGAGGAGGCGCTGCGGCAGGCCGAGAAAGCGCCTGGCAGCGTGGTCACGGTGGTTACGTTCGGTCCCGAAGCGGCCGGCAAGGAGCTGCGCGGCTGCCTGGCGATGGGCGCGCATGAGGCGCTCCACGTGACCGCCGACGCGGCGCCGCGCGACGCTCTGGCGATGGCGAAGGTGCTGGCCGCGGCGATCGCGACCACCAGCCCCGACCTGGTGCTGTTTGGCCGCCAGGCGATCGACGGCGACCAGGGGCAGGTCGGCCTGATGGTGGCGACGCTCCTCGGCATGCCGGCGCTGCCCGACGTGGTGAAGCTCGCCATCGACGGCGGCACGGCGCGGGCCGAGCGCGAGATCGAGGGGGCGATCGAGCGGCACGAGCTGCCGCTGCCGTGCGTGCTGAGCTGCGCCAAGGGGCTGAACGAGCCGCGCCTGCCGAACATGAAGGGGATCATGGCGGCGAAGAAGAAGGTGATCGCGACGGCGGCTCCAGCCGCGGCCGCGACCACCACGACCGTGCTGTCGCTCGAGCTGCCGGCCGAGCGCGCCGCCGGGAAGATCGTCGGCGAAGGCGCGGCGGCGGTGCCGGTGCTGCTGCAGTTGCTGCGCGACGAAGCGCACGCGCTGTAGCCGGGCGACACTGCCGCGAGCGCGCCGCAGCGGCGCGCGAAGCGCCTCGCGCTCGCCGATCCGACACGATCTGACCTCCCGTCCTTCGCGGACGGAGACCTGAAGCAAGGACTCTTCACTCCATGGCGTGCATCCTCGCGATCGCGGAACAGGACGGCGGCAAGCTGAAGAAGGTGGCCCACGAGGTCGCCTCCGAGGCGGTGCGGCAGGCGGGCGCGCTCGGCGCCAGGGTGATCGGCGTGACGATCGGCGCCGGCGCGGCTGCTGCCGCGGCCGCGCTCGGCGATTGCGGCGTGACCGAGGCGGTGGCGCTCGAGGGCGGCACGGTCGCCAGCGACTCCGGCGAGGCGTATGCGGCCGCGCTCGCGGCGGTGGCCAGGGAGAAGGGCGCCACGGTGGTGCTGCTCGGCGCCACCAGCTTCGCGCGTGACCTGCTCGGGCGGCTCGGCGTGCTGCTCGACTCGAGCCCGGCGGCCGACTGCATCGCGCTGGCTGCGGCCGGCGGCAAGCTGACCGCGCGCCGCCCGGTCTACGCCGGCAAGGCGCTGCAGACCGTGGCGTTCGGCGGAGCCGTCGCCATCGCCAGCCTGCGGCCCAACGTCTTTGCCGCCGCCAGGGGCAAGGGCGCGAGCTGCACGGTGACGAGCGTCGCGCCCGCGGCTGGCCCGGCGAAGCAGGGCCGACGGATCGAACGCGTCGCCGTCGGCGGCGGCAAGATCGAGCTCACCGAGGCGGAGTGCATCGTCGCCGGCGGCCGCGGCCTGAAGACCCCGGAGACCTTCGCCAGGCTGATCGAGCCGCTGGCCGCGGCGCTGAACGCCGCCGTCGGCGCCTCGCGCGCCGTCGTCGACGCCGGCTGGCGCCCCCACGGCGAGCAGGTCGGCCAGACCGGCAAGACCGTCGCCCCCAAGCTCTACTTCGCCTGCGGCATCTCCGGCGCCATCCAGCACCTGGCCGGCATGCGCACCTCGAAGACGATCGTCGCCATCAACAAGGACAAGGAGGCGCCGATCTTCAAGGTCGCCGACTACGGCATCGTCGGCGACGTGGAAGAGGTGCTGCCGATCCTGACGACGGCAGTGAAGGGGCTGCGGGGAACCTAGCCCGTCGCCGCGCTCACGGGCCGGCCCGCCACGCGAACCGCCGCAGGTCGATCCGCCCGCGGGCGTCGAAGCGCACGCCTTCCGCCTCGAGCAGCGCGCGCTGGATCGCGCCCGCCGCCGGATCGTCGCGCGGACTCACGCGGCCGCTGGAGCTGACGACGCGGTGCCACGGCACCGCGTCGTCGTCGTCGAGGTCGCGCAGCGCCGCCCCCACGTGACGGGCATGGCGCGGCAGGCCGGCCAACGCCGCGATCTGGCCGTAGCTGGCGACCCGGCCGCGCGGGATCCTCGCGATCACGGCGCAGAAGAGCGCAGCTCGCGCGGCGGCGGCGGATCCGCCGGAATCGGCGCCGGCGCCGCGACGCGAAGCGCGGTTCGCCATGCGGGGCGACGCGCGCGAGCCACTCACGGCGTCGCCAGCTCCACCGTCGCCAGCACCGCCACCTGGCAGGTGCGGAGATCGGGCAGCGTGTAGGCGAAGTCGTCGGCCTGGAAGCGAACGCTGACGAAGGTCTTCGCGGCCAGCTCGGGGGGGACGACGAACGTCGCCGCGAACGGCTCGGCCCCCCGCGGTTCGAGCACCCCCACCTGGGTCGCGTCGACGAAGACCGCGACCTTGACTCCATCGAGCTCGCGCCGACCGAGGCCGCGACCCGCGATCCCGAGCTGCGTCCGCCCCTCGCAGCGGAGGATCAGCGACGCGTAGGCCGAGAGCAGGCCGCCACGGATGACGCCGCCGTGCACCTGTGCGGCGGCGTCGGCGTCGATGCGGCGGAAGTCGATGGCCGACGCGATCGTGCGCCGCTCGAGCAGCCCCTTCAGCGTCGCCGGCTTCGCCACCTCCCGCTCCGCCTCGGGCAGGAGTTCGGCCGCGACGGCCGCCGCCGCCGGACGCTCCCGCAGCGGCCACTTCGGCAGCAGGCCGCGCGTGCGGATCACCTCGTGGAGGAAGAGCGCCGCCTGCTCGTGGCCGGCGCGGTTCCAGTGGGCGTCGCTCCGGCTGTTGCGGTAGCGCTCGTCCTTGTTGAACGACGACGGGAACGGGACCGACTGCTCGGGCGCCAGCTCCCGCGCGAGGTACCCCTGCGCGGTGGCGAGCAGCCCCGAGTAGCTGTTGAACAGCAGGTACTTGCCGCCGGCCGCGCCGACCGCCCGCGCGAGGCGGCCGATCTCGCGGCCGGCCTCGTCGAAGCGCGACTGGCTCTCCCAGTCGAGGCCGAACAGGAGCCAGTTGTTCTCCCTGGTGCCGAACGCGAAGCGCGGCGCCTCGACGAAGAGGAAAGTGTCGGCGCGCTCCGGCGCCCGTGGCCACCACATGCCGAGCGCCCCCATCCCGCGTGCGCCCGGGTTGTCATCGAGGTCGTTGCGGATCGCGATCTGCACCACCAGATCGGGCTGGACCAGCGTCAGCTGGCGGCGCAGGAACGCGCACTCGGCGACCAGGTTCCAGGTGTTGACGCCGAAATGGAGGCACTCGATCGGGCCGGGCGCCGCCGCGCCGCCACCCGCACTGCCGCCGCCCGCCGCCGCATCCTCGCGCAGCAGCTGCTCGAGGTGCACGCCGACGCGATCCTCCGCCTTCACGCCGTAACCCATGACGAAGGAGTCGCCGAGGATCACGACGCGCGTCGTGCCGGCCGGTTTCGGCAGCGCGAAGGACCGCTCGCGCAGCCCCCACTCGTTGCTGTCGATCGTGATCGCCTCGAGCGCGCGCCCCTTCAGGTTCGGCTGCAGCAGGCGGGCGACCGTCGCGTCGGGGTGGCTGTCCCAGACGCCCTGACCGCGCGCCACCAGCTCGGCGAGGGCCTCGCGGCGCAGCTCGGGATCGAACAGCGCGGTGTTCTCCCCACCTTCTTCGAGCGATGAGCCGCCGCCGCGCGACAGCTGCAGCACCAGCGCCGCCAGCGCGCCAAGCGCGATCCCGCCGGACACGAGCGCGACGCGCCAGGCCCGGCGCAACTGCAGCGTCGCCTCCATCGCCTCGCTCCTTCCCGCGCCGATCGGCGCGCCCGCTCAGTGCCGGAAGTGGCGCGTGCCGGTGAACGCCATCGCCACGCCATTCGCATCGGCTGCGGCGATCACCTCGTCGTCGCGGCGGCTGCCGCCCGGCTGCGCCACCGCGGTCACGCCGGCGCGCGCCGCCGCCTCGAGACCGTCCTTGAACGGGAAGAAGGCGTCGGAGCCGAGCGCCGCACCGCGCGCCCGCTCGCCGGCCTTCCTGACCGCGATCTCGACCGAATCGACCCGGCTCATCTGACCGGCGCCCGCGCCGACCAGTTGCCCGTCCTTCACCAGCACGATGGCGTTGCTGCGCACGTGCTTGACGATCTTCCAGGCGACCTCGAGATCGCTGCGCTCGCCGTCGGTCGGCAGGCGCCGGGTCTTCCAGGCGTATTCGACGGGTCGCGGCCGATCGCGCTCCTGCACCAGCGCGCCGCCGGTGATCGAGCGAACCGTGAAGTGCGGGGCCACCGCCGTGCGCGCGTCGGTCGGACCGCACGCCAGCACGCGCAGGTTCTTGCCCCACGCGGCGCCGGCGCGCAGCGCGGCCAGCGCCGCCGGCGTCACCTCGGGCGCCACCAGCACTTCGAGGAAGCGCTGCGGCACGGCGATCACCTTCGCCAGCGCCTCGTCGAGCGGCCGATTGAGCGCGAGGATCCCGCCGAACGCCGAGAGCGGGTCGCCCTCGTAGGCGCGCTCGAACGCCTGCTCGATCGTCTCACCGATGGCGCAGCCGCACGGGTTGTTGTGCTTGACGATCACCGCGGCCGGCGCGGCGAACTCCTTCACCAGTTCGAGCGCCGAGTCGGCGTCGAGGTAGTTGTTGTAGGAGAGCTCCTTCTGCTCGGTGAGGATCTGCCCGTGCAGCACGCTCGCCTCGCCGGGGGCGCGGCCGCGCACCACGAACCCCTTCTGGTGCGGATTCTCGCCGTAGCGCAGCCGCTTGGCGTCGGCGCCCGGCAGCGGCTCCCCATCGACCGGCGCGTCCACCAGCGGCGCGAGCGAACCCGGCAGGTCGCCCTGCAGGAGGGCGGCGGCGTCGGGCGGCAGCGCCGCCCGCGGCGCCGAGTGCGGGGCGACGAAGGTGTCGCAGAAGGCGGCGATGTCGCGGTCGTACTGCGCGATGATCCGGAACGCCTTCGCGACCAGCTCGCCGCGCAGCGCGGTCGACGTCTTCCCGGTCGCCGCGAGCTCGGCGACCACCCGCGGATAGTCGTCAGGATCGACCACCACGGCGACGCGCGCGCCGTTCTTGCACGCGGCGCGGATCACGGTCGGCCCGCCGATGTCGATCTCCTCGATCACGTGGGCGAGGTCGGCGTCGTCGAGCGGCCGCACGCCGTGCCCGGCGGCGCGCCACTTCGCGGCGGCTTCGGCGAAGCGGTAGAGGTTCACCGCCACCACGTCGATCGGCGGGATCGCGTGCCGCTCCATGTCGGCGCGGTCGGAGGCGAGATCGGGGCGCCCGAGGACGCCGCCGAGCAGCTTCGCCTGCAGCGTCTTCACCCGGCCGCCGAGCACTTCCGGGAAGCCGGTGAAGTCGCCCACCTCGGTCACCGCGAGCCCGGCGGCGCGGAGCGCCTTCGCCGTCCCGCCCGTCGACAGCAGCTCGAAGCCGGCGGCGACCAGGCCGCGGCCGAACGCCTCGATCCCCCGCTTGTCGGTCACGCTGAGCAGCGCGAGTCGCCGATTCGCCGCCACGTCCGGCCTCCTGTCGCCTGTCGCACGGCGAGGTGCGCCGCCTGCGCGTGCCGCTCGCCGCCGTCGTCACATCCGGGTCTCGCCAGCGGCGCCGCCGCGCCGCCGGCATCACTTGCCCTTGGTGTTCTTCTTCATCCGCAGCCAGGCCTCGAGGAAGCCGATGATGTCGCCCTCCATCACGGCGTCGACGTTGCCGGTCTCGTGGTCGGTGCGGTGATCCTTCACCAGCTGGTAGGGCTGGAAGGTGTAGCTGCGGATCTGGTGACCGAAGCCGATGTCGCTCTTCTCGCCTGACAGCGACTTGAGCTCGGCGTCGCGCTTCTCCTCCTCGCGCTGCAGCAGCTTGGCCTTCAGCATCTTCATGGCCGTGGCGAGATTCATGTGCTGCGAACGCTCGTTCTGGCACTGCGTCACCAGTCCGGTCGGCAGATGGGTGACCCGCACCGCCGATTCGGTCTTGTTGACGTGCTGTCCGCCGGCGCCGCCGGCGCGGAACTTGTCGATGCGGAGATCGCTCTCGGGAATCTCGAGTTCCTCCGCCTCGTCGATCAGCGGCGAGACGTCGACCGAGCAGAACGAGGTCTGCCGACGGGCGTTGGCGTCGAACGGCGAGATGCGGATCAGCCGATGCACGCCGATCTCGGCGCGCAGCCAGCCGTAGGCATAGGGGCCGTCGAACTGGAGGGTGGCCGAACGGACGCCGCCCGAGACGTCGTCGGGCACGTAGTCGACCTGGCTGACCTTGTAGCCGTTCTGTTCGCCGTACCGGGTGTACATGCGCAGGAGCATGCGCGCCCAGTCGCACGATTCGGTGCCACCGGTGCCGGCCTGCACCAGCAGGTGGCAGTTCAGATGGTCGTACTTCCCCGAGAAGGTGACCTCGAGGTCGAAGCGCTCGATCTCGGCCGAGAGCTTGCGCGCGAGCCCCGCCGCCTCGGGCAGCAATTCGGCGCCGCCGGCCTCCGCGGCGAGTTCGAGCGTGGCACCGAGATCCTCCGTCTCCCGCTCGAGCCGCGTCAGCGGATCGAGGCGGCTGCGCAGGACCTTGAGGCGCTCGATGTCGGGCCGGCTCTTCGAGACGTCGTTCCAGAACCCTGGCCCGGCCATTCGCTGCTCGATCTCGACCCGCTCCTTCAGCAGTGTCGGGACGTCAAAGACAGTCCCGGACCGAACGGAGCTTGGCCCGGAGCTCGAACAGCTCCGCGCGCAGTTTTTCGATCGACGGCAGCCCCTGACTCATGGCGATACGGATCCCGGAAAGACGGCGGATTGTAGCGCCTCGCGCGCCGCAGCGGCGGCGTCACGCCGGTGCCGCGTTGCGCCGCCCCGCATGGCGGAGGATCGCCGCCGCGATCACGCCGGGCTCCGGGAGCCCACCCTGGCCGATCTCGCCGCACGCGAGCTCCTTCACCACCGGTGGCACCACCTGCAGGCGCGCCCCATGCATCGCGGCGAGCTCGCGCAGGTTGCGCTGCGTCGTCGGCTGGGCCCACATCTCGCCGTTCATGGCTGGCGCCAGCAACAGCGGTACCGACTGCGGCAGCGCCAGCAGGGTGGCACTCGGCAGGTCGTCAGCCAGTCCCGCCCAGAGCCTTGCGATGAAGTTCGCCGTCGCCGGCACCACGGCGGCGACCTCGCAGTCGCGGCCGAGCCGGATGTGGTCGATCGAACCGTCGGTCACACCGGGCAGGAGGTCGAGCGCCACCTTGCGACCGGAGAGCGCCTCGAACGTCATCGGCGCGACGAACTGCGTCGCCGCGGACGTCATCGCCACCTGCACGATCGCGCCGGAGCGGCGCAACTCGCGGACGACGTCCGCCGCCTTGTAGGCGGCGATCCCACCGGTGACCAGCAGCAGCACCCGAACGGCCGGCGCCGACGCGACCTCGGCTGGACCGGCCGGGTTCGCGCCCGCGCTGCCACTTCCCTTGCTGCGTTTCATCGCCGCCTCCCCGCCCGCGACTCGAACTCGCGGACGATCATCCGCGCCGCTGCGGCGCGAGTCGACGCCTCGCGCGGCACGCCTCCCGACGGGTCGACCAGCCAGCCGCGATGCTCGGCACCGACCTCCTCGAGCCGGTTGGCGAAGATCGCGTCGGCCCCGGCCGCCCGCGCCGTCGCTGCCGCCCGGGCGAACAGTCGCGCGCGCGCGATCCCCGCCTCGAGCTTGAACAGCAGCAGCATCGCGCGCGGATGGCGTCGACGCAGCCCGGGGGCCAGCTTGGGCAGCGGCCGGAGCTCGACGCTCCAGCGGTCGGCGCCGCTCGGCACCTTGCCGCGCCGCGGTCGCGGCGCGTAGTCGGAGACTGCCGCGGCGTGGGCGATCGCGTCGGGGCTGCGGCGCCGCCCGCGCAGCACGGCCGCCAGGTCGGCCGTCGTCACGAAGCGAATCACGCGGATCGACCGCGACCGCGGTGCCGGCGCGTGCGCCGCCAGGAACAGCGTGACGCGATGGCCGCGAGCGGCCGCGGCCCGCGCCAGTTCCCCCGCCATGCGCCCGGTCGACACATTGCCGATCCAGCGAACCGCATCGATCGGCTCGCGCGTGCCGCCGCCGGTGATCCAGACCTCGAGGCGACGGCGGCTCACTGCGGCGGCGCGAGGACCACGAAGTCGTCGAGCGCCCACTCGCCCGACTTGCCGGCGTGCTTGCGCACGGTCAGCGCCTGCACCGGCTGGTATCCGAGCGGGAGCGCCTGCGCCAGGTACTCGACCTCGTTCGTCGCCAGGTTCGTGATCCAGAGTTCGACGCTGTCGCCGGTCACTCCGACCTCGCGGAACGACATCTCGATGCGGTAGCGGGTGCCCTTCTTCAGCGTGGTCTTCAGCTTGATTCCGCCGTTGCTGCCGCCGACGCTCAGGACGCCGTCATCGGAGTCGAGCGCGAAGGAATCGACGGTCACGCCGTCACCGGCGCTGCCAGGCAGGCAGAAGTCAGGTTCGGCGCTCTCCGTGACGCCGAGGCTGAACTTGCCGCCGTCTGAGAGCGGCTCCACCACCACGGACACCCAGGCGCCGTTGGTGGCGGGACGACTCGTGCCGAGCCGCAACCCGAGCGTCGTGCCGGCGAACGTCGCCGCGTCACTGAGGACGATCCGTTCCTTGGCGATCCCCGACGCCGGGGCGACATCCCGCAGCGACTTTCCGCTCGAAGTGGAACTGGTGAACGAGCCGATCGCCGCGCTGAACGACCTGCCATCGCCGGGGCCATCGCAGACGCCGTCGAAGGTCGCCTTCGCGATCTCGGTCCAAGCCGCCGTCGCCAGTGCGCCACTGACGCCAGTCGCCCATACCGCTGCCAACGCCAGCAGGGCAGCGAGCCAGCGCCGCGGCAGCGTGCCGCGATGGCCGCAATCAAGACGATCGGAGAATGTCCCAGCGCGTCGCATCAAGCCTTCGTGGCGGCTCCGTGTCGATTGCCGGTTCGATTTGCGGTTCGGCTTCCAGTGCCGCGCGGCGGGCCAGCCGCGCGGCGTGCTTGGGCTGCTTCGTTTCGGTTGCTGTGGATCGGTCACACACTCCAGCCGTGCGGATAGGTCGCCGACGCCGGAACGGGCAGGAGTGATAGCTCGCCGTCGATTGCACGGATGCTAGGCCGCACACGATCGGGCGGCGATGACCATCTTTTTCCTTTTTTTTGGCGACTGCCCGGGAGCGGCGACTCACAAATGAGCACCGCGGGTTCTTGTAGGTGAAACCACCTAGATCTGAATACGAACACTCACAGCTTCAGCCTGGCTCCTCCTCGGCCCCCCGCCACCGTTGCAGTCGCTGATAGAGGTTGCGCTCCGAGATCCCGAGTTCCTTCGCTGCCTTGCCGCGGTTGCCGCCGCAGCGTGCCAGCACCTCGGTGATGAAAGTCCGCTCCTCGGTCTCGAGGTGTTGGCGCAGGTCGATGGTGCGCAGCGGCTCGTCCGCCACGGCCGCCGGCAGCTCGCTGCGCAGCGCCTCGATCCCGAATTCCTCGACGTCGCGGTGCAGCACGAGCAGACGCTGCACGGCGTGCTCGAGCTCGCGCACGTTGCCGGGCCACTCGTGCTGGACGAGGCAGCGCCACGCCGCCGGCGTGAACCGCGGCGGGGCGATGCCGAGCCTGGTCGCCTCGCGGCGGACGAAGTGATCGAGCAGCAGCGGGATGTCCTCGCGCCGCTCGCGCAGCGGCGGCAGCGCGATCTGCAGCACGTTCAACCGATAGAGCAGGTCCTCGCGGAACCGCCCGGACGCCACCAGCGCCCGCAGCTCCCGGTGAGTCGCCGCGATCAGGCGCACATCGACCTTCACGGTCGGTCCGCCGCCGAGCCGCTGCACCGCGCCGTCCTGCACCACGCGCAGCAGCTTCGCCTGCAGGTCGGCCGGCGCCTCCGCGACCTCGTCGAGGAAGAGCGAGCCGCCGTTGCAGCGCTCGAACAGGCCGGACTGGTCGGACTCGGCGCCGGTGAACGCGCCCTTGCGATGACCGAAGAGCTCGTTCTCGATCAGGCCGCTCGGCGTCGTCGCGCAGTTGAAGGCCTCGAACGGCCCGGTCGCGCGGTCGCCGGCGCCGTGGATCGCCCGCGCCACCAGCTCCTTGCCGGTGCCGCTCTCGCCCGTGATCAGGACCGGCAACGACGAGCGCGCGACCCGCTCGATGCGGCGGCGCACCTCGTCCATCGCCGCGCCCTGCGCGACGATCCCGGCGAATTGCGGCGCGTCACCGGCATCGGCGCGGGCGCGGGCAAGCGAGGCGCGCACCGTGGTCAGCTCCTCCCGCTGTGCCAGCACCGCCTCCTGCAGCCGCGTGTTCAGCCGCGCGACCTCCTGCTGCGACTCGAGCAGCTGCTGCTTCTGCGCCCGGTCCTGCTCGCTCATCGCGATCTTCTCGAGCGCGATGGCGGCGAAATCGGCCAGGTTCTCGACGTAGCGCAGGTCGCCCTGCCGGAACGCGTCGATGCGGGTCGGTTCGTCGAGATAGACCGAGCCGATCACCCGCCCTTCGCGACCGATCGGCGCGCACAGCACCGACAGGAGCTTGAGCTGCGAGATCGAGGCCGCATCGCGCCACCGTTCGTCGGTCGAGACGTCGGCGAGCAGGACCGACTTGCCGTCGGCGGCGACCGCCCGCGCCACGGTCGAGCTGAAGGCCAGCTCCGGCCGCTCGATGTCGGCGGCGTCGAGGTTGCGCGCGCAGCGGATCGACAGGTCGCCGCCGCGGGCGAGGATCAGGAAACCGCGCGCGGCGCGCGTCGCCTCGACCGCGTCGTCGAGCAGGAGCTTCAGCAACTCCTCGCCGTCGCCGGCAGCGCTGATGCGCTTGGCGACGCGCATCAGCCGCTCGAGCGAGGCGAGGCGCGCCGCCGCATCCACGTCTCCGGTCCGCACCGGGAGCACCCGCCGGCGCAGTTCGCGCGCGCGCCGCGCCAGCGGCCGGTGCCCGGCGCGCCGGGCGAACTCCTCCGCCTCCTCGAGCAGCCGGCCGTCGCGCGCGGCGCGGCCGAGCATCAGCGCCGCCTCCGCCTTGAGCGCGAGATGACCGGGCGCCTGCACCCGCGCGTACGCCTGCCGCGCCGCGGCGACCCGCTTCGCCGCCCCTTCCAGGTCGCGCTCGGCGAGCGCCAGCGCCGCGTGCGCCCGCGCCGTCAGCGCGTGGAGCTCAGCCCCCTCGAGATCGGCGAGCTGCTCGCGCGCGACGCGGGCCAGGTCGGCCTTCCGCGCCAGCCGATGCAGCGCCGACAGCCGCGCATCGCGCAGGAACGCGCGGCGCCGCCGTGATCCCGGCAACGGCTCCTCGGCGGCCACCAGCTTCGCCAGCAGCGTCCGGCTCGCCGCGAAGGTCGCCCACTGCAGGCGGTATTCGGCCGCCAGCGCCTTCTCGTCGGGGTGGCCGGCGCGCTCGAGCGCCGCCGCCGCCTGGTCGAGCAGGCGCCGCGCCG